>NZ_JBMKHA010000013.1:0-145348 GCF_049238365.1 Enterobacter cloacae complex sp. IR53030
GTTCTGGTCACATTAACAATAATGGCCACAATGTAAGAATTGAGCTCGTCAGCGGCAACCAGGCATCATGCAATTTTGCTTTTCATGCTGTGAATAGCGGTACTTATTCCGGCGCCGACACCATTTACATTACAGCCATCGGCCGCTGGTTCTGAGGGAATTCTAATGAAAATTTTGCTTAGCCCACAACGTGCAGATGCCACAGTCACTTATTCAGCACAGGGCGATGTGCTTACAGTTACGGTGGACGAAAAAGTACATTCTTTCGATTTTTCCAATCTGCAGGACGAGGCTCTTACTGAGTTCTCGTCCTCGCTTCCCATTTGTCCTTTACTCTTTGCGAAGCGGACAGATGATGGCGTAATTGTTTCAGCTCTCCACTATTACGGACCAGAGGCCGATGAGAAAGAGAAAGTTTCTACTGAAATTATTCTTCAGTAGTAAGCTTTTTCGTTACCTCCGCTAATTTCTCCTTGAGCTCTAAAACAGCCAGTAAAAGGTCGGCGACAATCGCCCTGTCGTCGATTCCCCAAAAATCGTCCTCTGTTTCAGGCGGAAGCGCATAGGACTCATTCACAGCGTTGACCTGTTGCGCAATAAATCCGCGCCGCACCCTGGCCTTTGCCATCGGAGAAGCGCCAGAAATCTCATTCCAGTGGTATTCAACCACTTTCAGAGCTGACAACCGTTCAAAATAACCATCAACCTGATTGCTGATCACCTCCTTCAGTCTTTCGTCGGAAGTAGCTAGCGCCAGGGTACCTGTTTGCTGTGGGAATACTGTTCTGGTGCTGTCGGTCTGGTCTCCACGCTCTTTACGACGCCACACATAAACCGTTCCGTCCTGCGTCTCGAGGCCAACCTCTTTCCCTACCGTTCCGGCGGCCATATTGCTTGCTCTCAATACGAGAGCTGGGTAGGCAGCCATGTCGATGTAGGGGTAAGTAGAGAATGACTGTGTGCCACTCCAGGTGTTTGCAGCATTTAAAAGCGGAACCACAGCACCTGATGTACCAATATCTTTCGTGGCACTACTTCCCAAACCGACGTTTTATAGATTGCTCTTGAGCGGCCTGGCCGATAACTTCACCTGATTTTTTTGCAGAAATAATTGGGTGAAAAATATGCAAATTGGCTATGTAAGGGTGTCAACAAATGACCAAAATACGGATCTTCAGCGGCAAGCGCTCGAACGCGCAGGATGTGAACAAATTTTCGAAGAAAAAATGAGCGGAACAGTGGCTAACCGGCCAGCGCTGAAAAAGCTTCTTAAGACGCTGAAAGAGGGAGATACGCTGGTAGTGTGGAAGCTCGATCGCCTTGGGCGAAGCATGCGGAACCTTGTACTGCTGGTCGATGAACTACGGCAGCGCGGGATCCACTTCAAAAGCCTTACGGATAGCATCGACACTTCCAGCCCAATGGGGCGTTTCATTTTCCACATCATGTCTGCCCTGGCCGAGATGGAGAGGGAGTTGATAGTGGAGCGCACTCGGGCTGGGTTGGCCGCAGCCCGTGAGAAAGGGCGAATCGGTGGGAGGCGGCCAAAATTGACACCTGAGCAATGGGCTCAGGCTGGCAGGTTGATCGCAAACGGAGTGGATCGGAAGCAGGTGGCGATCATTTACGATGTGGCCGTTTGTACTCTATATAAAAAATTCCCAGTAAATAAAGACGTTACACGAACTTCAACACATTAAAATTCATCCGGGTTATTCGATGTGCTTATGCCAATTTTGATCAGGCTCAATACTATCAAGCCAAGAGCAACAACTACGGTACTTGCGATTATAAACGTTGCCATGTTGAACCTTTTATATGAACTTTTCATTTAGACAATACGGAACTGCAAACGTTCAGAACAAAAAATTCTTAGTATGAGAGCAGGATGTTTGATGTTTCGGACAGCCATATGTAAAAATGAGCTACGGTTGCTGGGCACTGTTCGGTAATTCGAATATTGAATGTTACAACCATGAAGATTCTGTTTGTACATAAGCTTCATGTAACAAGAGGATCTACTGAAAGGAATGATGAGAGATGTGTGGGGGCTTACCGTAGTTGAATTTATTGCTATCAAGCGGAATCTTGAGAATATTTCTGATACATGGTCAGATCTCTGGGCAATGTTGTATCTGAGTCAGGCTAAGCCCGGACAGCTTCTTGGGGCAAAGTTTAATGATGTGAGCCATGATATTCTTGTTCTTTCAGCCACAAAAGGACTGAGGGAAAGATGCATTGCTCTTAAGCCAGGAGTTAAAAGAATTCTCCACTCCCGCAGGGAGAAGTATCCTGAAGATGTGTTTTTGTTTCAGAGCCATTCACATCGTACCAAGACAACTCCAAGACCGGTAACGTTAGTTGCATTTAATGCGGCACTGAAAAGGGCATCTATTGGAGTGACCGCAAAAACAGTGAGTAGTAAAAGTGCTTATTATTTAACGCCACTAAGATGAAGTGCCGTTCAATATCGGAAAAGTACGATGGGTAGTGGTGCATGTCTGCGTAGTTGAAGGTATGCACGAAGCGAACACGGGCTTTGCTAATCATTCACCAGCCACATATTTGCGTCTTCAAACATTTCCTCCAGCATGCGGTTCAGCTTTTCCCGATCGCTTTTGCTGGCATCGCTATTCAAGCCGTTCGCCTGCATCGGCTTCACCCTCACTTCAGCATCAGGGAAAATCTGGTGCACCCGCTTCGTCAGCTCGGCCAGAATGATTTCTCTGGCCCCTTGGAGCCCTTCAACATTTCGCTTGTCATAAACCAGTTCAACAAACATACCGATCCTCTCATGAATGAAAATTGCCTGTACTTGATCTGTTCTTGCAAAAATACTACTGTATATATGTACAGTCAATGAGTGAGTGAGGGTGCGTTCATGCCTCGTCAACCGGATATTCGTGCTGCTTTTATTGCGGCCATAAAGCAAAACCCGAAGGGCTATCTCTGCCTGCATACAGACAAATTCATCGCTGAACTGCAGGAGAGACACTGGCATTTCAGCGTTGCAGATGCCAATGCATGGATAGAGCGTTACCAGCAAGACTTTGTGGATAAGACAACAGACCACAGCGATAACCGATACTGGATCCTGCGTAACATGGGGAGGGTGCAATAATGGGCTTTCCTTCACCGGCGTCAGATTACGTTGAGCAACAGCTCTCACCTGTTGTGCTGTGTAACATTGGAGCGGATAGCAAAGTGCTGGAGACAGATATTGGCTTTGCGGTTATCGAGCCGTGCGTGAAAACCTGCGAAGGAGATGTCCTTCTGATTCTGAGCGATGGGCGCACGCAGTTTGCCAGGCTGATGGGCAAGGCGCTTATCACTGATGATGGCGAGGCAATAGAAGGGGCTGCGCTTGCAGATGTGGAGGTGCTTGGAGTGGCGACGTTCTTCATCAACCGAGTAAGGGAAGATTACTCCCCGGTGATGTGATGGGGCATGGGTGGGGCATAAAGTTACCGCGAAACGACGTTAGTTCATTGCACATGACAAATCGTATCGCGGCAACATAGCAGAAGTTACCGCACATCAATCCAACATCAAGCCACTTCGTTAAAAGACTTAATAGTCTCCAGATGAAGATCGCCTGCAGTACGGGGGTACCGAGGAACGGGATCAGGGTAATGACGTCTTTACTGCTCAGTGAGCTACCGATCCCGAGCATGATCCCACAGAACGAGAGGAGTGCCACGGGCAGCATAAAGGTTTTACCCAATTGCTGGAAAAACTCCCACAGCGATATTTTTTGTGCTGCTTTCGCCGTCATAAAACGACTCCTTTATTGTTAAAATCAGTTTATCTGCTTCAATGCTGCGAGAAGATAAAACGTTTTATCAAAGTTTAGTGCGCGCTAAATCACATTCTCAGGCTTTGACTGGTAGTATAAAGATAACGTATTGATAAAACGTTTTACCGATCTCATTTCAGGGAGTCACGCCGACACATGGCTGTAGCGAAAAAAATCACCATCAACGATGTCGCGCTGGCGGCGGGGGTCTCCGTCAGTACCGTTTCTCTGGTGCTGAGCGGAAAAGGGCGCATCTCGCCTGCCACCGGGCAGCGAGTTAACGAGGCGGTTGAACAATTAGGCTTTGTGCGTAACCGCCAGGCGTCGGCGCTGCGCGGTGGGCAAAGCGGGGTGATTGGCCTGATTGTCCGGGATCTGACGTCTCCGTTTTATGCAGAATTGACCGCCGGGTTAACCGAAGCGCTTGAAGCGCAGGGGCGGATGGTCTTTCTGCTGCACGGCGGACGCGAAGCCGATCAGCTCCTTTCCCGGCTGGATATGCTGCTCAACCAGGGCGTGGACGGGGTGATCGTCGCCGGGGCGTCGGGCGTGGGTAGCGAACTGTGCGAGCGTGCCGCCGAAAAAGGCGTGCCGCTGGTCTTTGCTTCGCGCGCCAGCTACCTGGACGAAGCGGATACGCTGCGCCCGGATAACATGCAGGCCGCGCAAATGTTGACCGAGCATCTTATTCGTCGCGGTCATCAGCGCATTGCCTGGCTGGGGGGTAAAAGTTCGTCCCTGACCCGCGCCGAACGGGTCGGCGGCTACTGCGCGACGTTGATCAAATACGGTCTGCCGTTCCACAGTGAATGGGTTGTTGAATGTGAATCCAGCCAGAAGAAAGCGGCTGAAGCGATAAATGCGCTGTTGCGAAGCAACCCGACGATCAGCGCCGTGATTTGCTACAACGATGTGATTGCTATGGGGGCCTGGTTTGGCCTGATCCGCGCCGGGCGGCAGAGCGGTGAGGGCGGGGTGGAAACCTTCTTTGGCCACCAGGTCTCGCTGGGGGCGTTCGCCGACGTCGGTGAAAACGCGCTGGATGACCTGCCGATCGTCTGGGCCACCACCCCCGCGCGGGAGATGGGTTATACGCTGGCGGACAGAATCATGCAGCGCATCGAGAATACGGATGTCCAGGCCGGGCACCAGATTGTGGCGGCGCGCCTGGTCACCGTGAAATAGACGCCTCTGCACATCGCCCGGCGGCAACGGCCCCCGATCGTAGGCCGGGTAAGCGTCAGCGCCACCCGGCAATAAAAAACCCCTCGCATGAGGGGTTTTGACGTTTACTGCTGCGGTGCCGCCGGTTCGGCTGGCGCTGCGGGTTCAGCCGGTTCCGGCATCCCCAGCGTCGGCATACCAAACATGCCGACGAAGTCTTCCAGCGGCATTTTGTCGCCGTTGAGCGTAACCTGACCATTGGTGTACTGCAGGCTGGTGGAGATGGTATTGTTTTCCACCTTCGTGATGCGGAACATCTGGCCCATCGCCGCTAGGCCTTTCACCTGCTGGTTCGCCAGTTTACCGGCGTCTTCGTCGCCGTAGCCTTCCAGCTTCGCAATCTGGGTCATAAACTCGGTTGCCATATCCATCGGGATAGTCAGCTTGCTGTCGAGGGACTTCACGCTGCGATCCACTTCCTGCGCCAGCGTCTGCGGTTCACCCGTTGCGGTTGCCGGATCTTTCAGGAACAGAGACAGGTTGAAGTTGGTTTCGCCTTTGCTGTTTTTCCAGCTCAGCGGTGCAACGGTGATCACCGGCTCGCCTTTCAGCAGGATCGGCAGGTTGTTGAACAGCACCGCCATCGCCTGCTGCTGATACGCTTCCGGATTCTGTTGCAGGGCGGTATTGGTCAGCAACGCCTGGCTCTCTTTACTGTATTTCTGGCTAAATTCATGCCACGCCTGGCCGTCGATATTGCCGATCTTCAGCGAGAGTTTGCCGGTGCCCAGATCCTGGTTCTGGACCTTCAGGCTTTTCAGCGTGTAGTCCAGCTGGGTGTTGATGCTTTTCCCGTCTTTGGAAACGTCGGATTTGCCGTTGACGTCCATGCCTTCCAGCACGGCCATCTCTTTACCTTCAATCGCGATAGCAATCTTATCAACGGAGAGCGTCTGATCGCCGATACGCTCTTTAAAATCGGTCATACGGCTGTTGCCGTCGGCCTTCAGCTTATTGAAGGTGAGCTGAACTTTTTGGTTGTATTCGTTTACGGCGTTGACCAGGCCGCTTTCCGCTTCACCCGTCAGGGAGAAGACATTGCCATCCCGATCCGCGTCGACTTTGAAATTGCCGCCGCTGAAGGCGACTTTCTCATTCTCTTTCTCATAGTTCAGCGCTTTCAGAGCAATATCAGAACTCGTATCACCGGAGTAGCTGATGCGGGTGTTAATGTCGAAAGGGGATTCATTCTTTGCCAGGTCAAACAACGGTTTAGTGACGTCGTTATTCACCAGCACGGTGTGAACTGATGCCATGGACGGTATCAGATTAAACGATTTCAACTGCGCCAGCGGGAGCGGACCGTGGCTGACCACTTCATCCAGCACCACGCTCTGGCCTGGCTTCAGCCAGCCGTTTTCATTACCGGCCACTGGCTTCACCACCAGTTGCATATGGCTGGTGAACACGCCGCGCTGATAGTTCTGATAGCTCAGTTCCAGACCTGCTTCCGGCGCGCTGCGCTTAATCTCTCCATTAGCCTGTGCCACCATCTCAGCCAGACGGCCTTCCAGCTGTTTCCCGGTAAACCAGGAGGCACCCGTCCAGACCACGCCTAACGCTACAATCACTCCAACCGCTACGACCGATTTTTTCATTGCGACTATCCCTAAAATGAAACCAGGCGGTAAAAACCGCCCGGAGATATTAAGCCTGCAACTAGCTTAGCAAGAGTTGTTAAAAAATTCAGTAAGTGCTTAAAGCTTATTGAAAACGCGCGCCAGACGACCGGTACCGCTTACGCTAACCGGAGACTCATTCGCTGCAACGAACGCTGACTCACCGGGCTTAAGTACCAGACGCTGTTCACCTTTGTGCAGCGTGGCTTCGCCTTCGACACAGAACAGGATTGCTGCACTTTCCTGCGCAATGGTGGTTTCGGTCGGGCTCAGGTCGTGCAGGGAGAAGGCAAAATCGTCCACCGGGATCGGGAAGTCCAGCTCTGCACCTGTTTTGACAGGCTGGGTGAGCAGCTCACCTGCCGGTTTTGCCACAAACTTCACGTTGGCAACCAGCTCAGGAATATCGATATATTTCGGCGTCAGGCCCGCGCGCAGCACGTTATCGGAGTTGGCCATCACCTCCAGCGCCACGCCCTGCAGGTAGGCGTGCGGGGTTTCCGCGAACAGGAACATCGCTTCGCCCGGGTTCAGTTTCACCACGTTCAGCAGCAGGGGAGAGAACAGGCCGCTGTCGTCCGGGTAGAACGCGGAAATCAGACGGATGGTTTCCCACGGTTCACCGTGCTGGCTGTCCAGCGTCGCTTTCAGCACCGCCAGCGCGTGAGATTTCTCTTCACCCTGCATATTCAGCAGGCTGGCAAACAGCTGGCTCAGCGCGTCGGCATTCGGGTTTTCAAGGAAGTGGGCGATAGCCTTGTTAGCACCCGCGACCGGTTGCAGCAGGGAAACGATCTCGGAAAATTCGCGGAATGCGTTCATCGCCAGGAACGGGGTCAGCGCAAAGACCAGTTCCGGCTTGTGATTCGGATCTTTGTAGTTACGCTCGGCAGCGTCTAACGGGATACCCGCCGCGTTCTCTTTCGCAAAGCCGATTTCAGAGGCTTTTTTGTTCGGGTGAACCTGGATGGAGAGCGGCTGGTCGGCACACAGGACTTTAAACAGGAACGGCAGTTCACCGAAGCGCTGAGCAACGTTGTCGCCCAACAGCGCGGATTTATCGGCATCGATCACGTCACGCAGGCTGCGTACCTGGCCGCTGGCGTCTGCAATTTTTGAGCTGCTCTTCGGGTGTGCCCCCATCCACAGCTCTGCCATCGGCAGGTTGTTGGGGTTAGCGATACCGTAGAGATCCGTTAACGCAGTTTTACTTCCCCAGGCGTAGTTTTGCACTGAGTTAATGAGTTTTTGCATTATCAAGCCCTGATTCAATTGTGGAATTAACTTCGGGTATTAAAGCAATAAACCACATGGAAGTAACCTGTGGATGTAAAAAGTCGTACTAGTCTCAGTTTTTGTTAAAAAATTGTGTAGGATAAGCTGACTCGCTTTTAAGCCGGGCAGCGGAACATCTGCCCTGAATAAACAGACCGAAGCAGTAAGTGAGAGAACAATGTCGAATAAACCCTTCCATTATCAGGATCCTTTCCCCCTCAGTAAGGATCAGACCGAGTATTACCTGTTAACCCGCGATCACGTCTCCGTTTCTGAGTTTGAAGGACAAGAGATCCTTAAGGTGGATCCGCAGGCGCTGACGCTGCTGGCGCAGCACGCTTTCCACGACGCCTCGTTTATGCTCCGTCCTGCGCATCAGCAGCAGGTAGCCGATATTCTGAGCGACCCGGAAGCCAGCGAGAACGATAAATACGTTGCCCTGCAGTTCCTGCGTAACTCCGACATCGCGGCGAAAGGCATTCTGCCAACCTGTCAGGACACCGGCACGGCGATTATCGTCGGTAAAAAAGGCCAGCGCGTCTGGACCGGCGGCGGTGATGAAGCGGCGCTGGCCCACGGTGTTTACAACACCTATACCGAAGATAACCTGCGCTACTCGCAAAACGCGGCGCTGGATATGTACAAAGAGGTCAACACCGGCACCAACCTGCCCGCACAGATAGATCTCTACAGCGTCGACGGTGATGAGTACAAATTCCTCTGCATCGCCAAAGGCGGCGGTTCGGCCAACAAAACCTATCTCTACCAGGAAACCAAAGCGCTGCTCACCCCGGGCAAGCTGAAGAACTACCTGGTCGAGAAAATGCGTACTCTCGGTACGGCTGCATGCCCGCCGTACCACATCGCGTTTGTGATTGGCGGTACCTCGGCTGAGAGCACGCTGAAAACCGTCAAACTGGCCTCAACCAAATACTATGACGGTCTGCCAACGGAAGGTAATGAACACGGCCAGGCATTCCGCGACGTGCAGCTTGAGCAGGAGCTACTGGAAGAAGCGCGTAACCTGGGGCTCGGCGCACAGTTTGGCGGTAAATACTTTGCTCACGACGTGCGCGTGATCCGTCTGCCGCGTCACGGTGCATCCTGCCCGGTCGGCATGGGTGTTTCCTGCTCTGCGGATCGCAACATCAAGGCGAAGATCAACCGCGAAGGCATCTGGATCGAAAAACTGGAAAACAACCCAGGCAAATACATCCCGGAAGAACTGCGTAAAGCGGGTGAGGGGGAAGCGGTTCGCGTTGACCTTAACCGTCCGATGAAAGAGATCCTGGCCCAGCTTTCTCAGTACCCGGTGTCGACTCGCCTCTCTCTGAACGGCACGATTATCGTCGGCCGTGACATTGCGCACGCGAAGCTGAAAGAGCGTCTGGATAACGGTGAAGGGCTGCCGCAGTACATTAAAGATCACCCGATCTACTACGCAGGACCGGCCAAAACGCCTGAAGGCTATGCTTCCGGCTCGTTAGGTCCTACCACGGCGGGCCGTATGGACTCCTACGTTGACCAGCTGCAGGCCAACGGCGGCAGCATGATCATGCTGGCAAAAGGCAACCGTAGCCAGCAGGTAACGGACGCATGCCATAAGCATGGCGGTTTCTACCTGGGCAGCATCGGCGGCCCGGCGGCGGTCCTTGCGCAGGGCAGTATCAAGAGCCTGGAATGCGTGGAATACCCGGAACTGGGTATGGAAGCCATCTGGAAAATTGAAGTGGAAGATTTCCCGGCGTTTATCCTGGTGGATGACAAAGGTAACGACTTCTTCAAGCAAATCCAGTCGTCCCAGTGTTCAGCGTGTGTGAAGTAAGTTAAAACCTTGTCGGGTGGCGTTAGCGCCACCCGACACCAAAAAGAGCGCACAAAGCGCCATAACGTTTCTCAGAAGTCATCAATACTTATCTCTTAAGCATGTGAGCAATCCCGACAGTGTTATCAAGGAGAAAGTAATGACAACGGTACGCCATGAGAAAGACTCTATGGGCGCAATCGAGGTTCCGGCTGACAAGCTATGGGGCGCGCAAACCCAGCGTTCGCTGGAGCACTTCCGTATTTCGACCGAAAAAATGCCCGTCTCGCTGATTCAGGCGCTGGCACTCACCAAACGTGCAGCGGCAAAAGTAAATCAGGATTTAGGCCTGCTGGGCGCAGATAAAGCCACCGCGATCATTAATGCCGCCGACGAAGTGCTGGCCGGTAAACATCCCGACGAATTTCCCCTCGCCATCTGGCAAACCGGTTCCGGTACCCAAAGCAACATGAACATGAACGAAGTGCTGGCGAACCGGGCAAGTGAACTGCTGGGCGGCGTGCGCGGCATGGAGCGTAAGATCCACCCGAACGATGACGTTAACAAAAGCCAGAGTTCCAACGACGTCTTCCCGACGGCGATGCACGTAGCGGCGGTGATCGCGATCCGCGAGCAGCTTATTCCGCAGCTCAACGTGCTCAAAACCACGCTCAACGAGAAAGCGCAGGCCTTCCGCGACATCGTTAAAATTGGCCGTACTCACCTGCAGGACGCTACGCCACTGACGCTCGGTCAGGAGATTTCCGGCTGGGTGGCGATGCTGGAACATAACCTGAAGCATATCGAGAACAGCTTGCCCCATCTGGCGGAGCTGGCGCTCGGTGGCACGGCGGTCGGTACCGGGTTAAATACGCATCCTGAGTACGCGGTGCGCGTGGCGAAGGAGCTTGCGGCCATTACCGGACAGCCATTCGTCACGGCGCCCAATAAATTCGAAGCGCTGGCGACCTGCGATGCGCTGGTTCACACCCATGGCGCGCTGAAAGGTCTGGCGGCTTCGCTGATGAAAATTGCCAACGACGTCCGCTGGCTGGCCTCAGGGCCGCGCTGCGGTATCGGTGAAATCAGCATTCCGGAAAACGAGCCGGGCAGCTCTATCATGCCGGGTAAAGTCAACCCGACCCAGTGCGAAGCCATGACCATGCTCTGCTGTCAGGTGATGGGCAACGACGTGGCCGTTAACCTGGGCGGCGCGTCCGGCAACTTCGAGCTGAACGTCTATCGTCCTATGGTGATTCATAACGTGCTGCAATCTGTTCGTCTGCTGGCCGACGGGATGGAGAGCTTTAACGAGCATTGTGCGGTGGGCATAGAGCCAAACCGCGAGCGCATCAGCCAGCTGCTGAATGAGTCTCTGATGCTGGTCACCGCACTCAATACCCATATCGGCTACGACAAGGCCGCCGAGATCGCCAAAAAGGCGCACAAAGAGGGGCTAACGCTGAAAGCTGCCGCTCTGGCGCTGGGTTATCTAACGGAGGTGGAATTTGACGCCTGGGTTCGCCCGGAAGCGATGGTCGGCAGTCTGAAATAATCATCCCGCCACATACAGGTGCAGCCGCGGAATAATCAGCTGTAGCGGCTGCGCCTGAGGCCGATAACGGTGCTGAACATTTTCAGCGTCGTAATTCAGCAGCTCACCAATATCCGGCACGATGGCGCCCTGATCGGCATCATAAAGCGCAATCAGCGGCGTCGGGCAGGCATATTGTACCTGTTTTTGCTGACCGGAATACCAGACGCGAGCGATAGGCTGCACCTTTACCGGACGCTTAATTTTGAGGCGCGTATCCGCCGGTAACGAGGCGATGCTGTGATACTCCTGCTCCAGACGCTCAATCCACTGTTCACGCGACCACGGTGCAACGGTACGCGGTGCCTTAAGACTTTTTTCCAGCTGCGCCAGCACCTCATCCCGGGTGAAGTTTTTAATGATGTGCTTATTCGCCCAGCCGAAGCGTAGCGTGGCAGGGTGACGCAGTACGGTCAGCGTGCGGTAGGCATTAAGGGTAATTAATCCCGGAAGCTGGCGGTGCACCCACTCAAACCGGGCGGCCGGAGCGAGGCCGGACTCTTCGGTCACTATCTTCTCAAACGTTGCTTTCAGGGCGTTGATATGCGCAATCTGGTTTTCCAGCGCCTCGCGCGTGGTGGCATCGGTTTGCAGGCAGATCACGCCCGGCAGGCGCACGGCTGCCTTGCTGCTGCGCTGTTCCGACTGCTGCTGAATAAAAAGGTGGCGGTAGTGCTTCAGGGCCAGTTCAAGCGCGGCGCCGCCGATATGCTGCTTCACCTCAATGGCGTCGAGCGGATCGTGCTCCGCGCCTTTGGCGATATCGGGCAGGGTAAAGACGCGCGCGGCCAGCAGGCGGCAGGTCTGTAAACGCGCGGTCAGCGTCAGCAATTCGTGTTCTATTTCGCGGAACGTGCTGTTCAGCCGTTCGATGAGATCGTAGGTTGCCATAAGCACTCTCATTAGTTACAACATACTTATCATATAGCACAGCACGCCGGGCCAGGCCAGCGTGCGGTTAAGGTCAGACAGGGACGGGAAGGGCGATGTTATGGTACACCGGCCAGTTAAAGCAGAAGCGTGCGCCGCCGAGTTCGCTCTCCTCACAATGCACCGTGCCGCCCATGGCCTGCGCGATAGAGTAAACAATGGCCAGCCCCAGTCCGCACCCGCCGGTGGTGCGATCGCGGCTGGGATCGAGGCGGACAAACGGTTCAAATACGGTTTCTCGTGCTTCCGGGGCAATTCCCGGTCCATCGTCTTCAACTGTCAGGCTTGCCTGGTTACCCTGCAAATCCAGTCCAATCTGTAGCGTACTTTCGCTGTAGCGCATGGCGTTGTTCAGCAGGTTATCAAGCACGCGCTCCATCAGCCGCATATCGAGCGCGCCGTAATCGCCGGGCGTGACGCGCGTCAACAGCGTGCGTTGCGGGTTCACGCTCTGGACATCATCAATATGGGTTTGCAGCCAGGCGGGCAGATCTGGCGCACTGAGGTTCAGCTCGTTTTGTGGGCGGTCGAGGCGCGCGTAGGTGAGCAGCTCTTCAATCAGCGCTTCAAGCTGACCAATATCGCGGTTTAGCGCGAGTGACTCGGCTTCTGTCAGATTCTCGCTCATCTCCAGACGATAACGCAGGCGAACCAGTGGCGTGCGCAGCTCGTGGGCAATACCGTCGATTAGCTGTTTTTTACTGGCGATCAGGGCATTGATGTTATCGGCCATCTGGTTAAAGGCCACGCCCAGTCGTTCAAAGCTGGAACCGCTGTCGAAGTGAATGCGCTCGGTGAAATGCCCCTCGCCAAAACGCTGTGCGGCGGATTCCAGCTTCAGCATGTCCTGCCAGTGGGGACGCATCCAGATAAAGACCGGAAACGCGAGCGAAATGGCGATAAAGGCCATCAACGCCATGTCCAGCAGGCGCATCTGGTGAAGATAATAGAGATAAGGAACCGGCCCGACAGCCAGCACATAATGGCTGCGCGGAATACGCTGGATAAAGGTGTATTTCTCATCCAGCGCCACGATATCGCCATCGCGCAGGCGCTGCATTGCGGGCGGATCTAACTCGAAATCTTTTAATGGCTCGATGCGTAAATCAAATGACAGGTTCAGATCGAGTTCTTTGAGGGTGTTCGCCCAGTCGTGCGGCGGGATCTCTCTGAGTTCGCTCCGCATCAGATACAGCGAGCTTTTCATCAAATCGTCCAGCGACTGCCTGCCCGCACGTTCGGCGGTAAATTTATAGACCAGCCCGACCAGCATGGTCATGACTAGGAAGCAGACAAACAGTAAAAGATAAAACTGCACAAACAGCTTTTTCATTCCATCTCACCGGAAAAACGCGATAGGCAGAATATACATGAAAAACCTCACCTGTTTTCATGTCTGTGACGCCTCTTACATTGCGTGCGCACTTCTTTTGACCTTGGCGATGAGTTTTTCCGTGACGGCCAGGCCTTCCGCAATGTGCGTATCAATCACGTCCGTTCCGAAGTCCCTGATTAAGTCCAGGAGCATTTCGTAAGACTGAATCAGTTCCAGCAGGTCAAAGAGCGCTTTTAGGTCGGTACCTGAGGGGGAGGATTGCCTAAAGGTTAGCTGATTAACAATCCATTCAAGATTGGTTTTGATGGCTTCTACTTCATGGTAGCTATACATATTTCATAGGCTTAAATCCTCATTTCAAGATTTCATGGGAGGGAAGGTGCGGAACAGGTGTGAGCAGGTAGCGGGGCCGGTGCGGCCTGAAGAAGAGACAATTGAACTTTAATTATGGATTAGATAGCGTGCTTAGCAAGTATTTGTTGCGCAAACGGGTAATTAAACGCGAGAAAGAGAAGGCATCGCGGTGTAATGCCTTCATTTCGAGCATGTTTGGTTAGCCGGTGAGCGTAATCAGGTTTCCCAGGCGTGCGGGGCAAACAGATAACCTTTGTTACGCACGGTTTTAATGCGGTAGGGCTCGGTGGCATTATCCTGCAACTTTTTGCGCAGGCGCGAAATCGCAACGTCGACGCTGCGGTCCATGCCGTCATAGCTCACGCCACGCAGGTTTTTCAGCAGCGCGTCACGGTCCATGATTTGCCCGGCATGCGTTGCCAGTTCCCACAGCAGGTCAAAGTCGGCGGTGGAGAGGGCGATAAGCTCGCCGGAAAGCAGCACCTGGCGGTTGATCGGATCGATAGACAGCGTACCAAAACGCATCGCTTTGTGCGGCGTCAGAGAGGGGGCGGGCGATTCGCGTTCGACACTCGCGTGCTGGCGCAAATGCAGGCGCAGACGGGCAAGCAGAACGGCAGGCGGTGTGGTTTTCAGAATGTAATCGTTGGCACCCATCTCCAGCGACAGGATATGGTTCATATCGCTGTCCAGAGAGGTGAGCAACACGATAGGACCTTCCCAGCGGGCGCGCAGGTCGCGGCAGAGGGTCATGCCGTCTTTGCCAGGCAACATGATATCCAGCAGCACCAGGTCCGGGTTTTCACGGACGACCACCTCTTCGGCCCGATCGCCGCGAGGCTCAACAATGACGTCCATATCATGTTTGCCCAGATAGGCGGCGATCAACTGCCCGACTTCGGGTTCGTCTTCAACATAAACAATCTTATTCATACAACGTCTGTTTTCGTGAAAAAAGCCAACATACACCGCGGAACCTTAACCTTCCATTAATCTTTCAAAATTAACGCCGCTTCCGTTATTCTGGCTCATATTGTTATTTGATTGTTATAGGAAAAGGTATGGGGCTGGTGATCAAAGCGGCGCTGGGAGCGCTGGTGGTGTTACTGATAGGCATTCTGGCAAAAACCAAAAACTACTATATTGCCGGGCTGATCCCGCTGTTCCCGACCTTTGCGCTTATTGCCCATTATATTGTGGCGTCTGAAAGGGGAACCGAGGCGCTACGCACCACCATTGTGTTTGGTATGTGGTCTATCATCCCCTATTTTCTCTACCTGCTTTCGTTATGGTATTTCACCGGTTTTCTACGGCTTCCCCTGGCGCTGGGCGGGGCAGTGGTTTGCTGGGGGCTCAGCGCCTGGGTGTTAATTTTCTTCTGGAGCCGCTTTCACTAGCGTAACGGGCGGCCGCCGTCCACGGCAAAGGTTCTGCCGGTGACATAGCAACTGGTGAGCAGGTAATCCACAAGGTCGATCACCTCTTTCTCGCCTGGGGCTATTTTCATGAGCGACTTATTGAGCGCCTGCTGGCGATACTCCGCATCATCGTTTTCATTAAATAAAATCATCGCCGGAGCGATGGCATTCACCTTCACCTCAGGCGCGAGCTTGCGGGCGAACGAACGCGTCATGTTATCCAGCGCGGCTTTACTGGCCGCATAGGCGATGTGCTTGTCGCTGCCGCGTTCCACTACATAGTCGGTGAAGTGAATAATGTCCCCCGCAGCATGACCATGGCCACGCAGCAGATCCTGCAGGGCGTGGTTAAGCAGATAAGGGGCATTGACGTGGATCTGCAGCATCGCGGAGAGCGTTTCGCTGAGTGACGTGCCGGGTTTCTCGGCCCGCCAGGCGCTGGCGTTATGGATCACGGCGCGCAACCCCGTGGTGGTGGCTTTCACCTTCTCCGCAAAGGCCAGAATGCCCTCATCAGTGGAAAAATCGGCCTGAATACAGACGGCTCCGGCTTTGCGTAAACCCTCAATTGACGGGTATTCCGTACGGTAACTGACAATGACCGGATGGCGAAGGTTGAGAAAATGATGGGCGAGGGCGAGGCCAATACGGCGGCCTCCACCGGTGATCAGTATTGGGCGAAGCGGTGTATTTCCCATCGTATTCTCCTTTACAGTTCAACAATGGGAAAGACGAGGGCTATCCCATTAACATCCAGGTTGCCGGAACGGCAGCAACCAGTAACAGTCCGATTAAGGCCATCTCACGCCGTCTCAGCGCGTTCTCCAGCTGATGCGTGCGGCGGGCGTAGATAAACACCAGCAGACCCGGCGCATACAGCACTACCGACAGCAGCAGATGCATAGGCCCGGAAGCATACAACAACCACAGACCGTAAATACAGGCCCCGATACCCACGATATAATGCGCCGGACGCGTGGCGATTTTTAACAAATACGCGCCCACTAAGAAATAGGGTACCAGAATCATCTCTGAGGCGATGGTCAGCAGGGTGTTATAGTCTGAACCTGTGAGCCAGATCAGCACCAGACAGACCTGAACGCTGATGTTGGTCAGCCAGAGAGACGCTGAAGGGGCATTATTTTGGTTTTGACGGGCAAACAGGCGTGGAAACGCTTTGTGCGTCGCGGCCAGGAACGGCACTTCAGCCGCCATGATGGTCCAGCTCAGGTACGCGCCACAGACGGAGACGATCAATCCCGCGGCAATCACAACGTCACCCCACGGGCCAAGCATTTTCACCATCAGCCCGGCCATTGACGGGTTACGCATTTCGGCCAGTTCAGGACGCGCCACCACGCCCAGCGACAGCAGCGTGACCAGCAGATACACGCCCAGCGCCGCCAGGACGGCCAGCAGCGTGGCACGGCCCACATCACGTTTGTTACGCGCGCGGGCAGAGACCACGACTGCCCCCTCAACGCCGATGAATACCCACAGGGTGATCAGCATCGTGTTTTTCACCTGCTCCCAGACCGGAACGCCCAGCGCAATGCCGCTGAAATCAAGCGTAAACACATCAAGACGAAATGCAATAAAGGCCAGTACGATAAACAGGCCGAGCGGCACCAGTTTCGCCAGCGTTGCCACCAGGTTGATGCTGGCGGCGGTCTGGACGCCGCGCAAAATCAGCCAGTGAACTACCCAGAGCAGCACCGAGGCACCGACAATTGACTGCCAGGTATTGCCGTCACCAAACAGACGCAGTTCAGGCGTATCGGTAAAGAAGCTGAGCGCTGAGAAAACGATCACCAGATAGGAGACGTTGGCGATCACCGCGCACAGCCAGTAGCCCCAGGCGGAGCAAAAGCCGATCAGCTCGCCAAATCCTTCACGCGCATAGGTGAAAATACCGCCGTCCAGATCGGGGCGAATGCGGGTGAGCAGCAGCATGGCGAACGCCAGCAGCAATATCCCGACGCCGGTAATCCCCCAGCCGATGAGTAACGCGGCGGGGCTTGCGACGGCAGCCATGTTCTGCGGCAAACTGAATACCCCCGCACCCAGCATTGAGCTTAAAACGAGTGCAGTCAGAGCACTCAGGCCAAGTTTCTTTTCCATTGGCTTCCTGTTATGAAAAGTCCCAATCCAGAATAATTATTTCGCTGCGGCGCATAAAAATGGTGGATTACACTAAGGCGCGGGATTTTACGGAGTGTCACGAAAGCATGCAATGATGTGTGGCAGAAATTCGAAAAAAGTAACAAAAAAAGGCGGCATTGCGCCGCCTTTGGTCAATGATTTTGTTACTTGTACAGATCGGCGCTGATGGTCACGTTGTTACCACGTTCCTGCCACTGGCGGGTGATATGGTAATACTTCGCCCCTTTCTTCGCCGCACGCTTCGCGACCTGGTAAGAGACTTCCGTCATGTTGCCGTAGTTGCCGGTAAACTTGATGCTGTCGAACGGCACCATCTGTGCAGCAGTGGCTTTGTTCAGCTCTTCAATTTTGGTGCCGTCTGGCAGCGTCACGGAATAGCGGCCACCTTTCGTGGATTGCGTTTCAAAGAAACGGCCCACTTCTGCGCTTGGCGCCGCAGTCGTCGCTACGCCTGGAATTTCAACTTTCTTCGCTTCTTCGCCGCCTTTCGCTATCGCCGCGCGACCCGCTTCGGAGTCAGCAGGGATGGCATCCGGGCTCTGCAGAACGCGTTTCTTCGCATCTTCTTTATAGATGAATGCGGTAATACGCTGGTTGCCGCCCTGGTTAGCATCCACCTGGCGCACGATATAGAACGAGTAGGCCCCTTTCTCTTTCGCGGCTTTGGTGATGGCATCGTTCACTTCAGGCTGGCTGCGATAGAAGCCCTGAACGGTAACGGTGTCGTACGGTTCCAGCTCAATTGCCTGATCTTTTGGCAGCTCAACGATACCGTTAATCACACGGTTTTTCGGTGCGTCTGCTTTTGGCGCATTGTCTTTATACAGCGCAATGGTTACGCGCTGGTTGCCGCTGTTGCCATAATCAGACTGGTCAACAACGTAAAACGAGGCCGCCCCGTTTTTATCAGCGGCTTTTGATGCGGCGGCGACGGCATCGCCAATAGAATTATAACGACCCACAATGACCGTATGGTCAAAAGGTTTTAACGCTGCCGCTTGCTCTGGCGTTAACTCTGTTGCGGCATTCGCAGACAGGGCGGTCGCACAGAGAAGTGCGGACGCCAGGAGTGTGTTCTTAAGCTTCATAAAAATAATCCTTCGCCTTGCGCAAACCATGTACTGGTATTGTTGTTAATTTGAGACGGCCCCGATTATGGCATTTAAAACCCGTCGCTGTCTGCGCCATTTTTCACTGCCTGTGCTCACTGAATTAACGAATTCGATAACATTTAGTGATATGTTGAAAAAACAGGCGTTTGACAAGTAAAACTGATAAAGCATATGACTTTTACAAGTTAATTTAATGTTAATAACTTGTTCTCTTATGGCGCTATATCATGTTTTTACCGCTTCGCTTGCGCTATTTATCGGTTCTGGCGATGAATTTAAGGTAAATATCACTGTCAGTGACGCCGATCGCTTATTTTTCACAGATAAAGTAAGAAATAGTGTTTTCTGACGGTAGATCACGGGCGCTATTTTCAGTAGGTTATAGACAGTTTGTTACTGTTTTATTTTCCGGGGTTAATCATCTCTCATCGCTATGAGAATGGCGAAAATTGATACAAACCGCGGGCATTTATCGACAAACCATCATCAAAAACCGATGGAAGGGAAAACTATGCGTATTGGGGTACCAAAAGAACGGTTAGCCAATGAAACCCGCGTAGCGGCAACACCGAAAACGGTGGAGCAACTGCTTAAGCTGGGTTTTACCGTCGCGGTTGAAAGCGGCGCAGGCAAACTGGCGAGTTTCGATGACGAGGCCTTTATCCAGGCGGGTGCGGAAGTGGTGGACGGTGCTGAAGTCTGGCAGTCGCCGGTTATTCTGAAGGTTAACGCACCGGAAGAGAGTGAGATTGCGCTCCTGAATCCGGGCACCACGCTGGTGAGCTTCATCTGGCCTGCGCAAAATCCAGCGCTTATGGAGAAGCTGGCTGCACGTGGCGTGACCGTGATGGCGATGGACTCCGTGCCGCGCATTTCGCGCGCGCAGTCGCTGGATGCCTTAAGCTCCATGGCTAACATTGCGGGTTATCGCGCGATTGTGGAAGCGGCTCACGAATTTGGACGCTTCTTTACCGGTCAGATCACCGCGGCGGGGAAAGTCCCTCCGGCAAAAGTCATGGTGATTGGTGCGGGTGTGGCAGGGCTTGCCGCAATCGGTGCGGCAAACAGCCTCGGCGCTATCGTGCGCGCATTTGATACCCGTCCGGAGGTGAAGGAACAGGTCCAGAGTATGGGAGCCGAATTCCTTGAGCTGGACTTCAAGGAAGAAGCGGGCAGCGGTGACGGTTACGCGAAAGTCATGTCCGAAGCCTTTATCAAAGCCGAAATGGAACTCTTCGCCGCTCAGGCGAAAGATGTCGACATTATTGTGACCACCGCGCTGATTCCGGGTAAACCTGCGCCGAAGCTTATCACCCGTGAGATGGTGGATTCCATGAAGCCGGGCAGCGTGATTGTCGACCTGGCGGCGCAAAACGGCGGTAACTGTGAGTACACCGTTGCTAATCAGGTGACGACCACCGCCAACGGCGTGAAGGTGATCGGCTATACCGATCTGCCAGGCCGCCTGCCAACGCAGTCGTCTCAGCTGTACGGCACCAACCTGGTTAACCTGCTGAAGCTGCTGTGCAAAGAGAAAGACGGAAACGTCACCGTTGATTTCGACGATGTCGTGGTGCGCGGTGTTACCGTTGTCCGTGATGGTGAAATCACCTGGCCGGCACCGCCGATTCAGGTTTCTGCTCAGCCTCAGGCCGCGCCGAAAGCGGCGCCAGAGCCAAAAGAACCCGCTAAACCGGCGTCTCCATGGCGTAAATACGCCATCATGGCGCTGGTCATTATCCTGTTCGGCTGGCTGGCTGACGTCGCGCCGAAAGAGTTCCTCGGCCACTTTACCGTCTTCGCGCTCTCCTGCGTGGTCGGTTACTACGTGGTGTGGAACGTCTCCCACGCGTTGCACACGCCGCTGATGTCGGTAACCAACGCCATCTCCGGGATTATCGTGGTCGGGGCGTTACTGCAGATTGGTCACGGCGGCTGGATCAGCTTCCTGAGCTTTATTGCGGTGCTGATCGCCAGTATCAATATTTTCGGTGGTTTCACCGTGACTCAGCGCATGCTGAAAATGTTTCGTAAAGGCTAAGGGGTAGCATATGTCTGGAGGATTAGTCACAGCCGCATACATTGTTGCTGCAATCCTGTTTATTTTCAGTCTGGCGGGGCTTTCCAAACACGAAACGTCTCAGCAGGGGAATAACTTTGGTATCGCCGGGATGGCGATTGCGCTGATCGCCACCATCTTCGGGCCGGACACCGGCAACGTGGCGTGGATCCTGGTGGCGATGATTATCGGCGGCGCGATCGGTATTCGCCTGGCGAAACGCGTTGAAATGACCGAGATGCCGGAGCTGGTTGCTATTCTGCACAGCTTTGTGGGTCTGGCGGCCGTGCTGGTGGGCTTCAACAGCTACCTGTATCACGAACCGGGTCTGGAACCGATTCTGGTCAACATTCACCTGACCGAAGTGTTCCTCGGCATCTTTATTGGTGCGGTGACCTTCACCGGCTCAATTGTGGCGTTCGGCAAACTGCGCGGTAAGATTTCGTCTAAACCGCTGATGCTGCCAAACCGTCACAAGCTGAACCTGGCGGCGCTGTTAGTATCGTTTGTACTGATGGTCATCTTCGTGCGTACCGAAAGCGTGGGCCTGCAGGTGCTGGCATTACTGGTGATGACCCTCATCGCGCTGGCATTTGGCTGGCACCTGGTGGCGTCTATCGGTGGTGCGGATATGCCGGTGGTGGTCTCCATGCTGAACTCCTACTCCGGTTGGGCGGCGGCGGCGGCAGGCTTTATGCTGAGCAACGACCTGCTGATCGTCACCGGTGCGCTGGTGGGTTCATCTGGTGCGATCCTGTCTTACATCATGTGTAAGGCGATGAACCGTTCGTTTATCAGCGTTATCGCCGGGGGATTTGGTTCTGACGGCTCCTCTACCGGTTCTGATGAAGAAGTGGGTGAGCACCGTGAGATCAGCGCGGAAGATACCGCAGAGATGCTGAAAAACTCGCACTCGGTCATTATCACCCCGGGCTATGGCATGGCGGTGGCGCAGGCACAGTATCCGGTCGCAGAAATTACTGAGAAGCTGCGCGCGCGTGGGATCAAGGTTCGCTTTGGTATTCACCCGGTGGCGGGACGTCTGCCAGGCCACATGAACGTGCTGCTGGCGGAAGCGAAAGTGCCTTACGACATCGTGCTGGAGATGGACGAGATCAACGATGATTTCGCCGATACCGACACCGTGCTGGTCATTGGCGCTAACGACACCGTTAACCCGGCGGCGCAGGACGATCCGCGCAGCCCAATCGCGGGTATGCCGGTTCTGGAAGTATGGAAGGCGCAGAACGTAATTGTCTTCAAACGCTCCATGAACACCGGCTATGCTGGCGTGCAGAACCCGCTGTTCTTCAAAGAGAACACCCACATGCTGTTTGGCGACGCCAAAGCCAGCGTGGATGCGATTCTGAAAGCACTGTAATTTCGCTTCACCCTGACAAACCGCTCTTCGGGGCGGTTTTCTTATTTCTGCGGTCAGCTTTTCTCCTCTGTCTATACTTTACCCTTTGTGTAAGACGAGGAGGTGTAATGCAATTTCTGTCCCGCTTCGACATCATCGCGTTGATGATGACGCCGACATTTTGGGTAGGCGTCGCCACGGTTGTCTTTGTCACGCTGCTGGTGTACTGGCTGCTGACGCGCCTGATCGCGTTCGTTAAGAAAGGGATCACCACCTGGGGCGACAAACACCCGACCACCAACCGGATGCGTTTTATCCTGAGCGATATGCTTAACAGGACGAGTCGGATCCTGCTTTTTGTCGTAGCACTTCTGTTCAGCCTGCGTTTTGTTGACTTACCCGATCATCTTTTTGGCACGGTCAGCCATGCCTGGTTCCTGGTTTTCGCGATTCAGGTGGCACTGTGGATGGATCAGGGCGTTGTGTCGTGGCTACGTCACGTCATGCTGGCACCGGGAAGTCATAAAAACCCGGTTACGCTGGTGATCACGGGGCTTATTCTCCGTGCCATTGTCTGGTCAGTGATGCTGCTGTCTATTCTTGCTAATGCGGGCGTCAACATCACTGCTCTGGTTGCCAGCCTTGGGGTGGGGGGGATTGCCATCGCTCTCGCCGTACAAACAATCCTGAGCGACGTGTTTGCCTCCCTGTCCATTGGTTTTGATAAGCCGTTTGAAATTGGTGATTTTGTGGTGTTCAACGACGTGGCGGGGACGGTAGAGCACATTGGCCTTAAAACGACCCGCATACGCAGCCTGAGCGGGGAGCAGATCGTCTGCGGCAACGCCATTTTGCTCCAGCAAACGCTCCACAACTACAAACGTATGCAGACACGTCGTATCGTCTTTACCTTTGGCGTGGCCAGCGACACGCCGCCCGATAAGCTGCGCTACGTGGGGGATATGGTCAGGCAAATCATCACCGATGTGGGTGAGACAAAATTCGATCGTGCCCATTTTCTCGGATTTGACCGCGACCGTCTGACGTTTGAAGTCGTTCATATCGTCAATACCGCGGATTACAACAAATACATGGATATCCAGCAGGAGATCAATATCCGTATTCTTGAAGGGCTGAATGCTCAGGAGATTAAGCTGGCACTGCCGAGCATGGTATTGCACGCGCCGTGGATGCAGGATGAGGCGGGTGAACAGCCGAAGCCGGTGATGGAGAGCTGAAAAAAAAAGCCCGCCGGAGCGGCGGGCTGACAGGGTTATATTAATCGTCTTCCGGATCGTCCAGCTCAATCGGCGTCTGGAACTCATCTGGCTTAATGACCAGCAGGTCACAGCGCAGATGGTCGATCACCTGTTCGGCGGTATTGCCGAGGAACGCGGCAGAAATACCGGTTCGGCCAATGGTCCCCAGGACCACAATCCCGGCCTGCAAATGTTCTGCTAAATCCGGGATCACCTCTTCAGGCAGCCCTTTCTCTACGTGCGTCATGTTCTCATCAATGCTGAACTTCTGGCGCAGCGCTTTCATGGCCAGCAAATGCTGGCCGCGAATGGCGTCGTTATAGACGCTGGGGTCAAATTCAGGCAACTCAATGGCGATATTGATTGGGGTGACTGGATAGGCGCCCACCAGATGCACTTCAGTGTGATTGACCTGGTCAGCGAGCTGGATGGTTTCCTTCACCAGCTTCTCGTTGAGTGAATTATGATAATCCTCTTCGCTGGCGAGGTTTACCGCCACTACGGCTTTCCCGCCCTCCGGCCACGGCTGGTCTTTCACCATCCAGACCGGGCAAGGGCATTTACGCAGCAAGTGCCAGTCGGTTGGGGTGAAGATCACGGATTCCAGCTTGTCGTGCTGGTGCGCCATCTTCAGCAGCAGGTCGTGTCCACCGGCAACGACTTCCTGGATAATGGCTTCAAAAGGTCGGTTATGCCAGACCACTTTGATATCAATAGGAACCCCCGCTTCAAGGTAATACTTCGCCTGTTCACGGATCCACGCGGTACGCTGACTGATGACGCCCTGACGCATAGCGGTGCGCTCGTCAGGCGACAGAAGGGTGGTCATCTCATACGAGAAGTCATAGATCGGCAAAAACGCTTTGATTTTGCCGCCAATCCGTTGATGTAGATACACAGCACGTCGTAATGCCGGCTGATCGTCCTGATTAGGATCGATAGCTACCAGCATGTTTTGATACTTGGCCATACAGGTCTCCTTACTACTGTCACCACAGTCTGTAAGTAAAAGAGTAACCTATATATCCTGAATGAAACAGAGGAGAGCTTTTGTCAGATCAATAATTCATGAAAATTTATCAGAGGAAAAGCACCGTGGTTGTCACCGCGATAAACGCAATAAACAGCAGCACCATCACCGCTATTGCAAACGTCGTGGAGTCCTGCACGTAGGTTTTTTCCTCCCCCTTCATTGGGCCGACAAGCATGATCCAGATGAAGATAAAGGTCACTGAGGCAATCACGACTGAAACGAAAAACAAACTTTCTCTCAATTCATAACCTCAACGACAACCTTTCAGGCGCTGTGTGGGGATGTGCTACGGTGAAGACGGCTTAAAGCGGAAGTGATTATACCAGACTAATAAATCATGTGAATTTATCAGTCTGGTGATCAACATGCGGAGAGTTATGCCACGTTGCGGGCATGACCGGCAAGCACGGCCAGTGCTTCACCGTTTTCGATAGTGATGTATTTACCCTTAACGGCCAGCATCCCGCTTTTCTGGAAACGACCCAGCAGACGGCTGATGGTTTCCACGGTCAGGCCCAGGTAGTTACCGATATCACCACGGGTCATGGTCAGCCGGAATTCGCGCGGCGAGAAACCCCGTTCGGCGAAACGGCGGGAGAGGTTGTAGATAAACGCGGCCAGGCGCTCTTCTGCATTCTTTTTAGAAAGCAGCAGAATCATGTCCTGATCGCCTTTGATCTCACCGCTCATCAGACGCATCATCTGCTGACGCAGGTTAGGCATCTTACCGGACAGGTCGTCCAGCGTTTCAAACGGGATTTCGCAAACCATAGAGGTTTCAAGCGCCTGAGCAAAGCTCGGGTGATGGCCTGTGCCGATGGCATCAAAGCCCACCAGGTCACCCGCCAGATGGAAGCCGGTGATCTGCTCATCACCCTGTTCGGTGATGGTATAGCTCTTGATGGTGCCAGAGCGGATAGCATAGAGCGATTTCAGTTCGTCTCCGGCTTTAAACAGCGTCTGCCCTTTCTGAATAGGCTTTTTGCGCTCGATGATATTATCAAGCTGATCGAGTTCATGCTCATTCAGGGTAAACGGGATACAGAGCTGGCTGATGCTGCAATCCTGGCAATGGATAGCACAACCGCCAGACTGAATGCGTCGTATAATTCGCTTTTCCGGGATCATAGGTTTGCTCAAGCCTTAATTGATATTGGTCAATTTTAACATCTTTTTGGTAAGTACGTAAGCCTGACAAACCATCAATAAGGACAAGAGACGGCAATGTGTCGCCATCTTCTTGAAATTCCACAGCTTGATTATGGATTTTTAGCCTAACCGGTAGAAAATTAAGCACAAAAAGCCTGGGATCTACAGCAGAAGATATCCTTCGTGACGCAGCAACCACTCCTTGCGCTGCACGCCACCGGCATAGCCGGTCAGGGTACCGTTGCGTCCGATGACGCGATGGCAGGGAACGACAATGCTAACGGGATTAGAGCCATTGGCGGCCCCCACCGCACGCGCGGCGCCTGCGCGGCCCAGCTGCTCCGCGAGCTGGCCGTAATGCATGACCTGCCCGCAGGGAATGGCCCGCAGCGCCTGCCACACTTCACGCTGGAAAGGGGTGCCAGCCGTGGCGGTGGGGAGTGTATCGATGATGCTGAGATCGCCCTCGAAGTACGCCGCAAGCTTATCGCTCAGCCCACCCGGATTGGTGGCGCGGATACGTTCGAAACCTTGCGCCCGATAATGAATGTTCAGCAGCTCTTCCATGCGGTCGCTGTGCTCTTCCCATTCAACGGCGCGCAGACAAGACTGCTCGTCCGCGATCACCCACAGCGGCCCAAGCGGCGTCGCAATTTTATCTTCGAGTAATCTCAGCATCCTCATTCCTTTAGTTCAGCCTCGGGTAGATCCCCGGCCCAATCGGCAGGCCGACAAGATACCATGCCACCAGCATCACCAGCCATACCCCTAAAAAGATAAGCGGGTAGGGCAAAACCAGCGAATAGTAGGTACCGAGTTTTGCCTCGGGTTTATAGCGCTGCAGAAAGCCTAAAAACAGCGGGACAAACGGCGAAACCGGTGCAAGCGGGATCACTGACGAATCGGCGATGCGGAACAGGATCTGCGCAAACGCCGGATGGAAGCCCAACATCATAAACATCGGCACGAAGATCGGGGCCAGAATCGACCAGATGGCGGAGCCGCTGGCGATGAACATGCACAGCAGGGACGACAATAGCGCCAGGCCGACAAACGCCGGTACGCCGCTTAATCCGGCAGCTTCCAGCGCGTCGGTCAGGCCCACGGCCATAAACTTGCCCATGTTGCTCCAGTTAAACATCGCCACAAACTGCGCCAGCGGGAACACCATGACGATAAAACCCGCCATCTCTTTCATCGGTTCGATCATCAGCTGCGGCAGATCGCCCTGACGGCGAATTTTGCCGGTGGCGATACCATAAGCGAGCGAAACGACAAAGAAGAAGAGAATGATCAGCGGCACAATACCCTGTATAAACGGCGAGGGCAGGACGGTATGTTTAACCGGATCGCGCAGAATACCGTTTTCCGGCACCACCATCAGCGCGACCATGGCGATGAATACCAGCGAGACAATACCGGCCACGCGCAGGCCGAATTTCTGCTCTTTGCTCAGCGTCTCCAGCGTTTCATCGCTACGGCCTTCCCATTTGCCCAGACGCGGCTCGATGATCTTGTCGGTAATCAGCCCGCCGACAATCGTCAGAACAATCACTGAGCTGGCCATAAAGTACCAGTTGTCGATTACGCTGACGTGCATTGCTGCGTCAATGGTTTTCGCCGCCTCCGTGCTGATGCCCGAGAGCAATACGTCAGTGGTGACAATCAGCAGGTTGGCGGTAAATCCGCAGCCGACACCCGCAATTGCCGACAGCAGGCCCGCCACCGGGTGCCGCCCGACGGCGAGGAAGATCAACGCCCCCATTGGCGGCATGATCACCAGCGCGGCGTCGGAGGAGATATGGCTGAAGAAGGCGATAAACAGCACCATATAGCTGGCGTAACGTGCGCTGACGTGGGATGCCATTTTTACCATCAATGCAGGCAGCAAACCCACGCGCTCTGCCAGCCCGGCCCCTAATACCAGTGCCAGAATGGCGCCCAGCGGGGCGAAGCCGCTGAAGTTTTTGATGACGTTAGGTAAAAACCAGTGCAGCCCGTCAACGCTGAGCAGGTTTTTCACCGCCACCAGGCTGCCATCCGCCGGACTTCGCACGCTCACGTCAAAGGCGGAGAGCACGGCGGTGGCAACCATCAAAATGACAATCAGATAGATAAACAGCAGGAAAGGGTGTGGCACTTTATTGCCGATCCTTTCAACCCAGCCATAGAGCTTACCGGATGGGGAATGCGAAGGTATGGATGACATACTCATGGGCGTTCCTCGGGAGTGTTGTGTTGTTGTGTTGTGTTTTTTTATTTTAAAGGTGACGGTGTCACGCCCTGTGGGATCGGACACACGTACGGTTTTTCTTGTATTTGTTGTTCGAACTCTTCACGACATTTTTTTAGCAGGGCTGCATCCTGCAGCAGATTCAGTGCCGTGGCGCCCATGACTTTCCCGGCCAGCAGCATGCCTTTGTGAGCAATGGAGGTTCGCCCCTGTGCCACCAGTTGCCAGGTATGCAGCGGCGTTCCCACGGTAAAGCAGGGGCTGAAGCACTGGGCGACCGGCATTTTCCAGCTGACGTCACCCACATCCGTTGAACCCGCCAGCACGTTGTCGGTAATGGCATAGGGCGCAATCTCATCCACCAGGAGTGTCTCCTGATGATGGCGGGCAAAGGCTTTACCGGCGTCTCCGCCCGTGGCGGCTATATTTTTGAGGCTGTTCTGCAGGTCGTTGGGCGTGAGCGTGGCGCGGATCTCATGGGCAAAGTCGCGCTCTTCGGCAGTCCACGCCGGCGTGCCGTAGTGTTGTAACGCCCGGTACATTGCCGCCTCAAGCGTGCGGTTCGGCAGGTAGCTGGAGCAAGCTTTATCAAAGCGACACTCCACGGTGGTTTCGGTCATCATTGCCGCGCCCTGCGCGATTTTCTCAATGCGTTCGTAGATCTGCTGCGCATCGGCCATCTCCGGGGCGCGGATCAGGTACAGCACTTCGGCCTGGGCCTGCACCACGTTGGGCGAAATCCCGCCGGTATCGGTGATGGCGTAATGGACACGTGCTTTCTCAATGATGTGTTCATTAAGGAAGTTGGTGCCGGTCGTCATCAGCGTCACGGCATCCAGCGCGCTGCGTCCCAGATGAGGGGAGTTGGCCGCATGCGCCGCCACGCCGTGAAAACGCCAGGCGGCCTGAATATTGGCCAGGGTGCTGACGTTAAACATGCCGGCAAAGGCTTCCGGGTGCCAGGTGACGGCGGCATCGACGTCATCAAACAGTCCTTCCCGCACCATAAAGGTTTTGCCGGAGCCGCCTTCTTCCCCGGGGCAGCCGTAAAAACGCACCGTTCCGCTACCGCCATGCTGTTCAAGCCAGCTTTTTACCGCCACCGCACCGGCCAGCGCCGCGGTGCCCAGGAGGTTATGCCCGCAGCCGTGACCATTCGCTCCCGGCGTGGCGGATTGCGCGGTTGCACAATGCGCCTGCTGGCTTAGCCCGGCCAGCGCATCGTATTCACCGAGCAGGGCGATAACCGGTTTCCCACTGCCGTAGCTCGCAATAAAAGCGTTTGGAATACCGCCAGCCTCGCGAGTCAACGTAAAGCCTTCGGCTTCCAGCGCGCCAGCGAGTCGTTCGGCGGACCAAAATTCTTCAAAGCGGGTTTCAGGGTGATCCCAGATGGCATCGGCTATATCGGTTAGCGTCTGACATCGCGTATCGATGGCATCGGCAATAAAAGCGTAGTTCTCCTGCATTACACACCTCGCGTCCAGGGAAAATTGAGCGCAGTCCGCGCCAGCGTTTCGATGGCGATAGCCATAACCTGTTCATCGAAGTCGAATTTTTCGTTGTGATGGCCGGCGCTCAAATCCGTGCCGAATACCATATACGACGCCATGCCGCCGTTTTGCTGCACGCGGGCCATCATCAGCGTGGCGTCTTCGGAGCCGGCGGGGGCTTTGACCTTATCGATAGCGCGATCAATGCCGGAAACCTGGCTCGCCTGTTCGCGCAGATAATCAACCCAGGCCGGTGTGGGCGCGCTGGAGGTGGCGGCCCCCATCAAACGCATCTCCGCCTTCACGCCGTAGAGTGCGGCCGCCCCGGTAATGACGGCCTGCGCGCGTTCAAAGACATACTGATTTATGGCTTCGCTTTCCCCGCGGGTTTCCACTTTGATGAGCGCATTCGCGGGCACCACGTTGCGGCCGCTTCCGGCCTGCATGACCCCGACGTTGACGCGGGAAGCCCCTTCACTGTGCGGTGCGATGCTGTGTAAGGCGAGAGCGGCCTGCGCGGCGGCGAGCAGGGCGTTTCGCCCGTCCTCCGGTTTTCCGCCTGCGTGTGCGGCAACGCCCGTAAAACTCACGTCGAACTTGGTGGTCGCCATAAAGTTATCGCTGCCGCAGATCGCCGTTCCGGCAGGCACGCCGGTACCGATATGGATGGCAGTAAAATAGTCCACGCCATCCAGCGCCCCGGCGGCAACCATAGCGCGTGCGCCGCGCGTCCCTTCTTCGGCAGGCTGAAAGATGAGCCTGATGGTGCCGCTGAGCTGCGCTTCATTCTGCTTAAGCACCTGCGCCAGTCCCAGACCAATGGTGGTATGGCCGTCATGCGCGCAGGCGTGCATCATTCCCGGGTTGCAGGAGGCAAAACCGTCGCGGAACGGGCGATGGCTGTTGTCCTGCGCTTCGCTTAAATCAAGGGCATCCATGTCTACGCGAAACGCCAGGGTTGGCCCCGGACGGCCGGTCTTAAGGGTCGCCACAATGCCGGTAAATCCGCCTTCAAACGGTGCCAGCCATTTTTCGGGGGCGCCTTGCGCACGCGCTCGGGCAAATTCTCGCGCCAGCGTTGCGTCATCGGGCAATCCCATTCGGCTTTCGGCATCCACCACATCACGCCCCATCGCCAGTTCGTACCCCAGCGAATCAAGAATTTCAGCGACTTTCGCTGCAGTTCTAAACTCTACCCAGCCGGATTCCGCAAAATGGTGAAAATCGCGACGCCACGCGCTCAGCTGCGGCGTTAATGTCTGGATGTACTGCGCCAGTGTGTCCATATCTCTTCCCGTCATCATTAAAAAATGTGAACTGCTTCACGCTGTGATAGTTTTTACTTATCACTAACCGATTTTTCACAGTTTTAACCGTTCAGGAATTACCCTCGCACATCCCTTTCCATTAAAGTAGATGACAGTTTCTTTACTCTGATAAACAACGGTTATCGGTCGGGCTATGACATTTCAGATTAAATTTCATCAAATCCGGGCGTTTGTTGAAGTCGCGCGTCAGGGCAGTATTCGCGGTGCCAGCAGGACGCTGAATCTTTCGCAGCCAGCGCTGACCAAATCGATCAAAGAGCTGGAAGAAGGTATGGCGGCACAGCTTTTTGTGCGCCGGAGTAAAGGTGTTGCCTTGACCGAGTGTGGCGAGGGCTTCTACCAGCGCGCCAGACTGATTCTGGAAGAGTTGCGTGCGGCGCAGGATGATATTCGCCAGCGGCAGGGGGAACTGGCCGGGCAGATCAATATCGGGATGGGCGCCAGCGTTTCACGCAGCCTGATGCCCGCCGTTATTACGCGCTTTCATGCACAACACCCCCAGGTCAAGGTGCGGATTATGGAAGGGCAGCTGGTGTCGATGATCAATGAATTACGCCAGGGTGAGCTGGATTTCACCATTAACACCTATTATCAGGGGCCTTACGACCATGAATTTACGTTCGAAAAGTTGTTTGAAAAACCGTTTGCGGTATTTTGCCGGGAAGGGCATCCGGCGACAGGGGCAACATCCATTAATGAACTTTTGCATTATAACTGGACAATGCCGACGCCGCGGGGAAGCTATTATAAGCAATTAGAAGATCTATTTCGCCACCGCTCGCAAATACCGCGAATTGGGGTGGTGTGTGAAACATTTTCGTCCTGTATAAGCTTGGTTGCGCAAAGTGATTTTTTAAGTATCCTGCCGCAGGAGTTGGGCTCTGACCCGCTTCTGGCGCACCGTCTCGTCATTCTGCCGGTTGTCGAATCGCTTCCAAAAGCCGCGTATTATTTAATTCAGCGACGTGATTCACGTCAGACACCTCTTGCTGAATCCTTAATTACGCAATTCAGAAGGGAAGCGAGAAAAATAGACGCAGCGGAAAATTAAAAATAAAAAAACAGAGTCTGCCCGACATCAGACAGACCCTACAGTACACACAGCAGTACGTCCTTTTGCCAGTCCTGAGTATTATTTCCATGGGGCAGGTTTATTTAGTTATAACACCTTTTCCGAAAAAAGACAGGTTGACGAGTGATTGATTTCACGAATTTTTAACGTAAATCACTTATTTTACCTTCACTGAAGTTTTAGTTAAGTCTGGTTTAAGTGCGTATCACCCTTATTATATATTCGCCGGGTAAATATATATGCCGTGAGTGGGCCGCTGACGGTTATTGAGACACATGTCTGGCACAGGTATAGTACCTCCCTCAGAAGTAGCCGGAGGATCCCCATGAACCCTGACGACAAATCACTTTTTCTTGACGCCATGGAGGATGTCCAGCCCATGAAGCGCTGCTCGGATATCCACTGGCAGCCGATGAGAAACGCACGGGCGCGGCAGGAGATGGATACTGAACAGCTGGACAACTTTCTGACGCTGGGGTTTCTGGAACTCCTGCCCCTTGAAGAACCGCTGGCGTTCCAGCGCGAAGGGGTACAGCAGGGCGTTATAGAGAAGCTGCGTTCGGGGAAATACGACCGACAGGCCAGCTTAAACCTGTTGCGTCAGCCCGCCGAACGCTGCCGACAGATGCTGTATTCCTTTATCAGTCAGGCCCGTCGTGACGGATTACGTAACCTGATCATCATTCACGGGAAAGGGCGCGAACAGAATTCGCATCCCAATGTGGTGCGCAGCTATCTGGCACGCTGGTTAACTGAGTTCGAGGAAGTGCAGGCTTTCTGCGTGGCGCTGCCGCATCACGGCGGCAGCGGGGCATGTTACGTTTCACTGCGGAAATCCGATGAAGCGAAACAGGAGAACTGGGAACGGCACGCCAAGCGCAGCCGTTAAGGCGGTTTTTGCGGGCGAGGCGATCGCCCGCCTGTGACTCAGAAGGTTTCCCAGTGACTGTCAGGCGTGGCGTTAGCCGTTGCCGGACGCAGTAGCTGCGGCGTTTTCACATTTGCCGGACGTGAGGCGACCGCGTGTTCTTTTCCGTTCAGACGAAACGCGGCCACAGCCTGACGCAGCTGTTCGGACTGATCTTCCAGTGCCGCCGCCGCCGTAGCGGACTGCTGCACCAGCGCGGCGTTTTGCTGCGTCACGCTGTCCATTTGCGAAACGGCCAGGCTCACCTGTTCAATACCGCGGCTCTGCTCATCGGAGGCCGACGAAATCTCACCCATGATATCGGTTACGCGGGTCACGGCGGCGACAATCTCCTTCATGGTCGCGCCCGCTTCGCTAACCTGCTCAGAACCGGTATTCACCCGGCTGACGGAGTTCTCGATAAGCCCTTTGATCTCTTTCGCCGCCTGTGCACTGCGGCTCGCCAGCGTACGAACTTCGCCTGCGACGACCGCAAAACCACGCCCCTGTTCCCCGGCGCGTGCGGCTTCTACCGCGGCGTTAAGCGCCAGAATATTGGTCTGGAACGCGATGCTGTCAATCACGCCAGTAATGTGGGCAATCTGCTGGGAACTGTCGGCAATTTCGGTCATGGTGCGAACCACGTTATCCACGACGTGGCCACCACGTGCTGCGGTTTCAGAGGCATTCTTCGCCAGTAACGTAGCCTGACGGGCGTTATCGGAGTTCTGTTTAACCGTCGCGGTCAGCTCTTCCATGCTGGCGGCCGTCTCTTCGAGCGAGGCGGCCTGCTCTTCGGTGCGAGCGGAAAGATCGTTGCTGCCTGCGGCAATTTCACCTGCGCCGGTGTAGATGGAGTCGGTACTGCCGCGCACGGCGCTGACGGTAGTCACCAGAGATTGTTGCATCTCATGCAGGCCTGCGGCCAGTTGACCCATTTCATTGCGGCCAGAGAGCGCGATATTCTGCGTCAGGTCGCCCCCCGCAATGGCGCGAATATGGTTCATAATGGTGTTGAGTGGTTTTAACAGCAGGTGTTGTAACCCCTGCCAGATGACCACCAGCACGGCGATAACGGCCAGGAAAATGACTGCCAGCGTCCACTGCATTTGCGTAAAGCTGCTTTGGTTCTCTTCGGTTGCCGCTTTCAGCAGCGTGTTGTTTTCGGCGCGCCAGCGGTTATAGACCGCTTCCATATCATCCTGAGCCTGCTGAGCATCCAGATCGCCATAGGCCTGGTAGTTGTCGGCGCGAAGATACTGAATCGACAAACGCATGACCTCATGCATCTGATTCCAGGATTTTTGCATCTCGTCAGTTAACGCCGCATTCTGGCCGTTAACCTGCGGCAGTTTCTGCCACGCTTTGTTATAGGTTTCTGCTTTAGCCAGCGAGTTACTTGCGGTATCAAGCAGTTTGTTGATCGCGGCAAGGGAAGCCGGATCGCGCTGGTTTTTCAGGTAGCGGATCGCCACGCGGGTCACGGTGACGCGCGTTTTTACCAGCGTGTTTACGCTGTCGCTCAGATTTTCCTGCTGGGCATTGAGCACGCCGGAGTTCTGGAAGTTATGGCGATCGTTGCTGACGGCGGAGTAGAACAACCCTCCCGTGACAACTTGCAGCAGACAGAATATGGTGAGGGCAAAGATAATACCGGTAATCACGTGCAGATTTTTCAGCATAGCGGTCGTCCGTTAGAGAAGAGGCAGAGGTACACCAATACTATCGTCGTATAGAATTTAAACTTTAATTTAACTCGCGCTTAACGAAGGGCTCCGGTCAGGAACCTGTTGTAAATCCGGAACATTTTTATGAGGACGGTCAACATGAGCAGCATTGATAAAAGCGGGACGTACGCGCTCGGTACGCGGACGGTTACACGACTGGGGTACGGCGCGATGCAGCTTGCCGGACCGGGCGTATTTGGCCCTCCGAAAGATAAAAATGCCGCGCTGGAGGTGTTACGCGAAGCCGTGGCGGCGGGGGTGAATCATATCGATACCAGCGATTTTTATGGTCCCCATGTGACCAATCAGCTGATCCGCGAGGCGCTTCATCCGTACCGGGACGATCTCACTATCGTCACCAAGATCGGGGCCCGCCGCAACGATAAAGGTGCCTGGCTGCCGGCCTTTTCCGCGCAGGAGCTGACTCAGGCGGTGCATGATAACCTGCGTAATCTGCAGGTGGATGTACTGGATGTGGTGAATCTGCGGATCATGTTTAGCGCTCATGGCCCGGCAGAAGGATCGATTGCTGAACCGCTTTCCACCCTCGCAGAGTTACAGCAGCAAGGGCTGGTACGCCACATTGGTCTGAGCAATGTCACGGCCACTCAGGTTGCGGAAGCGCAGAAGATGGTGCCTGTTGTCTGCGTGCAGAACATGTACAACATAGTGAACCGCGGCGACGATGCGCTGGTGGATTTACTGGCGCAGCAGGGGATTGCCTATGTGCCGTTTTTCCCATTGGGCGGCTTTACGCCACTGCAATCCAGCGATCTGCAGGCCGTCGCGGATTCCCTTGGCGCAACCGCGATGCAGGTTGCGCTGGCATGGCTGCTGCAACGTTCCCCGAATATTCTGCTGATCCCCGGCACCTCTTCCGTGGCGCATTTGCGGCAAAATCTCGCAGCAGGAGAACTGCAACTGCCGCCTGACGCTCTGGAAACGCTGAATACGCTGGTAGGCCGATCGTTGAACTAAATCCGTTCAAACTTCAATACGTTCGGCTTCACCGCCGGAAAGCATCTTGATCCTGGCCCATAATCCGTAATACTGTATTTATATACAGTATTGCGGCAGGAAAGCATTTATGGGCAATCTCTTTTCTTATCACTCTAATCAAGTCATTGAATTACCTCTCTTTCTGGAGCGCGTCGCCTGCGGCTTCCCCAGCCCGGCGCAGGATTATGTGGAGGATCGTCTCGATCTTAACCGGCTGGCGGTCAGGCACCCTAGTGCGACCTACTTTATAAAAGTGAGTGGTGACTCGATGATTGGGGCTGGGATCGGCGACGGCGATCTGCTGGTGGTCGATCGTTCGTTAAATGCCGAACATGGGGATATCGTCGTGGCGTCGGTTGCCGGTGAGTTTACGGTGAAAGAGCTACAGACCCGTCCGGTTTTGAGGTTGCTGCCGCATAATGCCCGCTATCAGCCGATTACCTTCCAGTCAGAAGAGGAGCTACAAATCTTCGGCGTTGTCACTCACACCCTCAAAACGTATAAACATGTTCGCACTGGTTGATGTGAATAGCTTTTATGCCTCCTGCGAGAGGGTGTTTCGCCCCGATCTGGAGGGCAAACCCATCGTGGTGGTCTCGAACAACGACGGCTGCATTATTTCGCTGTCGCGGGAGGCCAAACAGTTCGGCATAAAAATGGGTGAGCCCTACTTTAAATTCAAGGAGAAGGGTTATCCGGCGCGGGTGTATGTTTTTAGCTCGAACTATGCGCTGTATGCCGATCTCAGCAGCCGGGTGATGCAAACGCTGACCGATCTTGCTCCGGCAATTGAGATCTACTCGATTGATGAAGCCTTCGTGAACGTGTCGGGCGTCAGCCGCTGCATGTCGCTGGAGGCTTTTGGCCATCAGATGCGCAACCAGGTCGCTAAAAATACGGGGTTGACCGTTGGGGTCGGTATTGCCCCGACCAAAACGCTGGCGAAGCTGGCCAACTATGCGGCGAAGCGGTGGTCTGCCACCGGCGGCGTGGTCGATCTATCGGATCGCGAACGGCAGCGTAAGCTGCTGGCGAAGGTGCCGGTAGAGGAAGTGTGGGGTGTCGGGCGACGCATCACGAAAAAACTCAACGCCATGGGGATTACCACGGCGCTGGAGCTGGCGGAAGCGTCCTCCTGGGTCATTCGCAAACATTTTAACGTGGTAATGGAACGCACGGCGCGCGAGCTTCGCGGTGAGCCTTGTCTTGATCTGGAAGAGTTTACCCCGACGAAGCAGCAAATTATCTGTAGTCGTTCGTTTGGACACCGTATTACGCAATACGAAGAGATGCACCAGGCCATTTGTGCCTACGCGGAGCGTGCCGCCGAAAAACTGCGCGGCGAGCATCAGTATTGCCGCTTTATCAGCGTGTTTGTGCGCACCAGCCCGCATGCCGACAACGAAATTTATTACGGCAACCAGGCCTCAGTCACCCTGATGACACCCACCAATGACACGCGCGATATCATCCGTGCTGCTACGGAGGCGCTGGGGCGTATATGGCTTGACGGGTATCGCTATATGAAAGCGGGGGTGATGCTGGCGGATTTTTTCAGCAGCGGCGTCGCCCAGCTGAATTTGTTTGATGATAACCGCCTGTGTGCCAATAGCGCAGCGCTGATGGAGATAATCGACAGCGTAAACCATTCCGGCAAAGGGAAGATATGGTTTGCCGGGCAGGGGATTGAGAAATCCTGGGCGATGAAGCGTGAGATGCTGTCACCGGCGTATACGACGCGGTACGCAGATTTGCCGGTGGCAAGGTAGGATATTGTCATAAACGATCGCCGCGTTATACTCACGGCGTTAATAAGAATGTATGACGGGGCAGGGATATGTACGAGAGCCTAAAAATGATATCAGTCGCGCTGCCCCTCATTGCGCTTTTCATCCTGTTAAGATTTGTTGTCAGACGTATTCGCCAGGCAAAGCGCCTTATTTCAAATCATAACGGGATGAAAAAGATATCTGCTAACCCCTCAATTTTTGGCGGGAATGCAGGTAAAACATGGTTTTATGATGACCAGTTTTTATATGAAGTTAAAAACAACGCCACCCGTAAGATTGCGCTGGCTACTATCATTAAAATCGGGCCGGGGAATATCGAGATAAATAGCCGACGGGTCTGGATTGTTATTTACCGTGACGGTGCTAATGAAAAGCAGGTGCAGTTTTATAACAATCTCACCCTCTGGAATCATAACTTCACGGCTTTTCTGACCGCGATAAAAAGAGCCAATCCTGACGCTGTCGTTAAAGAGCGCGCAATCCTGAATTTGTGAAAAAGGACCGCAGACCGTCACGGCCGCGCATCCGCCAGTTCATAACACAGCGCCCCAATCCGCTCCACGGCATTCAGCAGGCGGGGCGTCGGTTCGTTTGCGCAGTTTAGCCGCAAAAAGTGAGACAGCTCTGCGGCAGGGGAAAACAGCGGGCCGGGGCTGACGCCAATACCCAGCGCCAGCGCGCGACGATGTACCTCCAGCGCGTTGACCTGCAAAGGAAGTTCTACCCACAGCAAGTAACCCGCGGCGGGCGCGTTAACACGCGTGCCGGGAGGAAAACTTGCCTCGACCCGCGCCACGACAGCGTCAATTCCCTCCGCAACGCGACGCTTGAGCCGCCGCAGATGGCGATCGTAATCGCCGCTCGCCAGGACTTCGCTCGTTGCGGCTTCCAGCAGCGGAGCGCCTGCCCAGTCTCCGGCCATGCGGGCCTGTAAAACCTGCGGAAAGTAGCGTCCGGCGGCAATCCAGCCGATTCGCCAGCCGGGCGCAAGCGTTTTAGACAGGGAGCTGCAATAAATGACATTTCCACTCTGGTCGAACGCTTTACAGGCTGGGGGACGTTGTCCCTCGCCGACAAGATCGCCGTAAACATCATCTTCAATGAGAGGAATATCTGCCGCGTCAAGCAGGGCAACGAGTTCCTGCTTACGCGTGACGGGCATACTGGCGCCCAAAGGGTTTTGCACCGTAGGGGAGGCCAGAACGGCGGCCGGGCGGTGGCACCGAATGGCGTCCGCCAGCGGTTCCAGCAGCAGGCCCTCAACAGGATCGGTGGGGATCGATAAGGCCTTCAGACCCAAATCCTCCAGCAGCAGGAGCGTACCAAAGTAGGCTGGCTGCTCAATCGCCACCACATCACCGGGCTGGCACACGGCTCGTAGCGCAAGGCGCAACGCCTGCGTCGCACCTGCGGTGATAATAAGGTCATCCGCGCTGAAACGGGCTCCCCACTGTGCAGAACGCGCGGCAATCTTGCTTCGCAAATCACGCCTTCCCGGCGGCAGGCTATAGCTCTGACCGTGCGCATCCAGACGTCGGCCCGCGGAGTGCAGCGCCCGCTGTAGCGTCTCGCCCGGCAGCCACGCAGGATCGGGCAGGGCTGCACCCAGAGGCACCAGACGGGCTTCTGAACTGCTGAACAGCGACCGGGCCATGGCCGACAGGGTGACGGGAACCGGGCCTGGCGGAGAACGAGAAGGCTCCACAGGCTGCGGAAGGCTTGTCTGGTGGATGTAATAACCTGAACGCGGACGTGCAACAATCAGCCCCTCGGCCTCAAGGCAGCGCAGCGCTTCAAGCGCCGTCGGAAGACTGACATGCTCGCGTTCGGCCAGTTTACGCGCGGAGATGATCTTGTCACCGGCTCGCAACGCGCCAGACGTAATTGTAAGACGCAGCATATCCGCAATACGGCGATAGTGAGGAGAGGACGGGGATGGGGCAGACATGGTATCTGTTCAGGCTAATTTTCGATAAAACTGACTATACAGCCAATAATGCACGCCATCTATAGTGTCCGACATGTTCAGGACAAGGAGGCATTATGCACAGCGATAATTTTGATATTTCCACGTATTTCAAACGCATAAACTACACTGGCCCCGCGGCTGCCGATACGGGTACCCTGCATGCGCTTATGCGTCATCAGCTTTTTGCAATTCCGTTTGAAAATCTGGATGTACAGGCGGGGAAAATTGTCTCGCTGGCACCTGACGATATTGCCGATAAGCTGTTAACACCGGGGCGCGGCGGCTACTGCTATGAGGTGAACGGGCTGTTTGCCATGGCGCTGGAGGCGTTAGGTATTCCTTACCGTTTTGTGGCGGCACGCCCGATGTTCTATCCCGTACGGCGGCCAAAAACCCATATGGCGTTAATTGCTGAGGTGGAGAGCCGACAGTGGCTTTGCGACCTCGGGTTTGGCAGCTATGGCATTCGTGCGCCAATGGCTCTGGACACGCTTGATGTTGATATCGCACAGGATTTTGACACGTTCCGGCTTAGCCGCAGCGCTGAGGGCGAATATCTGCTTCAGGCGAAGGTGGCGGGAGAATGGGCCCGTCAGTACGGCTTTGATCTCACCCCACAGGAGTGGATTGATTTCGTTCCGGCCAACTACCTTAACTCCACGCACCCGGATGCCATTTTTGTGCAGAAGCGTGTGGTGGTGCAGCATCGACCGGAGGGACGCGAGATTTTACTGGGGAATATGCTGAAAACCATTACGGCGAAGGGCACGGAAACCCGGCAGTTGGCGGAGGACGACATCCCCCGTATTCTGAAAGAGCGTTTTGCGTTGATCGTGGCGTAAAGCAGAAGGGGGCCTGTGCCCCCTGAGCCTCCCGCGCCGCGGTTGAAGCATTACTTCTTCTTGTTCATCATCGCTTTTAAATCGGCAAACGGGTTAAACGTGGCGACGCCCACGTCTTTTTGCGCGTCTTCCCCGGCGACCACGGTGGTACCGTACTGATCCGCTTCGGTGTATTTCGAATGTTCGTGATCGTGGCAAAACAGACACAACAGCTCCCAGTTACTGCCATCTTCCGGGTTGTTGGTATGGTCGTGATCGATATGGTGAACCGTCAGTTCGCGCAGATTGGAATAGACAAACTCGCGCGAGCAGCGTCCGCATACCCAGGGATAGATTTTTAACGCTTTTTCGCGATAGCCACTTTCAAGTCTCGCGTAGTTTTTGGGGATCAGAGCCATTGCTGGTTTTACCTGTGATAAAAATAGTGTGCCAATATATCCCATCAGGCACGGTAAATGTACAGGACCTTCCTCCGCTAGAGCGAGAATGTGCCTTCAAGCGTCATCACGCAATTTCCGCCAACGCGAACCACCGCCTCTCCCGACGAGGCATCGTATCCCGCGAACAGCACGCTTGCTCGTCCCATATCAACGCCCTGACTGACGTTAAGATTAAGCGTCGTTTTATTACGGTGCAACGCCAGCAGCGCTGTCGCAGCGGCAGTCGCGCTGCCTGTGGCAGGATCTTCTGTCATGCGGGGAGTAAACATGCGGGCCTGCACATCATGAGGTTCATCAGCATTCGTATCCAGGGTGTAGGCGTAGAGGGAAACGGCGCCATCCAGCGGTAAAGTCGCGCGAAAACCCTGTAAATTCGGCACGCATCGACGAAGCGCCTCACGAGAAGCCAGCTCGGCTATCAGAAAGGGCAGACCTACCGACGCGACCACAGGCCTATGTACCTCGGTACGGATATCTTCCGTGTTCAGGGATAAGCAGGCAGCCACGCTTTCCGGGCTGACTTCAGAGCGGCACGAGAGTGCCTCAGGCACCAGGAGTTCTGCGCCAGTGACCGTATCGTTGTCGCGCAACAGGCGAACGGGCACCACACCGGCTATTTCCTCGAAGTGTAGCGTATCAGGCAGGCGCTGATGATTCATCGCGGCGTAATGGGCAAGCACGTAAGCCGTTCCAACATTCGGGTGCCCGGCGAAGGGGATCTCGCGCGAGGGCGTAAAGATTCGCACGCGTGCTGTATGGGAAGGATTGTCTGGCGGCAAAACGAACGTGGTTTCGCTGTAGCCAAATTCAACGGCGACCTGCTGCATTTGTGCTTTGTTCATGCCTTGAGCATCGAGTACGACGGCAACAGGGTTACCCAGAAACGGAGTGTCAGTAAAAACATCCGCAACAACATAGCGTCTTTTCATTTTCTGTCCGATGTAAAAGTCCTGATATAGAGATGTAACGTTAAATCAAACCGATAACCAGCCGTTTTTCACCCGACGGACCTGAAAAAAATTCAATCAATTTATTTGAATCATTTCGTTAAAGAAACGCCATTTATTCTCCACAGGTAATGCGTACAGTAGGGAGAACGCAACGCATTATCAGGACACAGGATTATGAAAAAGATCGGCTTTTTATCGTTTGGTCACTGGACGCCTTCTCCGCAGTCCGGCACGCGCTCGGCAGCAGACACCCTGCTGCAGTCCATCGACCTGGCCGTAGCAGCCGAAGAGCTGGGGGCGGACGGCGCCTATTTTCGCGTGCACCACTTTGCTCGTCAGCTGAGCTCTCCGTTCCCTCTGCTGGCCGCAATTGGGGCCAAAACGAAAACCATCGAGATCGGTACCGGCGTGATTGATATGCGCTATGAAAACCCGATGTACATGGCCGAGGATGCCGGTGCGGCGGATCTGATTTCCGGCGGTCGTTTGCAGCTTGGCATCAGCCGGGGCTCCCCGGAGCAGGTCATTGATGGCTGGCGTCATTTCGGCTATGTACCGCAGGAAGGGGAAAACGAATCAGATATGGCACGCCGTCATACCGAGGTACTGCTTGAGGTTCTGCGCGGCGAAGGATTTGCAAAGCCGAATCCACAGCCGATGTTTCCGAATCCACCGGGGCTGCTGCGACTGGAACCCTATTCCGAAGGGCTGCGCGAGCGTATCTGGTGGGGCGCCGGTTCGAATGCGACCGCAGTATGGGCCGCTAAGCTCGGCATGAATCTGCAAAGTTCTACGCTGAAAGACGATGAAACCGGTGAGCCGTTCCATATTCAGCAGGCAAAACAGATCCGCGCGTACCGCCAGGCGTGGAAAGAGGCAGGGCATACGCGTGAGCCGCGCGTGTCGGTCAGCCGCAGTATTTTTGCCCTGATGGACGACCGTGACCGGATGTACTTCGGTGCCAGCCGCAACGACAGCGATAGCGTGGGGTATCTTGACGAGAAAACGCGCGCGATCTTCGGCCGCAGCTATGCCGCGGAGCCGGACAAGCTTATCGAACAGCTGAAAAAAGACGAGGCGATTGCTGAAGCGGATACGTTACTGTTGACCGTACCGAACCAGCTCGGTGTGGATTACAATGCGCATGTGATTGAGTCCATTCTCAAACATGTCGCACCGGCAATGGGCTGGCGCGAGTAGTCGACGCGCTGGGATAAGCCCCGTCGCCGCACGTGGCGTGAATCTCCATTTGTAACTATTCGGGCGCTTATCGCGAAGACAGGAGGATCTATACATTCCTCCTGTCAGCGCTATTTCTGGCTCATATCGCTCAGCAGCACGGCGATGCTTTGTCCGCCCTCGGTCTGTTCCAGACCAATCTTCACAATGATGGTCAGCGGAACGGAGAGCAGCATACCGACGGGACCGAGCAGCCAACCCCAGAAAATCAAAGACAAAAAGACGACCAATGTGGATAGCCCCAGCCCGCGTCCCATCATCCGTGGCTCAAGAATATTGCCGAACAGCAGGTTAATGGCCAGATATCCGGCCAGCAGAACCAGCGCATCATACAGCCCGCTGAAAACCAGCACCTGAAGGATAGGGGGGATCGCTGCCAGCACGGAACCGATGTTGGGAATGTAGTTGAGCGCGAAGGCCAGTAATCCCCAGACGAACGCGAAGCGGACGTCCAGCGCCAGCAGCATCACCCAGACGACACCACCCGTAACCAGGCTAATGGCGGTTTTCAGCACCAGATAGCGTGAGACGCTGTCCAGCGCGCGTTGAATCGCCCCCATGCCCTCAACCGGACGGACCATTATCTGCTGCAGCTTTGCCGGCAGTTGAGGCACCTCCAGCAGCATAAACACCACCGTTAAAAACAGCAGGAAAATGGAGGTCATAGCATTCGAAAGCTGCGCCAGCAGGCTGGTGACGATCGTCATGGCCGCATTGGGGTCGATATATTTAAGGAGTTCCTCAACCGAGACTTCAATACCTGCGCGTTGCAGCCAGGGTTCAAGCTGCAGCAGCGGTATCGCCAGCGACGATCGGTACTTCGGTAACGTGCGCGCCAGTTCATTCAGCGAGGTGCCGAGATAGGCAACCAGTAATACCATGGCAACAATAATCACGCTGATGAGCAGGGTAATCGCCAGCACGCGCGGGATGCGTAGCCGCGTCATGCGCCGTACCAGCGGGTTAAGGATCACCGCAATAAACAGCGCCAGAATAAAGGGCACGATGATGTCGGCTGCAAATCGCACGCCCGTCAGTATGATCACCAGCATGCCCAGCATGATGACAATTTTTAACCCGTTCAGGGTAATAATGGGTTTAGCCATGGTGACTCCGAAATATGCTTTTTATTTATAATAAAGGTGAAACGCGTTGCAATAAACTAACCAAAATCAAACGGTGTGGGTAAAGAATTGCAAAGACTTTGAGTAAAATCCTGGCTTATGGTACAAATTTAGCGTGTTTAACTACCGAGGACAATTTTCATCCGCAAAGACGAGAAGCAACAACGCGGATAATTGTAATTTTATGGACAATGTGTTCAGGACGTATTCTTCAAACAACACCGCTGTATTTTTCACCTCCTTCTGCCTGGTTGCTGGTGAGCAACACTGGCGCACCGCCCTATAGTTATCTCTTCTGCCTGAGCTGGCGCTACGCGCTTAGCTGTCTGATTTAATTTCATATTTTTTTTGGTTTGCCGCATGCGGCGGGCCACGATGGATTATATTCTCAAGCAGGAGAAAAACATGTTTTACTGGATTTTACTCGCTCTGGCTATTATCGCTGAGATTACCGGCACGCTGTCGATGAAGTGGGCGAGCGTCAGCGATGGCAGTACCGGTTTTATTTTAATGCTGGTGATGATTTCACTTTCCTATATTTTCCTCTCATTTGCGGTGAAAAAAATTGCGCTGGGTGTGGCGTATGCGCTGTGGGAAGGGATCGGTATTTTATTGATTACACTCTTCAGCGTCCTGATATTTGACGAAACATTAACAACAATGAAAGTCGCCGGGTTAACGACGCTGGTCGCGGGTATTGTGCTGATTAAATCAGGTACCCGTAAACCGACCAAACAGCAGAAGGAGCAGAACCATGCAACAGTTTGAATGGGTTCATGCGGCCTGGCTGGGTTTCGCCATCGTGCTGGAAATTTTCGCCAACGTTCTGCTGAAATTCTCCGACGGTTTTCGTCGTAAAGTCTATGGCCTGATGTCGATAGCCGCGGTTCTGGGGGCGTTCAGCGCCCTGTCGCAGGCGGTCAAAGGTATCGATCTTTCGGTGGCCTATGCGCTGTGGGGCGGTTTTGGTATCGCCGCCACCCTTGCCGCCGGTTGGGTACTGTTCGGCCAGCGGTTAAATAACAAAGGCTGGATAGGACTGATATTGCTGCTGGCGGGTATGGTCATGATAAAACTCGCCTGATAACCCGTTACCCCTTTTTCTCCCGCAGCCGCGCTGGCTTACTCTTGAGCCAGCGCTTCCAGCTTATCGCGAAAACCGGTGACGGATAGGGCCCGGTTATCGGCTCGCCATCGGTCTTTCGCCGCTGGAGCGGAGCTTTGAACACCAATCAATTGCCAGCCGTTATCGGTTTTCAGCATCAAGGGCGAACCACTGTCACCCGGTAACGTATCGCACTGGTGCGACAGCACGCTGGTTTGTGCCCAGCCCGTTACAACACAGTCGGTATGGGTGTAAAGCGCATCCAGATGATCGACCGGGTAGCCTGACTGCGTGACTTTACGGTCGGCGGCTTTCAGCGCGGCGGTGAGCGCCGCTTTATCTCCGTCGAATAACGGCAGTGGCGTAATGCCTGAAGGCGGGTAGCGCAGAATGATCAGACCAAAATCCCATGACGCTGCCGCGGGCGGCACTATCCAGCCATCACCATCCGGTTTCAGTCGTTTACCCAGAGAAGGATCAACCCGGCCTTCGATGCCGTGGATTTCATAGCGCCAGACACCTTTTTGCGACACAAACCGTAAGGCTACCGCTTTGTCTGGCTTTCCGTTAGGGGGCGTCAACAGGCAGTGGCCTGCCGTCAGGGCTAATTGCGGGGTGATCAACGTCGCGGTGCACAGGTTGCCGCTGGCGGTTTCCAGTTGTCCAATAGCATCCCAGGGGGCCTGTGTTGGGTCGGTGACGCGAGTACGATCGTCATGACCGAAAAAAAGCGTCTTAAGCTCTTTCGCGCTAATGGCGTCATCGCCGCCATCATCCGCCTGTGAAAATCCAGAAAAAAGACCAAACGTTCCCAGCAACAACACAACAGATTTACGCATATCACACTCTGGTGGGGGTAATTATGATTATTAAAAGTGAACCCTATGAAAATACTATAGACGGGACAGCACGAAAGTGGGAGTAAAATCAGCGTGCTACAATCAGGAAAGATAAAAATGGCTTGCGATGAGCGCGCATAAAATAAGCAGGAACAGAATGAGCTCAAACCGATAGCGTCGCAGCATACGCCCTCCGGATAAAAAAACGGCGCAGAACCTTTTCCGGTTCAGCGCCGGTTTACCAACGTGCCCCGAAGGGCACGGTTAAGCTTGTACCTTACGCAGCTGGCTGAGCAGCTGGTTTAGCAGCTTCGTGTTTTACTGCTTTTTTGTGATGCTTTTTAGCGGCCTGGGCTTTCTGCTCTACAGCAGGTTTAGCGGCTTTTTTATGGTGCTTTTTAGCGGCCTGGGCTTTCTGCTCTACAGCAGGTTTAGCGGCTTTTTTGTGGTGCTTTTTAGCGGCCTGCGCTTTCTGCTCTGCAGCAGGTTTAGCGGCTTTGTGGTGTTTTTTATGATGTACAGTTTTTGCTGGCGCAGCAGTGGTCGTTGCAGTTGGCGCAGCGGCCGCTGGTGCAGCAGTGGTTTCAGCAGCAAACGCAGCAGAAGACAGACCCATAGCAGCGGCAACAACCAGAGCTAATACTTTTTTCATGTTCATACCCTCGAATTTGGTTTTTCATTTAACCCCACTGCGGGGCCGTTGAAATAACTATATCCCTGTAAATTCGAGGTTTCCGTGAGTGATTGGTATCGGCGTGTAACCATATGTACAACGCCGGGGGAGCCTCCCCGGCGTTGTTATTACAAATAGCGCGAGGTGAGATGTTCGCGGAAGTAGCGGATATTCAGATCTTCGCCCGTCGCCTGGGTGATTAATTGCGACGTGCTGAAGCGGCTGCCGTGCTGCCAGATGTTCTGACGCAGCCACTCAAACAGGGCCGAAAAATCGCCCTCGGCGATAGAGGCCTGTAGCCCCGGCAGGGCGGTTTTTGCGGCATGGAACAACTGTGCAGCATACATAGCGCCCAGCGTGTATGACGGGAAATAACCAAACCCACCGTCGGTCCAGTGGATATCCTGCATACAGCCGTTGCGATAGTTGTCTTTGGTTGATAACCCAAGCCAGGCCTGCATTTTTTCATCCCACAGGGCGGGAATATCGTCCACCTCGATCTCGCCGTTAATCAGCGCACGCTCAATTTCATAGCGCAGCACCACGTGGGCCGGGTAGCTCACTTCGTCTGCATCAACGCGGATGTAACCTGGCTTAACGCGCTGGTTCCAGGCGATAAAGTTCTCTTCGCTGAAGGCGGCCTGGCTACCAAAGCGGGCGTGAACGGCAGGGAGCAGATGCTTCAGGAAAGCCTCGCTGCGTCCCAGCTGCATTTCAAAAAACAGGCTCTGAGATTCGTGGATGGCGGTTGAACGCGCCAGCGCCACGGGTTGTCCTGCCCAGGCTCGCGGCAGGTTTTGCTCGTAGCGCGCGTGTCCGGTTTCGTGGATCACGCCAAACAGCGCGCTGAGCAGCTCGTCCTCGTCATAGCGCGTGGTGATACGCACATCTTCCGGCACGCCGCCGCAGAACGGGTGGGCACTGACGTCCAGACGACCGCCGTTAAAATCGAAGCCGAGCATCTTCATGGCTTCCAGTCCGAGTTCACGCTGGGTAGCCGTCGGGAAAGGGCCTTGTGGCGGGACGAACGACCGCTGAGCCTGTTTTTCCACCACGTTCGCCAGCAGGTCCGGCAGCCAGGTTTTCATATCACCAAACAGCACGTCCAAGCGCGCGCTGGTCATGTCCGGTTCGAAAATATCCAGCAGGGCATCGTACGGGGTACAGCCTTTGGCCTCGGCGCGAAGACGGGCTTCTTCACGGCTGAGTTTGACGACGTCTTTTAGATTGGCGGAAAAACCCTGCCAGTCGTTAGCGGGACGCTGAGTACGCCAGGCGTGCTCACACTTGCTGCCCGCCAGCGATTTGGCTTCAACCAGCGATTCCGGCAGCAGGGTCGCCTGCTGGTAGTGGCGCGTCATTTCACGCAGGTTAGCCTGTTCGACGTCATTCAGATCTTCCTCTGCCGCTGCGGTCAGCCATTCGCCCACTTTTTTATCGGTAAGGAGCTGGTGCTGCAGGACGCTCATTTCCGCCAGCGCTTCACCGCGCGCGGCACTGCCGCCGGGCGGCATCATGGTAAACATGTCCCAGCTGGCGATGGAGGAGAGATGCGAGAAGCGGGAGAGGCGCTGGAAGGTTTTCACAAGTGACTGATAGGCGGATGGATTTTGCAATTCTTATTTCCTCTTGCCAGGGATGTGTTTCAGGGAGCATACAATGAAACAGGCCAAATTCCCCAACATTTCCTCCGTGGAAACCGTCTTCCGGAAGTCCGGGAGACGGTTCTCAGTGGGCACTTATGCCTTATCACGCATAACCTGTTGCAGGATCGCCAGCGCCTGGGTGAACTGGGCATCCGGAATGGTCAACGGATAAAGGAAGCGGATCACGTTTCCGTACTGGCCACAGATCAGTAACAGAAGGCCCCGGGAAAGTGCCTTTTGCTGAATCGCCTGCGCGATGGCGGCCGACGGTTCACGGCTCTCGGGATCAAAAAACTCTGCCGCAATCATCGATCCTCTTCCTCTTATCGCCACGAGCGCAGGGAAGGTGCCCTGAATCTCCTCCAGCGTGGCGCTCAGTCGATCGCCCAGGTGACAGGCGCGCGCGCACAGTGACTCGTTGTCGATAATATTCAGCACCGCGTGCGCGGCGGCCACCGCAAGCGGATTGCCTGCATAGGTTCCCCCGAGTCCACCGGGGGCTGGTGCATCCATGATCTCAGCGCGGCCCACCACGCCGGACAGCGGCATTCCACCTGCCAGGCTTTTGGCCATCGTCATCAGGTCAGGCTTGTCAGCGTAGTGGTCCATGGCAAACAGCTTACCGGTACGGGCGAAACCGCTCTGCACTTCATCGGCAATCATCACGATCCCGTGCTCATCACAGATGCGGCGGATGGCGGCCACCAGCTCTGGCGGCGCGACGTTGAATCCGCCTTCACCCTGAATGGGTTCAAAAATAATCGCCGCAACCTGTTTCGCCTCAATATCTGCTTTGAACAGGCGCTCTATCGCCGTGATGGCATCCTGCGTCGTGATGCCGTGCAGCTCGGAGGGATACGGTACGTGATAAACCGACCCGGGGAAGGGGCCAAATCCCAGCTTATAAGGCGCGACCTTGCCGGTTAACGCCATGGTCATATAGGTTCGGCCGTGAAAGCCTCCCCCGAAGGCAATCACGCCAGGTCTGCCGGTGTGGGCCCGGGCGATTTTAATGGCATTTTCCACCGCTTCCGCGCCCGTCGTGAAGAACGCGGTTTTAGCCGGGCCCTGTACCGGGGCCAGCTCGTTAAGTTTTTCGGCCAGGGAAACGTAGCTTTCATATGGCACAATCTGGTAGGCCGTGTGGGTGAACTGGTGCAGCTGTTTTTCCACTGCGGCCACCATTTCAGGATGACGATGGCCGGTATTCAGTACCGCGATCCCGGCGGCGAAATCAATATAGTCATTGCCTTCCACGTCGGTAAGCGTGGCATTCTCCGCCGTGCGGGCAAAGAAATTACACATTACGCCTACGCCGCGTGGGGTGGCCGAAAGTCTGCGCTGATGAAATTCCTGGTTACTCATGTCAGATACCCTTTTGTCGAAATGATCAAACGCCAAGACGATCGCGCAGGCTGTAATACGCCGCGCCCATCGCCGTAAATGGAATACGCAGGCTGCGACCGCCCGGGAAGGGGTAGTGCGGGAGGTTGGCAAACGCATCAAAGCGCTCTGCGTCACCGCGCAGCAGTTCCGAAATCAGCCGTCCGGCCAGGTGGGTGCAGGTCACGCCGTGGCCGCTGTAGCCCTGCATGTAGTAGATGTTTTTATCCAGACGACCAAACTGCGGCATGCGCGACAGGGTCAGCAGGAAGTTGCCCGTCCAGCGGTAGTCGATTTTGACCCCTGCCAGCTGAGGGAAGGTTTTCAGCAGCTTTGGCATCACCAGACGCTCGACATCGTCCGGATCGCGCGCGCCATAGACTACGCCACCGCCGTACAGCAGGCGGTTGTCGGCGGTGAGCCGGTAGTAGTCCAGCAGGTAGTTGCAATCTTCAACACAGTAGTTATTGGGGATTAGCGTGCGGACGACCTCTTCCGGCAGCGGGGCGGTGGTCACCACCTGGGTCCCGCAGGGCATGCTGCGTTTTGCCAGTTCTGGTTCGACCTTATCGCCCAGATAGGCATTTCCGGCGACGATCACATAGCGGGCCGTCACCTGACCATGCTGCGTGCTTACCACAGCCGGGCTGGTGTGCTGAATGGCGGTCACCGGGGATTGTTCATACACCCGCCCGCCGTTAAGGCGAATGGCGTCCGCTTCGCCGATCGCCAGGTTGAGCGGATGAATATGTCCCCCGCTGCGGTCCAGCAGCGCGCCGGTATAGCGTTCGCTGTCGACTTCCCGGCGGATCGCGCTGGCATCCAGCAACTCCAGCTGCGTGTTGCCGTAGCGTTCCCAGTTGGCTTTTTGCTCTTCCAGCGTCTCCAGCTGCTTATGGTTCAGGGCAACAAACAGCCCGCCGGGACGATAGTCGCACTGGATCTGATAGCGCTGAATACGCTCCCGGATGATTTCCCCGCCTTCAAACATCATGCTCCCGAGGACTTTGGCAGCATCGGGGCCATAGTTTTTCTCAATCACGTCGATATCGCGGCTGTAGGAGTTAACCAGCTGGCCGCCGTTGCGTCCGCTGGCACCGAAGCCGATGCGCGCCCCTTCAAGGAGCACCACGTCGTAGCCCATTTCAGCGAGATGCAGTGCGGAGGAGAGGCCGGTATAGCCGCCGCCTACCACGCACACGTCACAGCTGATTGATTCGCTAAGCGTCGGGAATGGTTCGTAAGCGTTCGCGCTGGCCGCATAATAGCTGGTGGTATGTTCGGTCATGATTGAGGCTCCAGGGCAATCCAGATGGTTTTCAGTTCGGTAAATTTTTCCAGCGCGTGCAGAGACTTATCGCGGCCGTTGCCGCTCTGCTTATAGCCACCAAACGGTACGGTCATATCCCCGTCGTTATAGTTATTGACGAAGACCGAGCCTGCTTTCAGGCGACGGCTCATGCGGTGTGCGCGGGAGAGGTCGCGGGTCCATACCGCCGCGCCAAGCCCATATTCACTGTCGTTGGCCAGCGTTAAGGCTTCCTCTTCGATTTTAAAACGGGTGACGACCAGAACAGGCCCGAAAATCTCTTCCCGGCACAGCGGGGAGGCAGGGTCGATGTCGACAAAAATGGTTGGACCTACCGCAGAAGGCCAGGATTGTGCCCGCCCGTCCAGCAGCAGCGTACCTTTCCGGGCGCCCTCGCGAATAAACGTGTGAACGGTATCGGCGTGCGCGGCGTCGATGAGCATTCCCATCGTGCTGTCGGGATCGAGCGGATCGCCCGGCTGCCAGTGGCGGGCCTGCACTTTCAGCTTTGCCAGAAAGTCATCGGCGATGCTCTCCTCAAGCAGCAGGCGGGTCCCGGCGATACACACTTGCCCCTGGTTATAAAAAATCCCGGCGGCGGTCGCGCTCACGGCCTTGTCCAGGTCCGGACAGTCGGCAAAGACAATGTTGGCGCTCTTGCCGCCAGCCTCCAGCCAGACGCGCTTCATGTTGCTTTCGCCTGCGTCCTTCAACAGCTGCTTGCCGGTACGAGTAGAGCCGGTAAACGTCAGCACCTCAACGTCCGGATGCAGGGCCAGCGCCTGGCCCGCCTCGTGGCCGTAACCGCTTATCACATTCAGCACGCCGTCCGGCAGGCCCGCCTCTTTCGCCAGCCCGGCCAGCCGCAGGGCGGTGAGGGGCGATTTTTCGGACGGTTTCAATACCACGCTATTGCCCGCGATCAGCGCCGGGCCCAGCTTCCAGCAGGCCAGCAGCAGCGGGAAGTTCCAGGGAACGATGGCGGCGACAACCCCGATCGGCTCGCGCACAATCATCGCCAGCGCGTCCGGCCCCGTAGGCGCCACTTCGCCGTAGACTTTATCCGCCGCTTCGGCGTACCAGCGAATGGCGCGCGCCGCGCCGGGAATATCGTCGCGCAGACTGTGGCGGATGGGTTTACCGGTGTCCAGGGTTTCCAGTAAGGCCAGCTCTTCGCCGTGGCGTTCCATCAAATCGGCGAACTTATTGAGAACGTATTTGCGCTGCGCCGGTGACGCCTGCGACCAGTCGCCACGGTCAAATACCTCACGCGCAGCCTGAACCGCGCGGTCTACGTCCGTCTGCTTGCCCCGGGCCACATTCGCCAGCGTCTGACAGGTAGCGGGGTTGACGGTTTCAAACGTGGCCTTATCGGCGGCGTCACAATAGGCACCGTTAATAAATAACCGGGTCTCAATGGCACTGTTTTTTGCTTTATCCTGCCAGTAAGTCAGGTGCTGAAAATGCATATTCACTCCTTTCTTTCGCAATCAGATAAATAAAGGCATGGCCGTTTCAGGCAATACGAAGCCGTGAGGCATCCCGGGGATTAACCCGTAAAATGCCGACATTGATCGTTTTTATTTGCCCCGGCGTAAGTCTTTACGCCGGGGCTGAGTGGTCATCAGAACGTGGTGGGGGTGTGGGCACTGATAATGCGGCAGATGCCTGCCGAGGTATTGCTGAAGCTGTGCGGTATGCCGGTATTAATGGCATAGCTTTGCCCCGCAACCAGGTGATAAGGCTGGCCATTAATGGTCAGCACAATTTCACCCTCCAGTATCGTACCGATCTCCTCACCCTGATGTTTGATCCTCTCTCCGGTCGTGGTTCCAGGCTGGTAAGTTTCAAAAATCATCGCCAGCGTACGGTTCGGATTTCCGTTGTGAACCAGCTTCATCGAAACCCCCTGACTGCCTATTTCGATAAGGTCTTCCTGATTAATAACCACCTGCGGTTCATCAGGTTTTTCCGGTTCCGAAAAGAATTCCGAGAGCGACAGCCCATAGACTTTCAGCAGCTTCTGAAGCGTACTGATGGCAGGACTGACTTTATCCTGCTCGATGGTGCTGATGGCACTGTGTGTTAACCCAGACAGTTCGGCGGCACGCCGCTGCGAGAGACCCAGTTGCTGGCGGATCTCAGACAGACGTTTCCCTGGCGCCAGTCCGTCATCGCTCATAGTTGCATTTCCTTTACGGTAGTGGTCAAAGTCGTTGCTTCTCGGCAATGTGGCTTTGACAGGCGGTGATAAAACCTTCAAACAACATACGTGACAGGGCGTACTCGCTGCTGTTCCATTCGGGGTGCCATTGCACGCCGAGGGCAAAAGGATGGTCATGCACGCTGACCGCTTCAACCAGCCCGTCCGTCGAGCGGGCCTCCACGCGAAGCCGTGGTCCTAACGTTCGTGCACCTTGCCCGTGTAACGAGTTTACCCAAAATGTGTTACAGCCTGGTATTAATTGAGACAGCAGTCCTCCCTCCTGAACCTGAACTTCATGAGACGGGGCGTATTGTAGCTCAACCGGCAGTTCAGGATCTTCCCGGTGCTCAAGCAGGTCATTCTGCTCGAACAGGCGACGATACAGCGTCCCTCCCGTCGCAACAACCAGTTCCTGCAGCCCCCGGCAGATGGCGAAAATGGGGATGCGCCTTTCGAGCGCGGCGGCAATCAGCGCCATACTCAGAAGATCACGCCCGGGATCGGCGTCAGGCTCATCGCCGTTTTCACCATAAAGGTGCGGCTGCACGTTACTTGGGCTGCCCGGCAGGTAAATCCCGTCCAGGGTTGGCAGCAGAGTGGTAAGCAACTCTGGCTCTGCCAGCGCATGCGGTAAGGCAATGGGTAAGCCCCCCGCATTGATAATGGCATTCAGGTACTTTTCTTGCAGGGTCTGGGTCTCATGACCCTTAAGCCTGTTTCTGCACATCACCACGCCAATGACTGGCTTGTTCATTATATTTTCCATGATCGCCCTCACAAAGTGGACTAAATTTAGGCCAGTTTCACCTGTAAAACGGCCTTTTCGTTCAATATTTTCTCAATCTAGCAACGAGATCTGCCTTTTGCAAACTTAATTTAACATTTGACAAACAATTTATTTGCATACAGATTCGATAGGGTGGACATTATATTTGACAGTCCTGAGCAGCGAACGCAAATCCCAAAAACGGTGGTAAATCATGGAAACCAATATCGTAGAAGTTGAGAACTTTGTTCACTACACGGATGAGAGGCGGGGCAGCGCCTTTACGCAGGAGGTGAAGCGCTATTTAGAACAGTATCCGAACACCCAGTTTATCGATGTCCTCCTGACCGATTTGAACGGCTGTTTTCGCGGTAAACGTATTCCGGTTGCCGGACTGAACAAACTCGAAAAAGGCTGCTATTTCCCGGCGTCGGTGTTCGCCATGGATATTCTGGGTAACGTGGTGGAAGAAGCGGGCCTGGGGCAGGAGCTCGGCGAGCCTGACTGTGTTTGTGTGCCGGTGCCGGGCACCCTGACACCGTCCGCCGCGGACCCGGAATACATTGGTCAGGTGCAGCTCACCATGGTCGATGAAGATGGCGCTCCCTTTGACGTTGAGCCGCGGAACGTACTCAACCGGCTCTGGCAGCAGTTGCGCCAGCGCGGTCTGTTACCCGTGGTAGCGGTAGAGCTGGAGTTCTATTTACTTGATCGGAATCGCGATGCCGAGGGTTATCTGCAGCCACCCTGCGCGCCGGGCACCGACGTGCGTAACACGCAAAGCCAGGTCTACTCGGTTGATAATCTCAACCACTTTGCTGACGTGCTGAACGATATTGATGAGCTGGCGCAGCTGCAGTTGATCCCCGCCGATGGCGCAGTGGCTGAGGCCTCGCCGGGTCAGTTTGAAATTAACCTGCACCATACGGAAAACGTGCTGGATGCCTGTGATGATGCGCTGGCGCTAAAACGTCTCGTCAGGCAGATGGCAGAAAAACATAAGATGCACGCCACGTTTATGGCGAAGCCGTATGAAGAGCATGCGGGCAGCGGGATGCATATCCACATCAGTATGCAAAACAACAGAGGCGAAAACGTGCTCGCGGACGCCAGCGGCGAGGATTCCGCGCTGCTGAAACGCGCGCTGGCCGGGATGATCGATCTGATGCCAGCGTCCATGGCGCTGCTGGCACCGAACGTCAACTCGTACCGCCGTTTCCAGCCGGGTATGTACGTGCCGACGCAGGCGTCATGGGGACACAACAACCGCACGGTTGCCCTGCGTATTCCCTGCGGCGATCGCCATAACCATCGTGTCGAATACCGGGTGGCAGGGGCAGACGCGAATCCGTATCTGGTGATGGCGGCGATTTTTGCCGGCATTCTGCACGGGCTGGATAACGATTTACCGCTGCAGGAAGAGGTTGAAGGCAATGGCCTGGAGCAGGACGGACTGCCGTTCCCGATTCGTCAGAGTGATGCGCTGTGGGAGTTTATGCAAAACGATCGCCTCCGCGAGCGGCTGGGCGAGCGTTTCTGCCACGTGTATCACGCCTGCAAAAATGATGAATTACTGCAGTTTGAACGCCTCATTACTGAAACAGAAATCGAGTGGATGCTGAAAAACGCCTGATAACGCGCCCCGGTAAGGGGCCGCTTTGTTTCATCTCATACGTATCACCATACGGCCTGCGCGGAGCCTGGCCGAACTGTTCGCTGGCACGCCAGCTATCTCCCGGGAGTCGCGTTATGGAGCGCAGGCGGCACAGGGACTTTCTTAACGACACTGTGTGACGAGGTAGGAAATGATGCAGATGTTCAACTATCCGCAGGGCGAAGGGGGCCAGTCAGGCTTCCATGGTGAATGCGAGCCAGAGACGGTGCGCTGGTACGGTCGCGTTTGTTCTTCACAACTTCCCCCTTTGCTAAGCAGGTTTGCGTTAAGGTCAACGCGATTGCAAACCACGGTAAGCATAGGGGGGACGGTGTATGGCGACTAACACGTCTCTTGACGCGCCGGGCATGGCCGGCAGAACCCGACTGCGCAGTTCTCTTAAGCTCTGGCAGGTGGTGATGATGGGGCTGGCTTACCTCACCCCCATGACCGTGTTTGATACCTTCGGTATTGTGTCCGGTATCAGCAACGGCCACGTGCCCGCCTCGTATCTCCTGGCGCTGGCTGGCGTCATGTTTACCGCCATCAGCTACGGTAAACTGGTACGGCAGTTCCCGGAAGCGGGCTCCGCGTATACCTACACGCAGAAATCGATTGGACCCCACGTGGGCTTTATGGTCGGCTGGTCATCGTTGCTGGACTATCTCTTCCTGCCGATGATCAACGTGCTGCTGGCGAAGATCTACCTTTCCGCGATGTTCCCTGAGGTCCCGCCGTGGGTCTGGGTGGTGGGGTTTGTGACGATCCTGACGCTGGCGAATCTGAAGAGTGTTAATCTGGTCGCCAACTTTAACACCCTGTTTGTGCTGGTGCAGGTCGCGATTATGGTGGTGTTTGTCATCCTCGTGGTGCATGGCTTGCACAAGGGAGAAGGGGTCGGTACCGTCTGGTCGCTCCAGCCGTTTATCAGCGAGAACGCACATCTGATCCCGATTATTACCGGCGCGACCATCGTCTGCTTCTCTTTCCTCGGTTTTGATGCGGTTACCACGCTATCGGAAGAGACGCCAAACGCGGCACGGGTCATTCCCAAAGCCATTTTCCTGACCGCGCTGTACGGCGGGCTGATATTCATTGTTGCCTCGTTCTTCATGCAGCTCTTTTTCCCGACCATCGCGCGCTTCAAGAACCCGGATGCCGCGCTGCCGGAAATAGCACTGTACGTGGGCGGTAAGCTCTTCCAGTCGGTGTTTTTATGTACCACCTTTGTCAATACGCTGGCTTCGGGTCTGGCCTCGCACGCCAGCGTCTCGCGGTTATTGTATGTGATGGGGCGTGACAACGTCTTTCCGGAGCGGGTGTTTGGTTATGTGCATCCGAAATGGCGTACCCCGGCCCTGAACGTCATTATGGTGGGGATAGTGGCCCTGTCGGCGCTATACTTTGACCTCGTGACCGCAACGGCGCTGATCAACTTTGGCGCACTGGTGGCGTTTACGTTTGTTAACCTCTCGGTGTACAACCATTTCTGGCGACGTAAGGGGCTAAACAAAACGTGGAAAGATCGTTTCCACTATCTCCTGCTGCCGCTTATTGGGGCGGTAACGGTCGGCGTGCTGTGGATAAACCTCGAAGCGACGTCCCTGACGCTTGGCCTCATCTGGGCGGCACTGGGGATCCTTTACCTGACATGGCTAACGCGCCGTTTCCGAAAACCGCCTCCGCAGTTTGAAGCCGGTAAGATAGAGCAGGCCTGGGATTCCTGAACGATAAACGGCACCAGTACGCTGGTGCCGTTTAGGTCGCTCGTACGTCTTACCGGACATCAGCCCGCACGTTTATTATCTCAACCGTTGATGAAGACTTGCCCCCACCAGCAGCGCGGCACAAAGCATCAGGGCGATAAACCCGCCCACGCCGTTCCAGCCGTAGTGATGCCAGAACACGCCCCCCAGCGTCCCGGCGATGCTGGATCCCAGGTAATAGCTAAACAGGTACAGCGACGATGCCTGTCCTTTGGCTCGACGCGCGCGCGGGCCAATCCAGCTGCTGGCGACCGAGTGCGCGGCGAAGAACCCGGCGGAGAAGAGCAGCATCCCGGCAAAAATCAGCCACAGTGAGGAGAAGAGCGTCAGCAGCAGGCCGAGCAGCATTACCGCTGTGAAGACCAGCATGACCGGCCCGCGGCCGAAGCGTGCGGTCATCGCCCCGGCTTTCGGCGAACTCCACGTGCCGGTGAGATAAGCCACAGAAAGCAAACCGACCATGGCCTGATTCAGATGCCACGGCGAAAGCATCAGGCGATAGCCAATATAGTTAAACAACGTGACGAATGACCCCATCAGCAGGAAGCCCATCAGGAAAAGGCGCGGCAACCCTTTATCACGCCAGTGCAAACGGAAGTTAATAAACAGCGTTTTCGGGCGCAGAGAAATCGGGCGGAAATGGCGTGATTCCGGCAGGATTTTCCAGAACATCAGTGCAGATGCCAGCGCGAAACACCCGATAACCGCCAGCGCAATACGCCAGCTAAAGAAGTCCGTAAAGACCCCGCTCAGCAGACGCCCACTCATGCCGCCAATTGAATTCCCGCTGATGTACAACCCCATCGAAAAGGCAACGAAGCTCGGATGGATCTCTTCGCTGAGATAGGTCATCCCGACCGCGGCCACGCCGCTGAGCGACAGCCCGATCAGCGCGCGCATCACCAGAATGCCGTGCCAGCTGGTCATCATGGTCGAGAGCAACGTACAGACCGAGGCCAGCATCAGGGCAGTGACCATCACCGGTTTACGGCCAATGGCGTCGGACAAAGGGCCGGTAAAGAGCAGGCCAATTGCCAGCATCGCGGTTGAAATCGAGAGCGAAACGCTGCTGCTGGCGGGCGATACGCCAAACTCATGGGAGAGAACGGGGAGGATCGGCTGAACGCAGTAGAGCAGGGCAAACGTGGCCAGACCGGCCGAAAAGAGCGCCAGGGTAACGCGCATAAATTGGGGAGTACCACGTTTAATGAACTGGACCGGCTGCGATGCTACGGGTAAATCATTGATATCGCTTGCCGGAGAGATATCAATGGAGGTTGTACGACTCACACAGTTTCCTTGCTTAAACATCCCCGTGATTTCGGGTGACGGGTATGACCACACGATCAGGGTAGGAAAATGTAAATATTCTGTCTAATATATTAATTATCTCAAATGATACTTTAAAAATATGAATATCGAACTGCGTCATCTTCGCTACTTTGTCGCCGTTGCTGAGGAGCTGCATTTTGGCCGCGCGGCGGCACGGCTGAATATCTCTCAGCCCCCGTTAAGCCAGCAGATTCAAATCCTCGAACAGCAGGTGGGCGCGCGCCTTCTGGCCCGCACCAACCGCAGCGTGAGCCTGACGGCGGCGGGTAAGCAGTTTCTGACCGACAGCCGACAAATCCTGAGCATGGTTGATGACGCCGCCGCCCGTGCAGAGCGGCTTTACCTCGGAGAAGCCGGTGAGCTGCGAATCGGGTTTACGTCGTCCGCGCCCTTTATCAGCGCCGTCTCCCAGACGCTTTCCTCATTCCGCCGCCATTTCCCGGATGTGCATATTCAGACGTGCGAAATTAATACCCGCGAGCAAATTGCACCGCTGAATGAAGGCGCACTGGATTTGGGGTTGATGCGGAATACGCAGCTGCCGGACACGCTGGCGTGGCAGGTGATTCTGCATGAACCCCTGATGGCTATGATCCCCCTTGACCACCCGCTGGCCTCGCGTCCGGCGGTATCGCTGGCAGAGCTGGCAAAAGAACCCTTTGTCTTTTTTGATCCTCAGGTCGGAACGGGCCTGTATGACGACATTCTGGGACTGATGCGTCGCTACGATCTTGCTCCGGTTATCACCCAGGAGGTGGGCGAGGCGATGACCATTATTGGGCTGGTCGCCGCCGGACTGGGGGTCTCTATTCTTCCGGCCTCCTTTAAACGGGTACAACTGCGCGAAATGCGCTGGGTTCCCATCGCCGAAGAGGATGCCGTTTCCGAGATGTGGCTGGTCTGGTCAAAACATCGTGAACAGAGCCACGCCGCGCAGCGCTTCAAACAGCAGTTAATCAGTGCTTCAGGTGGGCAAAACCGGTAGGGAAAAGGGATAAAAATGTGCGGTAAATCACAGAGCTAAGTAAATATTTGACGACAGCTATGGAAGTGCTTCACCATAGCCCAAAGTTTATTTCGAAGCTCGAAAATAAGGGAGTACGAGGTGGTTGCTGATAGTCAGCCAGGGCACATTGATCAGATTAAGCAGACCAACGCTGGCGCGGTATACCGCCTGATTGATCAGCTTGGTCCGGTTTCGCGTATCGATCTTTCGCGCCTGGCACAGCTGGCACCTGCCAGTATCACCAAGATTGTCCGTGAAATGCTGGAAGCGCACCTGGTCCAGGAGACGGAAATTCAGGAGCCGGGCAGCCGTGGCCGTCCGGCGGTCGGGCTGGTGGTTGAGACGGAAGCATGGCATTACCTGTCACTGCGCATCAGTCGCGGGGAGATCTTCCTCGCGCTGCGCGATCTGAGCAGCAAACTGGTGGTGGAGGATCGGCTTGAGCTGCCGCTCAACGCGGAACAATCGCTCCTCGATGCCATTGTCTCCCATATCGATAACTTCTTTATCCGCCATCAGCAGCGGCTGGAACGCTTAACGGCAATCGCCATCACCATGCCGGGCATTATTGATACCGAAAACGGCATCGTGCACCGCATGCCGTTTTACGACGATGTTAAAGAGATGCCGCTGGGAGAGGTGCTGAAAAACCATACCGGCGTGCCGGTCTATATTCAGCATGACATCAGTGCCTGGACCATGGCGGAGGCCCTGTTTGGCGCGTCGCGCGGTGCGCGAGATGTGATTCAGGTGGTGATCGACCATAACGTTGGGGCGGGTGTCATCACCGACGGGCGTCTTCTTCACGCCGGGAGCAGTAGCCTGGTGGAAATCGGGCACACTCAGGTCGACCCGTACGGGAAGCGCTGCTACTGCGGGAACCATGGCTGCCTGGAGACTATTGCCAGTGTAGAAAGCGTGCTGGAGCTGGCGCAGGTCAGGCTCAGCCAGTCCATGAGCTCCTCGCTGCACGGCCAACCCTTAACGGTCGATTCCCTCTGCGCCGCCGCGCGTCAGGGAGATTTGCTGGCGAAGGATATTATTACCGGGGTGGGGATTAACGTTGGCCGCATCCTGGCGATTATGGTGAACCTCTTTAACCCGCAAAAAATCCTGATTGGCTCCCCGCTCAGCCAGGCGGCGGAGATCCTCTTTCCGGCGATCTCGGCCTGTATCCATCAGCAGTCGCTTCCCGCCTACAGCAAGAATATTGCGGTGGAAAGCACCCAATTCTCTAACCAGGGCACCATGGCAGGTGCGGCGCTGGTCAAAGATGCCATGTATAACGGCTCGCTGCTTATCCGCCTGTTACAGGGTTAACTCTTTTCCGCAGATGTACGAAAAATTGCGCTATCTCAAGCCGGGTAGCGCACGCATCCCGTAGACTTCCTCCACTGAATTATTTACCTGGTTTATATTTTCGAAGCATACCCAAGAGGTGGAGTGAGTCATGCTTAAGCGTTTCTTTGTTACTGGTACAGATACCTCTGTCGGCAAGACCGTCGTATCCCGCGCATTGCTGCAGGCGCTTGCAGCAAGCGGTAAACGCGTGGCAGGGTACAAACCGGTCGCAAAAGGGAGTAAAGAGACGCCAGAGGGATTGCGTAATAAAGACGCCCTGGTGCTGCAAAGCGTCTCGTCGCTGGAACTGCCTTATCAGGCGGTCAATCCCATTGCCTTAAGCGAAGAGGAGAGCAGCGTGGCGCACAGCGGTCTGATTAATTATCCCCTGCTGTCCGATGGGCTGGCGAACCTGAGCGAGAAGGTTGATCACGTGGTGGTCGAAGGGACGGGCGGCTGGCGCAGCCTGATGAATGATTTGCGTCCGCTCTCTGAGTGGGTCGTCCAGGAACAGCTTCCGGTGGTGATGGTGGTGGGTATCCAGGAAGGGTGCATCAACCATGCGCTACTGACAGCGCAGGCGATTGCCAATGACGGCCTGCCGCTGGTGGGCTGGGTGGCAAACCGTATCAACCCGGGCCTGGCGCACTACGCGGAGATCATCGACGTGCTGAGCGCAAAACTGCCTGGGCCGCTGGTGGGTGAGCTGCCTTATCTGCCTCGTGCCGAGCAGCGCGAGTTAGCGCAGTACATCGATCTCTCTGCCCTCGGCGGCGTGTTGGCCGTAGATCGAGTCGTGGCGTAACGTCCGCGACAGCACGGACGCCACCACACAGGCGACCAGTAAACCGGGCAGTAAAACATACTGTCCGGTCATTTCACAGACCATCAGCGCCGACATAATGGGCGCATGCGTGGTCGCAGCAAGTAGCGTTGCCATTCCCGCCAGTCCCAGCAATATTGCCGTCTCAGAACCCGGTAACCACAGCGCGAAAAGCTGCGCAAACAGCATCCCCGTCGCCATGCCGACAAACAGCGTGGGCGTAAACACGCCGCCCGGTGCACCCGAACCGCTGCTGGCCAGTACCGCCAGCAATTTACAGATAAACACTCCGGCAATCACCGACAGCAGCGGCGGGGCGAGCAGAAAAGCCTGAACCACGCTGTAGCCATTCCCCCATACCTTCGGCGTGAGGAGGGACAGCAGCCCGACGATCAACCCCCCCAGCGCCAGCTGCCACGGCGGCGAAAGTTTGAGACGCAGAAACAGTCCGTGGCTAAACGTCATCAGCCACATCAACAGGGGGCCGCAAAGACCTGCCAGCAGACCCATGGCGACCAGCAGGGCATAATCTGTCGCGGTCAGTATGCCGCTCAGATGGACTTCATAGAGCGTGCTGGCGCCGGGTGCCAGCAGGCGGGTGGTCAGAAGCGCCACCACCGCCGCAATAACCACGGGGCCGAGTGAGGCCAGCATGAGCGTGCCAAACAGAATCTCTGCAATAAACAGGCTTCCGGCTAAGGGGGCATGATAAGCGCTGGACATCCCGGCCGCGGCACCACAGGCGATCCAGAGCTTCCATTCAGATTTGGGCGTAAAACGGCGAGCGAAAAAGGAGGCGGCGAGAGCGGCAAGCAGGATCATAGCCCCTTCGCGCCCGATGGCGCTTCCGCTGGCGACGACCAGCAGCGACGCCAGGGATTTTACAAGGCTGGCACCGTAATCAAACTGGCCGTCCCCGGTCTCCAGCGCCTCCATGTAATCGGTTGGTGCGTGAGGCCGCTGGGCGGTCAGTCGTTGCCATCCCCAAAGCAGTACACCGGCGGCCAGCCCACCCAGCGCAGGCGTCAGCGCGCGCCGCCATGACGAGAGCGATGCGGCGGCATTCACCAGGCTACCGCTGTCGTTGCTGAGAAGCAGCCACTCCAGCAGGTACATGCTGTGGCGAAACACCGCAACGGCCAGCGCCGCCAGCACGCCGGTGACGGTGGCAATCAACAGTCGGCGAAACATCGCCCGGATGTCGGGGTAAGCATGAAGACGTTGCATGGGTCACAATTACAGGGGAACGATACAATATTGTGGCGGGAAATCGGGGGGTTAGCAAAAGGTATGCGTGCGAAAGCGCCGGGCGAGGCCCGGCCAGAAGGGTTAACTGTCGCTATGAATATTCAGTGCCCGACGCGTACGCCCGGAACTCAGGTACTCGGCAATATAGTCCTGCGAAATCTCGCCGTTGTAACGCCCGTCCTCATCCACGATCGGCATCCAGCTGGTATTGCTTTCATACAGACGTGACAACACGACGCGCAGGTTGTCTTCCGCCTTGCCGGTCATGCGGAACGGATGCAGGATGTCGCCACAGGTACCGCTGGCGTTGCGCGCTTCGCGACGTTTCACAAAGCCTAGCGGTTTTCCGTGCTCGTCGACCACGGTAATTGCGCGAATGTCATTGTCGTCCATCGTGGCAAAGGCTTCAGGAAGCGGCGTAGAGCTCCGCGCCGTAATGGTCGGCTGCTGGTCGGTGACGTCTCCTGCGGAGACCAGCAGCAGCCGCTTCAGCGTCCTGTCCTGACCAACAAACGAGCCGACAAATTCATTGGCCGGTTTTGCCAGCAGTTCATCCGGGCTGGCACACTGCACGATTTTCCCCTGACGGAAGACTGCGATTCGGTCGCCGAGCTTCAGGGCTTCATCAATATCGTGGCTGACCAGCATCACCGTTTTCTTCAGCTTGCGCTGCATCTCCAGGAACTGGTTCTGGATCACCTCGCGGTTGATGGGGTCCACCGCGCCGAACGGTTCATCCATCAGCAGTACCGGAGGATCCGCCGCCAGGGCGCGGATGACGCCGATACGCTGCTGCTGGCCGCCGGACATCTCGCGCGGATAGCGGCTAAGAAACTTACGCGGATCCATTGCCACCATATCCATCAACTCTTCGGCGCGGGTTTTGCAGCGCGCTTTATCCCAGCCCAGCATGCGCGGTACAACGGTGATGTTCTCTTCGATAGTCATGTTCGGGAACAGGCCAATCTGCTGGATCACGTAGCCAATATTGCGGCGCAGGGTCACCGTGTCCATCCCGCTGGTGTCTTCACCGTTAATGAGGATTGTTCCGCTGCTGGGTGTGATAAGGCGGTTAATCATCTTCAGGGTCGTGGTTTTCCCGCAGCCGGACGGACCGAGCAGGACACACATTTCCCCTTCGGGGACGTTCAGGTTGACGTTATCGACGGCCTTAAAGGTCTGGCCGTGCTTCTGTGAAAAGTGTTTGGTGAGGTTTTCCAGTTTTATCATTATCGAATCCCCTTTGGAGTCAGAACCACCTGCAAACGGTGCAGCAGCCAGTCGAGCACAATAGCTAAAAGACAAATCATCAGCGCGCCCGCAATCAACATGCGAATATCACTTCCGCCAATACCGTTGAGCAGCAGCAGGCCCAGGCCACCCGCGCCGATTACCGCGGCAATCGCCATCACGCCAATATTCATGACGACGGCGGTACGGATCCCGCCGAAAATTACCGGCAGCGCCATCGGGATTTCCACCCAGCGCAGACGCTGCCAGAAGGTCATGCCGATGCCCCGTCCGGCTTCACGCAGGCCCGGCGGCAGGCTGTCGAGCGCCGTATGGGTGTTACGTACAATCGGCAGCAGCGAGTAGAGAAACACCGCCGTAATCGCGGGCAGGGCGCCGATACCCTGACCGATCAGCGAAAAGAGCGGGATCATCAGACCAAACAGGGCGATGGACGGAATGGTCAGCACGATGGTAGCGATGCCCAGTACCGGCGTTGCCAGCCATTTATGACGGACAATCAGAACGCCCAGCGGGACGCCGATGAGGATGGCTAAACCCACGGCCAGCGCCACCAGCCACAGGTGCTGCAGCGTCAGGGTTAACAGATAGTCCCAGTTATCCAGGATGTAGTGCACGGTATCCATAGCGCCTCCTACAGCAACTGTTTGCTACGCAGGAAATCACGGGCGACCTGCTGCGGTGACTGATGGTCGATATCCACCTTCTTGTTCAGCTCGGTGATAACGTCGTTGTTGAGCTGGGCGGAGAGGGTATTGAGCGCCTCTTCCAGACCCGGATTAGCCTCCAGCGTGTCTTTACGCACCACCGGAGTGACCGCATAGCTCGGGAAGAAGCCTTTATCATCTTCCAGCACCTTCAGGTCAAAGCCCTTCACGCGCCCGTCGGTGGTGTAAATCAGACCGGCGTCGACAAAGCCGTCACGCACCGCGTTATAGACCAGTCCCGGGTCCATCTGACGAATCTGCGGGCGGTCCAGCGTCATGTTATAGGCGGCCTGCAGCGGCTTCATGCCGTCGCTGCGCCCGGCAAATTCCAGGTCCAGGCCCAGCAGCCAGTTTTTGTCCGGGTTGGTTTTACGGATCTGCTCAATCTTCGCCACCATCTCTGACATGGTGTTGATATGTTCCGCCTCGGCGCGCTTGCGCTGCATGGCGAAAGCATAGGTATTGTTCATGTCAGCGGGTTTAAGCCATACCAGACCGTGCTTTGCGTCCAGGCGTTTCACCGTCTCGTAAGACTCCTGCGGCGACATGCGTTTGTTGATGTGGTTAAAGATGATTAATGACGTGCCGGTGTACTCCCAGGTCATATCAATCTGTTTGTTGATCATCGCGTTACGGGAAATCACCGTGGCGATATTGGTTTGCGGCTGTACCTGGAATCCTTTCTTCTGTAGATACTGCACGGTCATGGCCGAGAGAATATGCTGCTCGGTAAAGCTTTTGGTTGCCAGGATCAGCGGGGCTGCTATTGCCTGGCTGGTGAAGAGCGCCGCGGCGCACAGCGCCGTCAGGCCGGGAAACAGTCTCATAAAAGCTCCTTGTTATTGTTATTGAGCGAGATGGGGGCTCATCACGCGACCCAGCGCCGCCAGCAGGGTGTCGAGGATCAGGGCGAACAGGGCGGTGGCCGCCGCGCCGAGGATCAGGGTCGGAAAATCGTTCAGGTAGATGCCGGGGAAAATCAGCTCACCGTAGCTGCTGGCACCAATCAGGAAGGCCAGCGGCGCGGTACCGACGTTGATGGCGGTGGCGATGCGGATCCCGGAGAGCATGACGGGCCAGGCGTTGGGCAATTCAACCTGACGCAGACGCTGCCATTTGGTCATCCCGATCCCGTTTGCCGCTTCAAGTAACGAGGCCGGAACGGAACACAGTCCCGCGTAGGTATTGCGCACAATGGGCAGCAGCGAGGCAAGAAACAGCGCGATGATGGCGGGCGTATCACCGATGCCAATCACCACCATCGCCAGGGCCAGCACGGCCAGCGGTGGCAGCGTGTTACCCACGTTGAAAATTTGCATCACATATTCGGCGATACCCCGCGCGGCCGGGCGGCTCAGCAGGATACCGGCCGGAATACCGACCAGCAGGGCAAAAAACATCGACGAGAAAACCAGTATCATGTGCTGTTGCCCGAGATAAATCAGGTCAACCTGACGCGCCTTGATTGTCTCAAGTCCGATCCCCCAGATGAGAAGGGCAAGAACCACGATAATCGCGCCAACAAACAGCAGCGAACGTTTGAGTAATGGGTGCATTGCGGTGTGTCTCCCTGTGCGCATGCGTTATAGCAACCACCGGTTGCCTGTTGTTATGCCATGTTTCGGCAGGGGTAATTGACCTATAGCAAGCGTTTGGGAAGGGTTCCAGCGAAGGGGGAAAATCAGTAACCCTATGAAAAGAGTGACAACCTTAAGTCAGGCCTTATGGCGTAAGGGCTGAATATGGCGCAGGCAGAATAGTCCTAAAGCGCAACCCATAAAGTGACAGGGTCACGTATCGCGATGTTCCTGTCACCCTGCCTGAGAGCTTTATCTGCTGAGTAGGGGGCGTACACGGCGAACACGCACTGAGATACTGATAATCGATACGGTCGCGACAACGGAGAGCATCAACCCGAACGCCAGCATGGCGTTGAAGCCAACCCATCTGAAGAGCAGTAACCCGGCGATACCCCCGGTAATGAACGAGAAAAGGGTGGTTAAGTGGGTTTTCAACTGACTTTTTTGTGCCGCGGTATCTTTGGAGTAATCCCTGCGAAGCATGGCAACCGTGACGGAGGCCAGGGAAATTCCCGCGTCCGTCAGCGTGCCGGTAATGTGCGTCGATCTCACCCGTCCGCCGGAAAGCTGTGTGGAGGTTGAATTATGAATGCCCATCAGACAGCACAGGAAAATAATAATCTCGCGGTTGCTGGTGAGCGCATGGAAATACATCTCGTAGAGAGATACGCCGGTTAATAATATCCCTTCGACAAAAAGGATTTGGCAAAAAACCAGCCTGACGTTATGGATAATGCCCCATATCACGATAAGACGTGCAAGGATTGCGCCCGCCACAAAGGAGAGAATAATCGAGCCAAAGAAAATGATATCGCTCAGATCGGTGGAGGAGACTTCGCTGGATAATTGTGAGGTGTTGCCGGTCATATGAGAGGGGAAAAAGCCAAAGGCCCCAAGGGCGATGGCGTTGAGTAAACCTGCTGAGGTCGCCAGCCAGAGAGCAAGCCGGCGATCCTCCTGGTGCGTTCGTTCTTTCTTGAGTTTAATCAGCAAGAATACCTCCGGGGTGAGCTTTGCCTGAATAATCAGGCTAGCAAAGCGTGTCGACGGGCTGTCCAGGATATTGCTTAATTATTATTCCATCTGGCGACGTTGAGGGTTTAGTAATTAAATAAAATATCCTTACGAAAAGTATTCCAAACTGAAACCTTACGCTACGCCGTTATTTCCATGAGGCGCTTTCGCGGAGGCGTGAAAGCATAAACGTCAACGCAGCCGCACAAAGCAGCACTATGCCGCTCAGGGCAAACGTGCTCTGCCAGCCGAGGCGATCAAACACCATACCGCCCGCCGTTGAACCCAGTGCAATGGCGAGCTGGATCACCGCGACCATTAACCCTCCGCCCGCTTCGGCATCCTCCGGTAGCGTTCGGGCGACCCACGCCCACCAGCCCGTCGGTGCTGCCGTCGCCAGCATTCCCCACAAGCCTGACAGCAGGGCAACAATCCACACGTTATGCCCGGTCATAATCAACGCGCCAGCGATGGTGGCCATCAGCAGTGGAATCGCTATTAACGTCAGGTAAAACGCCGCGTTCAATACCAGAGAAACGAGAAGGGTGCCAACAAATCCGGCAATGCCGATGGCGAGCAAAATCAGCGATAGCCCGGAGGCGCTGACGTGCGTGACGGTCTCGAGAAATGGGCGCACGTAGGTAAACAGCGCAAACTGTCCCATAAAGAACAGGCTGCAGGCTATCAGACCGACGGATACGACAGGCTGGCGAAATAGCCGAAAGACGCCTTCACCTGACGCACCGTTTTTACGCCCGCTCATATTTGGCAGGCTAACGTACTGCCACAGGAATGCCGCGATTGCCACGGGCACCAGACAAAGGAAGGCACCGCGCCAGCCAATGGTTGCACCCAGGTAGCTGCCTAGCGGGGCGGCCAAGACCGTTGCCAGCGCGTTACCACCGTTGAAAATAGCCAGCGCGCGCGTGACCTGATGATGGGGAACCAGGCGAATAGCCGTTGCCGCCGACATGGACCAGAACCCGCCGATGGCGATACCGATCAGCGCGCGACCGGTCATATACGTCTGATAGTTCTGGGCGAAGGCAATAATGAGCCCCGAGAGCGCCATCAGTATCGTCATGCCCAGCAGAAGGTGTTTACGATTCATATTCCCGGCAAGCCGGGAGAGGAAGAGGCTGGTCAGTACCGCCAGCGCGCCGGAGATAGCAATGCCCTGGCCTGCAAGCCCCTCCGTCACGCTTAAATCTGCGGCAAGCGGGGTGAGCAGGCTCACGGGCATAAATTCCGAGGCAATCAGGACGAATACGCAAAGGGTCATGGCAAAAATGCCTCCCCAGTACGCATGTTCCTCATGCTGTGAAGTGGTGTGGTTTAATGTGGACATCGTCTGATTTCGCGAAGAGAGCCGCCCGTCGAAACGGGCAGCAGGGAGGTTTATTTCAGGCTGTTTTTAAAGAATTGTTCAAACTGAGCGAATGGGATCTTCCCGGCAGCATTGTCGTAGAGATCGACATGGTTTGCGCCCGGGACAATCACCAGTTCTTTCTGCTCGCTGCCGACCGCTTTAAACGCATCTTCGGCGAAATAACGGGAGTGCGCCTTTTCGCCGGTCACGATAAGCGTCGGGATAGCGATCTCTCCGGCATAGCTCAGCAGCGGCATGTTCATGAACGAGAGCGGCATAGTTGCCGTCCATGCGCCGGTTGAGTTGACGGAACGCGCGTGGAAGCCACGCGGCATGCGGTAGTAGTCATAAAACTCTTTCAGCACCGGATTCGGGTTGGCGGGCAAGGCTTCTGGCAGAATACGTTCTGACGCGGTCACTTTGCCGTTCTCGTCAACATAAATGTCATGGCCGCCCTGTGCAAAGGTGCCGCTTTCGGCATCCTTCCAGCGCTGTTCATTCAGGTACTGCAGCACAGCATGGCGATCTGCCGAAGAATAACGATCTTTGCCGTCGCCTACGCCGTGACCCATCGCCCGGCTCATGTCATACATTACGCTGGTGGCGACAGCTTTGATGCGCGTATCCATGGATGCCGCATTCAGCGCCATACCGCCCCAGCCGCAGATCCCAAGGATGCCAATGCGGTTACGGTCGACCTCTTTCTGCACGCCCAGGAAATCGACCGCGGCGCTAAAGTCTTCGGTGTTGACGTCCGGTGACGCGACGTTGCGCGGCTGGCCGCCACTTTCGCCCGTCCAGGAAGGGTCGAACGCCAGGGTTACAAACCCTTTTTCCGCCAGGGTCTGCGCGTAGAGGCCGCTGGACTGCTCTTTGACCGCGCCAAATGGCCCGCTGACGGCAATCGCTGCCAGCTTACGGTCGCCACGGTTTTTAGGAAGATAGAGATCGCCTACCAGGGTAATACCGTAACGGTTCTGGAAGGAGACCTTACGGTGGTCAACTTGGTCACTTTTGGCAAAGGTTTTGTCCCAGGTTGTGACCATCGAGACGGGGGCGTTAGGATTGGTGGCTTCTGCATAACTCATGGTTGTCACTCCACTTAATGATGCGCATAGCAGCATCGCAACAGACAGTTTTTGGGTGAATGTTTTCATGTATCGATACCCTGCGGTGTTGTGTTGCGGCCATTATAGTTAGCGGGAATAGTGCTGATTAGAGGCCATAATCTGCTAAAATTAATATCAAATTGTTATGAATTGCGGGGCGTAATGGCGAAGCGAGAAAACTACAATGAGCTGTACCTGTTTATGCAGGTGGTGCGGGAGGGAAGTTTCACCGCGGCTGCGCAGCGGCTTGGGCTGGCGCAATCCGGGGTGAGCCGCTCGGTGCGCGAGCTGGAGGAGCGGTTGGGCGTCCAGCTTCTCGTGCGCACCACGCGTAAGCTGTCGTTAACCCACGCCGGGGAGCAGCTCTATCAGACAGCCGAATCCGCGTTCGATGCACTTGATTCGGGTCTGGCGACCCTCGCACATTATCGTCAGACACCGTCCGGCACGGTGCGCATTAACGCCAGTCAGCACGCCATCGACAAATGCCTGCTGCCAAAGCTCGCCATTTTTAAACAGCGTTACCCGGATATCAGGCTGGAACTCATAAATGAAAGCCGCTTCGTCGACATCATCACCGAGCGGTTTGATGCGGGTGTCAGGCTGGGAGCTGAGGTCAGTCAGGGAATGATTGCGGTGCGCATCACGCCCGATATGGAAATGGCCGTAGTGGCTGCACCGGGGCACTTCAGGCGTTATGGCTTTCCCCAGACGCCAGCTGATTTAGTGGCGCATCCCTGTATTGCCTATCAGTTTGCTGATGGAAGTGATTATCAGTGGGAACTGGTCGAGGACGGGAAAAAAATCACCCATCGGCCAGAGGGGCAGTGGGCATTGTCAGACAGCTATATGGAAGCCCAAGCCGCCCGTCTTGGGCTTGGGCTGGCTTATGTTCCGCTTGAGCTGGTGGCTGATGATCTTGAAAAAGGAACGCTTATCCGGGTATTGCAGCGCTATAGCCTGCGCATGGACGGGCTCTATCTTTATTATCCGCACCGCAACGTATCGCCGGCTTTGAGGGCCGTTATTGATACGCTGAAAATGTAATTTCTGTGAACGTGTTTTTCTTCGACATGTGAACTGCAGGCCCCTGCTTGCTTAAGTCAGGAAAAAAACTTAGGCTAACGTCAAGATCTGCTTGCTCAACAAAGGCTTAAAAATGGAAAAAATAATCCCGGAATATACGGCTGTTGATTTATCCCGTTGGGCAAGAAAGGAGCATTTTGAGGTATTTCAGGGGTTTGCTCAATCGACGTTTAACCAGACGGTGTTGGTCGATATTACCGTGCTGCTAAGCCATATTAAAAACGTTGGCTGGAAGTTTTATCCGACGATTATTTTTCTCGTTGCTAAAATCGTTAACCGTCACCCAGAATTCCGTATGGCCATGAAGGACAATGAGCTTGTCATATGGAATGAAATTCATCCAAATTATACGATTTTCCATAATGAAACAGAGACCTTTTCATCATTATGGAGTCATTACGATGGCGATATACAGCACTTTCAGAAAACCTATTCTGAAGACATGGCTCGCTATGGCGATAAACTTGCGTATTGGCCAAAAGAAGAATCCAGGGAAAATATCTTTTTTATATCCGGCATTCCGTGGGTAAGTTTTACGAGCTTCAGCGTTAGCGTGGCTAATATGAAAAACTTTTTTGCCCCTATGTTTACGCTTGGAAAATATTACGAGCAAGAGGGCAGGGTATTATTACCTCTCGCCGTTCAGGTACATCATTCTGTCTGCGATGGTTTCCATGTGGCAAGGTTTTTTAATGAGTTACAAGAGGTCTGCGATGCGTTACCACAGCAGACCGGGCAACAGGAATGATGATGTGGCCATCAGGCCGCTTTAACCGCCCTGATTTTTTTACTGTCAGCTGCACCTGACTCGGTTTTATCGTCAGCAGGGGTATCAAGAGCCGGGAGCTTACTGGTTCGCAAAATATGCTGCACGGCATCTTTCTGCTCGGCGAGATACAGGCCAAGATCTTCAGCCTGCGTTTCATCCATCTGCATTCCGCTTTGCAAAAGCCAGTCGGTAAACGCCTCTGCCATATCAAGCAGTTTGTCGTGAGCGTCAGCCTCTTTCTTACTGGCAAATGTCATTTTCTCTTCACCTTTTCTTACGACAACATATTTTGTTTCAACAGCCATCACGCACCTCTCATACTGTGTTTATGTACAGTATAACAGAGGCCGGAAAAAGTTGCAGCAAAATGTGCGTTACGTGTGCGCCTGCTGGGTTTCACGGCAGGCCACACTGCGCCGCCATGCGCCTGGAGCCTGGCCATATTGCCGTTTAAAACTGCGGTTGAAGGATTGCTGAGAGTCAAAACCCAACGCGATCGCCACGTTCAGAATCGGTTCGTCGCTGTGGGTTAAGCGCTCAACGGATTTTTGCAGCTTTTGCGCGCGAATGTATCCGGCGAGAGGGTAGCCTGTATGTTCTTTAAACAGTCGCTGAAGGTGCCATTTCGAATAGCCGGAGCGCCTGGCGACGGACTCAATATCCAGACGGCTATCAAGGTTGTTGTCGATCCAGTCGAGTAAATCATGCATAAATGCGCCCGTGTTCATCGGGTTACCTCCACGCAGCCTGTTAAATGGTAACTTTATCTGTTGCATTTAAAGGTGGCGCGTTTTTGCAGTAATTGCAAGTTTTATTGTTGCATTTAAATCCTTACCTGAAACGGGCCTTTTTAACATCCGATCGAATAGCACATAAAGTGCAACAATTATTCTTGCACTTAGTTAAGCGCCTTCCTACAATCGCCGCGAATAGTGTATTCGCAACTGTTACAGTTTTGTGGCGATGAACGACACAAATGGCCTTAAGCCAGCCCGGACAAAGGAAGTGGCGCGGTGCCTCCTGCCGCGTCTTGCCCGGCGGCTACAATTACCGGAATAAAAATAATGAGCCTGCAAAAAACCTGGGGAAACGAACCTCTGCATGCGCTGGGAGCGATATTGCTCTCCCTGTTGCTTGTCGGATGTGATAACAGCGCCGCGCAAAATGCTGCACCCCCTGCGCCCGCCGTCAATGCTGCTGATGTCGTTGTGAAATCCATTAGTCAGTGGGATAGCTTTAACGGCCGGATCGAAGCCGTGGAGAGCGTTCAGCTTCGCCCCCGCGTCTCTGGCTATATCGACAAAGTGAATTTCACCGACGGCCAGGAGGTGAAAAAGGGTGAGGTGCTGTTCACGATTGATGACAGAACCTATCGTGCCGCGCTGGAGCAGGCGCAGGCGACGCTGGAGAGAGCCAAAACGCAGGCCAGCCTGGCCCGAAGCGAGGCTAACCGTACCGATAAACTCATCAATACCAACCTGGTATCCCGTGAAGAGTGGGAGCAGCGCCGTGCGGCCGCCATTCAGGCGCAGGCCGATATTCGCGCCGCGCAGGCTGCGGTAGACGCCGCGCAGCTTAACCTCGATTTCACGAAAGTAACGGCACCGATTGATGGCCGCGCCAGCCGCGCGTTGATCACCAGCGGTAATCTGGTCACGGCGGGCGACAGCGCCAGCGTGCTGACAACGCTGGTCTCGCAGAAGACGGTGTACGTCTACTTTGACGTGGATGAGTCAACCTACCTCCACTATCAAAACCTCGCCCGCAGCGGGCAGGGGGCGTCCAGCAATCACACTGCACTACCGGTTGAAATTGGCCTGGCGGGTGAGGAAGGGTATCCCCATCAGGGCAAAGTGGATTTCCTGGATAATCAGCTGGCGCCGAGTACCGGTACGATCCGTATGCGCGCGCTGCTGGATAACGCGCAGCGTCAGTTCACGCCGGGCCTTTTCGCTCGCGTTCGCCTGCCGGGCAGCGCTGAATTCCAGGCCACGCTTATTGACGACAAAGCGGTGCTGACTGACCAGGATCGCAAATATGTTTATATCGTGGATAAAGAGGGCAAAGCACAGCGACGCGATATTACGCCAGGGCGCCTGGCGGACGGCTTACGCATCGTGCAGCAGGGGCTGAAACCCGGCGATAAAGTCATCGTCGATGGTTTACAAAAAGTGTTTATGCCGGGTATGCCGGTTAACGCGAAAACCGTCGCCATGACCGCCAGAACAGCCCTCAACTGATCATCTGACCTGAGAATCCTACCCATGGACTTTTCCCGCTTTTTTATCGACAGGCCGATTTTCGCTGCCGTCCTGTCGATTCTGATTTTTATCACAGGATTAATCGCCATCCCGCTGTTGCCGGTGAGCGAATACCCTGATGTCGTACCGCCAAGCGTGCAGGTGCGCGCGGAGTACCCGGGCGCCAACCCGAAAGTGATTGCTGAGACCGTGGCGACGCCGCTGGAAGAGGCGATCAACGGCGTTGAGAACATGATGTACATGAAATCCGTCGCGGGTTCTGATGGCGTGCTGGTGACGACCGTCACTTTCCGTCCGGGAACCGACCCGGATCAGGCGCAGGTTCAGGTACAAAACCGCGTGGCGCAGGCCGAGGCGCGTCTGCCGGAGGATGTGCGCCGTCTGGGCATCACGACGCAGAAACAGTCTCCTACGCTGACCCTGGTGGTGCATCTGTTTTCGCCTGGCGGTAAATACGACTCTCTGTATATGCGCAACTACGCCACGCTGAAAGTGAAGGACGAACTGGCGCGTCTGCCCGGTGTCGGCCAGATCCAGATTTTTGGCTCAGGCGAATACGCGATGCGCGTCTGGCTGGATCCCAATAAAGTAGCGGCGCGCGGGCTGATCGCCTCGGATGTCGTCACGGCGATGCAGGAGCAAAACGTGCAGGTGTCGGCCGGGCAGCTGGGCGCCGAGCCGCTGCCGAAGGAGAGCGATTTCCTGATCTCCATTAATGCCCAGGGGCGTCTGCATACCGAAGAAGAGTTTGGCAATATCATTCTCAAAACGTCTCAGGACGGGTCGCTGGTACGCCTGCGCGACGTGGCGCGTATTGAAATGGGATCGGGCAGCTATGCGTTGCGTTCGCAGCTTAACAATAAAGACGCGGTCGGGATCGGTATCTTCCAGTCTCCTGGCGCAAACGCCATCGATCTGTCTAACGCGGTGCGCGCTAAAATGGCGGAACTGTCCACCCGTTTCCCGGAAGATATGAAGTGGGCGGCACCTTACGATCCGACGGTATTCGTGCGCGATTCTATCCGTGCGGTGGTGCAAACGCTGCTGGAAGCGGTAGTGCTGGTCGTACTGGTAGTGATCCTCTTCCTGCAAACCTGGCGTGCGTCGATCATTCCGCTGATCGCGGTGCCGGTTTCGGTCGTGGGGACGTTCAGCGTTCTCTACCTGCTGGGCTTTTCGCTTAATACCCTGAGTTTGTTCGGGCTGGTATTGGCTATCGGTATCGTGGTGGATGATGCCATCGTGGTGGTGGAAAACGTCGAGCGAAATATCGAAGAGGGGCTTGCTCCGCTTGCGGCGGCGCATCAGGCGATGCGTGAAGTGTCCGGGCCGATTATCGCGATTGCGCTGGTATTGTGCGCGGTGTTTGTGCCGATGGCGTTCCTTTCTGGCGTCACCGGCCAGTTCTACAAACAGTTTGCGGTAACGATTGCCATTTCGACGGTGATCTCCGCTATCAACTCGCTGACGCTCTCACCAGCGCTGGCTGCTCTGCTGTTAAAACCGCACGGCGCACCGAAAGATTTCCCGACCCGGCTTATCGATCGTCTGTTCGGCTGGATTTTCCGACCGTTTAACCGCTTTTTCCATCGTAGCTCGACTGGCTATCAGGGGCTGGTGGGTAAAACGCTCGGCCGACGTGGCGCGGTGTTTGTGGTGTATCTGCTGCTGCTGTGTGCCGCAGGCGTCATGTTTAAAGCGGTTCCCGGTGGCTTTATTCCGACACAGGATAAGCTGTACCTGATTGGTGGCGTGAAAATGCCCGAAGGCTCGTCGCTGGCGCGTACTGATGCGGTGATCCGCAAAATGAGCGAAATCGGGATGAATACCGAAGGCGTGGACTATGCGGTTGCTTTCCCGGGTCTGAATGCGCTGCAGTTCACCAATACGCCGAACACCGGAACGGTCTTCTTTGGCCTGAAGCCGTTCGACCAGCGTAAACACAGTGCTGCGGAAATTAACGCTGAAATCAACGCGAAAATTGCGCAAATCCAGCAGGGCTTTGGCTTCTCCATTCTGCCGCCGCCGATTTTGGGGCTGGGGCAGGGGTCGGGTTATTCCCTGTACATTCAGGATCGTGCCGGTCTTGGCTATGGCGCATTGCAGAACGCGGTGAATACCATGTCCGGTGCGATTATGCAGACGCCGGGGATGCATTTCCCGATCTCGACCTACCAGGCCAACGTTCCACAGCTGGACGTGCAGGTTGACCGTGACAAGGCGAAAGCGCAGGGCGTGTCGCTGACCGATCTGTTCGGTACGCTGCAAACCTATCTGGGCTCGTCTTATGTGAATGACTTCAACCAGTTCGGGCGTACCTGGCGTGTAATGGCGCAGGCCGACGGACCGTACCGCGAGAGCGTGGAGGATATTGCGAACTTACGTACCCGTAATAACCAGGGTGAAATGGTGCCGATTGGCAGTATGGTTAAGATCAGCACTACCTACGGGCCGGATCCGGTGATCCGCTACAATGGCTACCCGGCGGCTGACCTGATTGGCGATGCCGACCCGCGCGTACTCTCCTCCGCCCAGGCGATGACGCAGCTGGAAGGTATGTCTAAGCAGATATTGCCGAACGGAATGAATATTGAATGGACGGATCTGAGCTTCCAGCAGGCGACACAAGGTAATACGGCGCTGATCGTCTTCCCGGTCGCGGTGCTGCTGGCCTTCCTGGTGCTGGCGGCACTGTATGAAAGCTGGACGCTGCCGCTGGCGGTGATCCTTATCGTGCCGATGACAATGTTGTCCGCGCTGTTTGGCGTCTGGCTGACCGGTGGTGATAACAATGTGTTCGTGCAGGTAGGGCTGGTGGTACTGATGGGGCTGGCGTGTAAAAACGCGATTCTTATCGTGGAGTTTGCCCGCGAGCTGGAAATTCAGGGCAAAGGTATCATGGAAGCCGCGCTGGAGGCCTGCCGCCTGCGTTTACGCCCGATTGTGATGACCTCCATTGCCTTCATCGCCGGAACCATTCCGCTGATCCTTGGCCACGGCGCGGGCGCAGAAGTGCGCGGTGTCACCGGGATTACGGTCTTCTCCGGGATGCTGGGCGTCACGTTGTTTGGTCTGTTCCTGACGCCGGTGTTTTACGTGACGCTGCGTAAATTCGTTACGCGCGGTAAAGAGGAAAGGGACGTTCTGCCTGCATAGGGATGTTGCAGAAAACAAAAAAGCGCCTTCACAGTAAGGCGCTTTTTTTTCACATCAGATCAACCGTTAAAACGATTCTTTATACTGGGCCATAAGCTCAGGTACCGGATCGCAGCCGCTGCTATCGGCTTTTTTGACCTCTTCCAGCGCGCTTGCCACGGTGTGTCGGGCTAATACCGCCAGCGAAGCCTGCTCAGCTTCTTCGGATACCGATTTAAAGTACCAGCAGGCGTTAGCGCTGACCACACAGCGAGCCGGTACGTCAGGACGCGACGCCCACAGCTTTTTATCTTCAGTGACCGAAAGGTAGATGTCACGCAGGGTGATCTCTTCCGGCGGGCGCCCAAGATGAATGGAGCCGTTGCGGCCAAGCGTGGAGACGATAATTCCGTCACGCGTAAGGGGAACCATCAATTTGCGGATAAAGCTCGGGTTGGCTTCCAGGCCGTAGGCCAGAACGCCACTCGTCGAACGTTTACCTAATTGCTCCGCCATCGCTACGCTGAGGACCATCTGCAAAGCTGTCGGGAAGCGGTAATCTAACATTTCTCTGTCCTGGGTCGCGGTGAATCTTGTTCTTTTTGGCACCGCAGAGGTGAATAAGCAATAAACAACAATATAACAAATAGGGTAATTTTTTTGAAGCAATCTGCGGCATTTGCGATCAAACACCCTGTTCTGGTTTAGCTAAACGTGCGGTTCGGGAAGGCAACCGTCACCTGGAGGCCACCTTCTGCGGACGCACTCAGGGCTGTACTTCACGGCATTTTCAATGAGATTGTCTATCAGCGATATCAAACTTTGCCTGACGCCGCTAATCCGGATGTTCTCCTCGGCGAAGAATTCCAGTTCAATTCTGCGCGCTGAGGCTAACGGTTCCAGCTCGGCCATTCGCTCCGGTATGAGCGACGTTAGCGGCACGGACTCCTTCGCGGCGTCAATGCGCGCCTCACTATGCTGCGGTACGGCTTTTAAGGGGGAGATATAGTCAGGTGTGCGTAAAATGCGGTAACGCTGGCGCTGACCAGCAGTTGGGGCTCCAGCAAGTATATGCAAACGTATTACGGCGTGAGCGATGCCCAGTCGGCGGCATCGGGGTTTGCCCGACATGACGCCGGCGCAGGGATTTACGCCTGGTCGATGGATCTTGACTGGAACCACAGCTCACCGCCCGCTGGAGCGTGCTTGCCGCAGCGGGCGTAACGCAGTTGACGGGAGAGGCAGGCGATAACCCAATTGTGCAACGAAAAACGTCGCCCACGGGGAGTTTGAAAGTGACGTATCTTATCTCATTAATACCTGAAACAGCTGAACAAAGATATATATTGTCGCTGCCACTTGTATCGTCCGGAACCCCCATCTGAAATAGCGCCATTCATGGCGTTCTCTGGCATCAGCTGCTTCAATAGCGGGGTCAGAACATTTTCTTTTCCTGGCCCTGAATGCACTGATTATCCACAAGATGAGAAGAAAGATGACGATGGTTTTCTCAAGGATTGGATTACCCACAAAATGTGACTCCGTCCTGCCCGCGGTTACAAGCAGGATGGATGAACTACCTTCACATAGCAACCACTAAATGTAGGGGTAATATTCGTTTTCGATCTGGTGGATTTGCCGTGATTCCGTCACGAGATGTTTTACTCGTAAAATTCGACTTATATTTTGCCAAGCAAAATATTCAACATCCGGCGCAACGGTTCTGCCGCCCCCCATAATAGCTGATCGCCCACCGTCAGAACCGAGTAAATAGGGTCATTATTCAGGGACATTTTTTTGTAACGGCCAACGCCAACCTGCAGCGAACCGCTGATGTAAGCTGGGGTCAATCGACTGACACTTTCATCCTTGTTATTGGGTACGTAGTTAACCCAGGGGTGGGAATGCGTTACTAAGCTTGCGAATTCTTTTTCGCTGACTTCACGCTTGAGCTTCAGGGTGATGGCAGCACTATGGCACCGGATCACGCCGACACGAATACACAAACCGTTTACCGGGATTGTACCTGGAGAAAGCCCAAGAATCTTGTTCGTTTCTGCCTCACCTTTCCACTCTTCGCGGCTATTCCCATCGCCTAAATCGCTATCAATCCATGGAATGATGCTGCCCATAAGAGGTACGCCGAAATTCTGGATGGGCATATCAGCACTGTTAATAAGCTCACTGACTTTATTGACTAAAGGAAGCACCGATCCTGATGACATGAGTTCATCTGAGGATAAATGCTGGCTGATATATGCGCTTTGAGCGATTAATTCTCTAACATATTTAGCCCCTGCACCTGATGCAGACTGAGACGTCATTACGCTCATCCATTCGATTAAGTCAGCCTTTATCAGTCCAGCAAGCCCCATAAGACTCAGGGTGATGGAGCAGTTGCCACCAACAAAAAGTTTAATTCCTTCTTTGATTGCACGATCAATATTAGGGAAGGTGCGAATAAGTCACCAAACGCAAAAAAACGCCTATGTAAGTGATTGAATTTAATTGACTAAAAGTTTCATTTTCGTTGCGGAGGGTACTTATTCGCACCCTCCTTAGAACGATTGACGGGGTCGAGAATAATACAGGCTTTCTCATCCATCCGTAACGCTGAGGCCGCATCAATCCAGTAGCCTTTCCAGCCATGATCAATCAAATCAGGATATATTGCTTTAGTATAATCACCGCCCTGACAGGTTATAATGATATCCATTTCGGACAGGGCATTGATTGAATTAGCATCTTTTAGCGTATAGCCGACGCCACCAATGACAGGACCGGCGGCACCTGCACTTGAAGTACTGTAAAAATGCACAGAAATACCGTCGAAGTCGTTCTCTTCGACCATTCGCTGTAACAAAACAGAACCTACCATTCCTCGCCAACCGACGATGCCAACCTGCTTCATTTGCTTAACCTTTGTAATGTTATGATATTGTTAACTTGTGTTCGGGGGACGTTATATCGCATCTAAAGTTGAAGGTCATTACGTATGGCATCAGATTTAATCATTATTAAAATGTTTCATATGGCATCAGTGATTTTTATAGCTAAACCAGACAAAAAATTCACATTCATCGGGTATTAAATAAATAATCATGGGCTGGCGCGTCATAAATAAGTAATGATCGTTAAGCATTTAGAGCAATTGCGGACATACGAGCCACACATATTACGTCGCTTTCATTAAGGGCTAAGAAGGGCTCTGAATGGTTAAGGTTGAGGAAATAAAAATGAGGAATTCGCCTGCCTGGATGAAGAGGTTTATCTGTTATCTTTTTTTAAAAATCCGCTTCCGGCACAAGCAAGACCGCAAGCGGACAATCTCAACACCTCATCACATCCCTTAGCGATACAGCGTCTTTTCCGCAACAGGGATAACCAGCGCGGATCGCCAGTCCGCCAGCGTCAGCTGCGCAAGCCTGCCCAGCGCGGTGTAAAACGGATGACCCGCATTGTCGACAAATACCGACAGGAAGCGGGTACTCCACGGCAGCAGGTGCCACGCCAGGAGCTGGTCGCACTCCGAATCGCGGCCATTCTCAATCAGCCACGCCGCCAGCAGCAGCAGGGTACCGAAATGATCTTCCGGTTCGTTCTGCTGCATCTCAAAAGCGATGCCGTTTTCACGCATCCACTGGCGCAGCGCAAGGGTTGAGTCACCAAACAGCACGGATTCGCGATCCAGCCAGACGGAACCCCACGGCGGCGCGGGCAGGGCATAAGGGCCAATAAACAACCGTTGCCAGGCGTCCGTCAGCGGCTCATCGGAAGACGTGGCAAAGGTATCGGCAACGGGCTGCAGCGTTTCCGGAGACAGGGGCCAGTCCTGAACCCATTTGCCAGCGATAAGGGCCTGTACCAGGGGCGCAGTCTGCTCGCTGTCAGGAGCGAAATAAAACAGCGCGCCCAGCACCCGGGCGCTGAACGCGAACGATTCACGCTGTAAGACGTCTTTCATTAAACCTTCCTTGCTTGCGCGGGGCACGCCCGCGCGACTGTGTTAATCAGTAATACACACCATAGAATAAACCACGGCCATCCGTTTCACCCCTTATACCTTCTCAATCTGTACCAGGTTGGTGTGCTGCGGGTTGCCCTTGGCCAGCGGAGACGGGCGATGGGTCGTCAGGGTGTTGATGCAGGAGCCGTGGTCGATACGATCGCCATTCATATTGGCGTCATGCCAGGCGCCCTGGCCCATGGCACTCACGCCGGGCATGATGCGAGGCGTGACTTTCGCTTCAATTCTCACCTCACCGCGATCGTTAAACACGCGCACCGTATCGCCGTTCTTAATGCCGCGTTTTTCGGCATCGAGAGGATTAAGCCAGACCTCCTGGCGGCAGGCCGCTTTCAGCACGTCAACGTTACCGTAGCTAGAGTGGGTACGGGCTTTGAAATGGAAGCCAAACAGCTGCAGAGGATACTGCGCGCGCGCGGGGGCATCCCAACCGTCAAATGTTGAGGCATAGACGGGAAGAGGGCTGATGGTTTCGTCTTTTGCCAGTTCCCAGGTCGCTGCAATTTCAGCCAGCTTACTTGAGTAAATTTCAATCTTACCCGATGGCGTTTTCAGCGGATTGGCTTCCGGGTTTTCGCGGAACTTTTTATACGCCACAAAGTGTCCGTTCGGATCTTTGCGCTTATAAATGCCCATTTTCTTCAGCTCATCATAGGACGGAAGTTGAGGGTCTTTTTCGAGCATTTTGGCATACAGATACTGCAGCCATTGCGCTTGCGTCCGTCCTTCGGTGAATTTCTGATGGATATCCGGCCCAAGACGTTTCGCCACTTCACTCATGATCCAGTAGATGGGTTTGCGTTCAAACTTCGGTGCGGTGACGGGCTGGAGGAAAATCAGGTAGCCCATGTTCCCGGCGTAATCGTTAGGAATAATATCTTCCTGCTCGACGGTCATTAAATCCGGCAACACGATATCGGCATACTTCGCTGACGACGTCATGAAATTATCGATGACGACAATCATTTCGCACTTGCTTTCATCCTGCAGGATATCGTGGGTTTTATTGATATCGGAGTGCTGGTTGATGATGGTATTACCCGCGTAGTTCCAGATGGACTCCACTGTCAGACGGATGGACGGACTTGAAGTAGTTGACTCAACGCTACTTAAGGTCCTGATATGACTGACATTAATCATGATAACACTGTATATCCATCCAGTTTTTCCTCTGGGTCTCCCTATCTGTATCAGCAAGTCTACACCTCAAGCCCTGACACAAGGCTGACACAAATCAATCTACTCAGCGTAGCTAAGCCTCAGTTAGTCCGTAGAGCCAATGGTCGATATACTATCCGCTTCAGACTCAAGGGACAGACCATCCCGTTTCTTTCAGTATCGACCCGAAGCACAGACAGGAGAGTAGCCACAATGCGTCAGAGAGAGCTCGCAGCCACAGCTAAGGCCTTCATGTTGGATAGGCCTGAAGTCTCACTACAGGAGCTTACAGAGCATCTCCGGTCTATGGCTGAGCAGTTCCTGACAGACGCTAGTGACGATTACTGGAATGGACTTGAGGTCGCTACTCTGGTCGACGAGAAGTCCAACCTGAGGGAGCTAGCCGCTACGCAAGCCTTAAGTCTGGACCAGCAGAAGGGCATAAGGTTAGCGCTTGAAGTCCTGACCGCAGCACAGCAGAGGGTAGACACTGGTGATACCTCTGGTCTGATTAAGCTGATTGATGATAATAACCATACTGATTACTCAACTATAGGCGACTCTACGTCAATTCTGAAGAATGAGCAGGGGGATAGACCAGTAGTTTTCACACAGGAGCGCCAACCTGAGGTCACTATCGCTGACCAACCAGCTATCTGTAGTTTTTCTGAGCTAGTGTCCTCGCTGCTGGCTGAGAAGGTCCAGACCCTGAAGTCCTCCAGCTACAAGGACCTCTCGTCCTCACTAAATACTGTCTCCCGGTTCCTGCCTGAAGACATGGACCTGATGTCTCGCTCTGAGTGGCTGGCTGTCAGGGACGCTATGCTGGCTTCTGAGGTGAGACCGTCGACGATTAACAAGCTGCTGACTAAGGCGAAGATGTGTCTGGACTATGGCCTGATGAATGGGCAACTTGAGGGCCGCAACCCGATTGAGCGCATGAAGTTAACTAAGGATGTAGACTCCAAGCGTAGAGCATTCACTGACGAGGAGCTGGAGAGACTTCTGGTCCGTGTTGAGTCTGAGTATCAGTTCACACGACACACGGCTCACACGACCTCTGAGGCCCGTAGATGGGCGTCTCTGGTATCTGTGGTCACTGGAGCTAGGTCTGCTGAGGTCTGCCACCTGACTAAACGTGACATTGTAACCTTGGACAATGGGCTGGTCTGTATCGACATCAATGAAGATGGGGAAGGTAAGTCTGTGAAGAACAAGCATTCAGTCCGACTTGTGCCGTTGACCGATGGGGCCTGTGGTCTTGACCTGAAGTCCTTCCTCGAATGGGTAGACATGCAGCCTGACGAGGGTCCTCTCTTCGGGATGACTCCAAGCGCATACTCAAGCTGGTTTAACTCAAGGGTCATGACTGAAGCTCTGGGAGACGCTACGGATGTCTCTCTCCACAGTCTGAGGCATTGGCTGGCTACACGAATGAAAGAGCGTGGAGTTAATCTGGTGGACGCTCAGGGCATCTTAGGTCACAGCAGTCAGTCCATTACGTATGACCTGTACGGGAAAGGACACGCTGTTGGTAGGCTGGCTGAGGTGCTGAAGACAGCTTTACTTTAAGTAGGAAGACCCAAGGTGTAGACCATATACGGCTTGATGGTTGAGACCTTGGGTCACTGAAGTCTGACTGAAGTTAGGGAGGGTGATAATAATCATAATCCCTCCTGACTATAGGTCCACCGGTTCGCCTTCGGCTGTCCGACTTTAAGTCTGTCTGTTGTCTTATTTAAACTGGTTCCCTAACTCAGGTCCCTCCAAATTCCTATGGTCTCCTCTTGACATTCCTGTTTGACTGTGAGTCGCCTCTGGTCTCTCTTTATATATACTTCCTTAATTCCTGAGGCGTCTTTGGTCCTTGACATTCGGTCCAACCTGTGAGTCACATCCGGTCCTCCCTCTTTATATTTACTTCCTTAATTCCTAGGGTCGCCTTAATCCTTGACATCCAGTCCAGCCTGTGAGTCACATCCTGTCGCGCTACTGTATGTATCACCAGTGGTGGACTTGATTATCACTATAGGGGAACCAACTAATTCAACGACAGGAGATACTCTATGGCACGACCAATCGCAACTCACGACAACACGTTCACCAAAGCCTACTTGCAGCAGCACTGCGGGGACCTGCTGTCATTCGATGGTCAGGGTGACTTGAGTGGCTGGCTGGATGATGTCCTTACTGGTGCTGGTCGCCTGAGCGAATCAATGGCAAGCAATACCAAGCCTGTCAGCCCATACTTGATTCTGACCCAACTACTAACGCACGACACATTAACTGTAAGCGCTGTGCAGGAGTCCCTGAGCCGTAAGCGTGTTGCCTTGGGTGAACCTATGGTTTCAACTCGCTACGCTCGCTACGTCTATGCTGCCGTCGTCAGCGCCAGTAAATCCGTCCAGTACCACGCCAGTAAAGCTGGTTCATGATTACGGACCCTAAACTATCACTATAGGGAGACCTGCTTCCGCCTCTGAGTCTGATGCGTCAGAACATGCGAGCATCTGGTCAACCGACATTAAGTATCTCTCCTAAGTAATCAAGGCCCGTGACCGCCTCTGTCAGACCTCCTGTATCGACCTCCAGCTCGTTAGCGTTCTTTAGTCGTCTGTTAGTAGCTCGTCTACTCACTACTCATTGGCTTAAGTTTATCACCGCTCACCATCTGGAAGTCCTTACAACTCGTCCTGACATGCGGTCCCGCCTTTATACATATGGAGACACCCGGTCACTCCAGACCGTCAACATTTAACCATTCACTTTCGTTAAGCACTTTCTGATGGGGGTCCGTTTAGGATGCGTCTGAATGGTGCGGACTCCATGTGGAGACAGAAAGTGCTTTACCAAAGGAGCATCTTTGTATGAATACCGAATTACCTGTAACTAACCGCCAGTTCTTAATCATCCTGCTGACCAATGCAGAGTCCAGTGTCGATTGCTGTCGCTATAACTTAGACCTGCTGAAGTTATCCCGATGGTATGCCCAAGCGGAAGACTGGGACTATGAGAAAATCCGGGAGATGTACGCGGAGCCTATCCAGTCATACCTCCAGACACACACCGAGGAAGAGCTGAAGCGTGGCCTACAGGACATCTTCTATTTCAACAATCCTTACACCTGTGAGGGTGACTCAGAAGAGATGGATTGGATAGCGTCACGCTCTGATGCCGACTTGAAGCACATCTCTAACGCGATGATGCAGGTGGAGAGCAAATGGTCCCGCCGCCTTCAGGTCCTAACTGAAGATTACGAAAACGGCACCTTTGATAAGCTGGTCCCACCTGATGCCGAACGCCTTCAGGCGAAAGCTGACCAAGAACAGCGCTTCAAGTCCTTTGCCGAAGCTCTGGCGGGAGGTGCCTCTTATGACTTCTGACAATAAGCAGGAATACACCATTCATATCTTCGGTCAGGACATCACCAGTCAGGACGGATTGTTTCGACTGGATGAGATACGCCGGGTAGGCATTCAGATTGGTAAGGTAGAAGATAACCGTAGTACCGAGGTTGCTCGCTTCATGAGGACCAAGGCTGGTAGAAGTCTAACCAACCCAGAAAACGGGTTTGTTAAAAAGATTAACATGGGTCACTTAGGGACCTCGTGGCTGGCTGACCCAGTAGCCGCTATAGAGTTCGGTCGGTGGTTGGACCTTGGGTACGGACTGGCAGTAACCCGAGCCTTCGTGTCTATGACCTCCAGCGCCACCGTGCAGTCTGCTGTAGCGTCTGCTGAGGACATCAAGCCGGAGACCAAGGAATTCATCCAGCGTCATGGCACAGGCCTCTACATCGCCGGACGTGAAGTCTCACAGGCTGAGTATTCAGACTATCAAGCTGTGACCGCTGGTCGCTGTGAGTGGAGGTAAGTAATCATGGCTATGATTGACCCTCGTACACCTATCGGCAAAGCGACCCTTCGTTACCGTGGCCTGCCCACACGTCATCTGCTGTCTCTGCTGAGACTTGGAGTCGAAGACCCTGAGCGTCCTTACTACAGCCGTGACGAGCTGATAGCAATGCTGGTCGACCGTGATTTGAATAATCAGTTACGTCGAGCCTTTGCGAAGTCTAGCGCAGCTAGTGAACTGGAGTCTTAACCTTCCGGAAATCTCCGGATGAACCTAATTTAAACACCTTTTGAGAATGACCGATGCGGGGAGACCCGTAGGCATAACTGTGTCTGCGATACCGATAATTCTCACCTTCTCAATAGGAGTACCACCTTATGTTATTCAACAACAACGACTGGAAACTGTCAGTCACCGACATCAATCTCTACGAGAATACTGTGAGTCTGGACGGTCAGTCCTACCCACTGTCCTTCGCTATCAAGACCCTGATTCCGGGCTACCTGTCAGGCTTACCGTCCACCAGCCGCGAGGCGATGGAGTTACTGGAAGCTCTGGCTGAAGCTGGCGTGACCATTGGTAACTTCTTCAGTAATGACCTGATGACCGCCTACCAACGTCGCCAGCAGAACAAGCGAGCCGAGGCTGAGCGTATCGCTAAAGAGCAGCGCATTCAGGCTGAGCGTATGCGTGAAGAGAACATGACCGATGCAGAGTGGCAGAAAGAGCTACAGCGCCGCGAACAGGTCAAAGCTGAGCGCCGGACCTATGGTGAGAACCTCCGCAGTGCTACCCATTCCGCTGGTCGCTCCCGTGCCGCTATTGTCGCTGACATTGAGTCAGGCGGTAACTGGATGGACAGCCTCTAAGACACAGACACACAAGTGGTCCTGACCCGATGTCGGGACCCACAGTATCCAAACTAATTTAGGAGATTGATTATTATGACTATGACTAAAGACGCTTTCCAGTTCGGCATTGAGCCAGTACGTATCACCGACACCGACAACATTCAGGTTAACGGAGGTCTGCCAACTAACGCTGACCCACAGGTCTATGCCCTCCAGTTAGCTAAGACGGTTAAGGCTATGCTGAACGGTGTACTTAAAGACGCTCAGGATAACATTCCGTTCCCTGTAGAAGTCCTGCCTACCCGCAATAGCCTGCCTACCCCAATCATCGCCCACACTCTGTCTGACCGCTCTGTGGTCGTCCCTGTACGCGGTGGTGAGCGACCTGAAGTCGTGACCGTTCCGTCTGGTCAGGAGATTGTCGTCGAACCTATCGAACAGGCAATCCTCATCTCGGAGCAAACTAAACTGTGGGACGCCAAGTCCTCCACTGGTTTCACTCATGGCACACTCCAGCAGGACGCTATGAACATCTGTGAGAATGTGGTCCGTACCATCAACGCTCGCATGGTTGACGTTCTGGAGTCCTCCAAGCTGCTGAAGACCGTAGAGCTGCCAGTCCTGACTGGAAGCCTGACCACTAAGGCAGACGCTATCATGGACGCTCTGTTTGAGAACACCGAGTCCTCTTTCGGCTCTGAAGTGTCTGATTACGGCATCATCGCCCATGAGTCCCAACTGAAAGCGCTGTCCCGTCTGGCTGCTAAACAGGGCTTCTCTGGTGAAGACGCTATCGTGGATATGCTGGGTACCGACATCGCGTATTACAACGGTGAAGACAAAGGCGTATTCATGCTGGCTAAACGCTTCACGGCCCTGAGCTTCGGCTGCTTCCGTCACGACGGTGAAAATATTACGGTCGTCCTGTCTCGTGATGGTGACACCCAGTCTCACTCTCTGGAAATCCTCGGTAAGGTGTTCGTTGTCGCTGAAGCTGCTACGACAGTTAAGCTGGACACTGGCGCTGCAACCGCAGTCCTGCCTGTAGTCAAACGCCTGAAGTTCACCAAGGCTGAATAATGGGTAAGAGCGTCAGTAAGGGCCTCCGGTCCATCGCTAAGGGCTTCTCTGCTGGTGGTGGTACATCCGTATCACCTCCGGTCCCTGCGCCTGCTGTGGAGCTTCCTGTAGAGCCTGATGCGTCACCAGTGGTGGAGACACAGAGCGACACCCCGGTTAAGACTCCTAGCATGGGTAAGGCTGGGCTGAATGTTGGCAGGACTTCAGGTGGTGGATTATCAATGTAATTAATAACTATGGTCTGGACTTCGGTCTGGACCTTGTTTAATGTAATAATATAACATAACAGGATGGCGCATGGACCTGCATAAAGTCTATCTTGTCGTCTTCCTGCTGAAGCTGGTGCTGGTGGTCGTGCTTACAGTCAGGGTACGATGAGTTTTGGACCAAAAGTTAGAGACCTCATTCAATACAATTAAGACACCAATGTTCCCCGGTGCCACCCTGAGTCCTGACAAAGAGGCCACCGGGGTCCTGACCAGCCGTCTAGACATCCCGTCTAATGACACAAGGCTGACACAAAGCCTGACACAAAGCCTGACACAAAGTCCTTGACTCAATGCAGGACCTCAGGCCTACTAAGGGTCCGCTTCAAGTCCTTGAAGTTCCAGATGAACTTAATCGGCACATCCAGCTTATCTTTACCGCGCACCCCGTCGCGCAGGGCAGTCATTTCCGGTCCGCGGGCGATGGCGTCCGTCCAGCTAAAGCAGGAGATCTGCGTTTTGACCGGGTTTTCCGGCAGCGGCATCCGTTCGATGGTGATGGTGTACGTCGACTCACGCGCGCCGCTGTTACCGCCGTTGATCCCTACGTTGCCGGTCAGGATCGGCAGCATCGCGATGGCGCGGGACGTCAATTCGCCGTTCGCCTGACGCTGTGGACCCCAGCCCTGGCAGATATAGGCTGGCTTCGCAGAACCGATTTCCCGGGCAAGCTTAACGATGCGATCGGCCGGTATGCCCGTAATGCGCGAGGCCCACTCCGGGGTTTTCGCCGTTCCGTCATCGCACTGGCCGAGAATATACGCTTTGTAGTGCGCGTTAGCCGGCGCGCCTTCCGGCAGCGTTTTTTCGTCGTAGCCGACGCAGTACTTGTCGAGGAAAGGCTGGTCGACCAGATTTTCGTTAATCATTACCCATGCCAGACCGGCCACCAGCGCGGCATCGGTCCCTGGACGAATTGGGATCCATTCATCTTCACGTCCGGCTGCCGTGTCGGTATAGCGCGGATCGATGACAATCATACGCGCGTTGGACCGCTCGCGAGCCTGCTCAAGATAATAGGTAATCCCGCCCCCGCTCATGCGCGTTTCCGCCGGGTTGTTGCCGAACATCACCACCAGTTTGGTGTTTTCGATATCCGAGGTGCTGTTACCGTCATTGCTGCCGTAGGTGTAAGGCATTGCGCAGGCGATTTGCGCCGTGCTGTAGGTGCCGTAGTGACTCAGGAAACCGCCGTAGCAGTTCATCAGGCGCGCCACCAGCGACGCGTAAGGGGAGGAGCGGGTGATATTGCCGCCGACAATCCCGGAGGAGTAGTTGATGTACACCGCTTCATTGCCGTATCTGGCGACCACGTCTTTCAGGCTGGCGGTGATGGTGTTGAGCGCTTCATCCCAACTGATACGCTCGAACTTGCCTTCACCGCGCTTGCCCACGCGCTTCATCGGGTAGTTCAGACGGTCAGGGTGGTTGATGCGACGGCGAATAGAACGTCCGCGCAGGCAGGCGCGAACCTGGTGATTGCCGTAGATATCCTCGCCGGTGTTATCCGTTTCGACCCAGTACACCTCATCGTCGCGGACGTGCAGACGCAATGCGCAGCGGCTGCCACAGTTAACCGAGCAGGCGCCCCAGACGACTTTATCGTCAGCAGGTTTCGTGGCGCTTTGCACTGCGGCGGCAACGCGTTTCACGCCAAAAGGCATTGAGACGCTACCGGCGGCGAACGCCAGCGATCCTATCGCCGTAGATTTCACGAGTGTTCGACGGCTAATCCCGCCGTGATGTTCGATATCGGACATGGCTCACCCCACCAATGTAATTGCGTATTATTTTTCCCGAAATGATAACCGGGCTAATGGTGGGGTGAGTGTTACTGATTTAGGGGTAGTAAATATTAATCCTTATCAAATCAAAGGGGATTGAGGGGAAATTACTGCGGTTCAGTTGGCGCATTATCCTGACTGGCGGACGCCGCTCCGCTCCCTGTGCGGGTGTACAGAATTTTAAAGGTGTCGTTGGCACAATGGCCTACCACCTGTGCGTCCGGCTGATCGGCCTGATCGTTCGGCACAATGTTCAGCGTGAATCCTGACTCCGGCACGCCGTTGTTGATGATCTTCTGCTGAATATCGCTTTTCACGCGCTCGCAGGAATCGGGTGCCGCCAGGGCGGCCGTTGAAGCACTCATTAACAGCAGGGCGGTAATCCAGGGTAACCGTTTCATCTGTCGCTCCTTTACTCTGTGTGTAGACATTAATTTTAGCAGGCTTCGTGTAAACAACTGTATTTGCTAATATGATTGGGAATAATCTCTCTGTACGGTAATCAATGTGAAGAAATATGCAGCGATAACGCTCCTGGCAGCCACTCTCGCGGGGTGTGACAACAACTCCGCACCACTGTCGTTTACGCCGGAGATGGCGAGTTTCTCGAACGAATTTGATTTTGACCCCCTGCGCGGCCCGGTTAAAGACTTTACCCAGACGCTGTTCAACGAGAAGGGCGAAGTGTCTAAACGGGTGACGGGCACCGTGTCGACAGAAGGGTGTTTCGATACGCTGGAACTGCACGACCTGGAGGCCAACACCGGCGTGGCGCTGGTGCTGGATGCGAATTACTACATTGATGCCGAAACCCAGCAGCGCAAAGTGAAGCTGCAGGGGAAATGCCAGCTGGCCGAACTGCCGTCAGCCGGGGTGACGTGGGATACCGACGATAACGGTTTCGTGGTGGCGGCGCACGGCAAAGAGATGGAAGTGAAATACCGCTATGATGCCGATGGTTACCCGTTGGGCAAAACCACCGTCTCCGGGGATCAGCATCTGTCTGTCCAGTCGACACCGTCTAAAGACGTACGCAAAAGGATGGATTACTCGGCAGTGAGTTTGTTAAACGACAAGCCGCTGGGTAACGTGAAGCAGAGCTGCGACTACGATCGACACAACAATCCTGTGAGCTGCGATCTGATCATCACCGATGACAGCGTCAAGCCCGCCGTTGAGCGCAAGTACACCATCAAAAACACGATTGAATACTACTGAGCAATGTATTGATATTATTCCACAATGTAGGCCGGGTAAGCGCAGCGCCACCCGGCAAGAAAGACGGCGCAATTGTTGATGACAGGGGTTGTCATCAAACTCACTGCGCGGTTGGTTTCAGCAGGCTGGCGCCTGAGGGTTTATGCCCGGCCAGGTGCTGATGCTGGAAGATGCACATGCGGATGGTATTGCGGTATTCACCGTTGATAAAGAACTCGTGAATCAGCTCGCCTTCCACCATAAAGCCCAGCTTGCGGTAGATATGAATCGCTTTCTCGTTCTCTTTGTCCACAATCAGGTACAGCTTGTAGAGATTCAGAACGTTGAATCCGTAATCCATCGCCAGCTTCGCCGCGCGTGAGGCCAGGCCTTTCCCCTGGTGCTCAGGCGAAATGATGATCTGGAACTCTGCCCGACGGTGAACGTGGTTGATTTCAACCAGCTCCACCAGCCCGGCTTTTTCGCCGCCACACTCCACCACAAAACGACGTTCGCTCTGATCGTGAATGTGTTTGTCGTACAGATCCGACAGCTCGACAAAGGCCTCGTAAGGCTCTTCGAACCAGTAGCGCATCACGCTGGCGTTGTTGTCGAGCTGATGGACAAAGCGCAGGTCTTCACGCTCCAGCGGACGGAGCTTAACGTCACACGAAGCCGACATTATGGGGCTACCGTACGGCCAGTGCGGCGGTCCAGGCAGCGCAGGGTGTTAGGCTCCCAGTAGGCATTGACGTTTGCACTTTGCTGACACTTATCGCGTGCGTCAAAAGCGACATCTTCTTTATCCCACTCTTTTTCAGCACGTTTGTTGACCTTCTGACGAAGGCTACGGGTGTCATTCCATTGTTCTTTGTCCATGGCGGCGTTCTGGCGGCTTTGCGCGCTGTCACCAGACTCAATAATGAGTTTGCTGGTTTCGGCTGTCGCAGAGGCGGCAAAAGCGAACGATGACAGCGCCAGCAGGGCTGTCAGACAAAGGCGTTTGCTTAATGTTGTCATAGCGTTTCCTTTTAAATGGGTGCAGATAATCAAGTAACCCCTTACAGATTCTACACCAAAGAGAAAAGACGGCATACCCGCAGCGCAGGTATGGAAAGTTAACGCCATCATCGGGTCTCATGTTTAAATAAATCCTCACCTGAAATGAAAAAGGTACAAAAAAGGGTTTATAAGGGCGGTGTCAGGTGTCCGGTTTTGTGATCGCCAGCTGATTTTATGATCATTATACTTGTATGGTAGTATTGCAATTGAGTAAATTTCCGACATCACAACGAACGATGTAAGGAAAGGAATTATGAAGATTGTCGCGGCTGACGTGTTTGTTACCTGCCCGGGGCGGAACTTTGTCACCCTTAAAATCACCACCGATGACGGGATTGTCGGCCTCGGTGACGCTACGCTGAACGGACGCGAGCTTTCCGTCGCTTCGTACCTGAAGGATCACCTCTGCCCGCAGTTAATTGGCCGCGATGCGCACCGTATCGAAGATATCTGGCAATTCTTCTATAAAGGCGCCTACTGGCGTCGCGGACCGGTCACTATGTCGGCCATCTCCGCCGTGGATATGGCGCTGTGGGACATCAAAGCCAAAGCGGCCAATATGCCGCTCTACCAGCTGCTGGGCGGCGCCTCCCGTGAAGGCGTCATGGTCTACTGCCACACGACCGGTCACACCATTGACGACGTGCTGGAAGATTACGCGCGTCATAAAGAGATGGGCTTCAAGGCGATCCGCGTGCAGTGCGGTGTGCCGGGTATGAAAACTACCTACGGCATGTCGAAAGGAAAAGGGCTGGCCTACGAGCCTGCCACCAAAGGCGACTGGCCGGAAGAGCAGCTCTGGTCGACCGAGAAATACCTCGATTTCACACCCAAACTGTTCGACGCGGTGCGCAGTAAATTTGGCTTCAATGAACACCTCCTGCACGATATGCACCACCGTCTGACGCCCATTGAGGCGGCGCGCTTCGGTAAGAGCATCGAAGACTTCCGCATGTTCTGGATGGAAGATCCCACGCCTGCCGAAAACCAGGCCTGCTTCCGTCTTATTCGCCAGCACACCGTCACGCCCATTGCGGTGGGCGAGGTGTTTAACAGCATCTGGGACTGCAAGCAGCTTATCGAAGAGCAGCTTATCGACTATATCCGCACCACAATCACGCATGCGGGCGGCATCACCGGCATGCGTCGCATCGCTGACTTTGCGTCGCTCTACCAGGTGCGTACCGGTTCGCACGGCCCGTCGGATCTGTCGCCGGTGTGTCATGCCGCCGCGCTGCATTTTGACCTGTGGGTACCGAACTTTGGCGTGCAGGAATATATGGGCTATTCCGAACAAATGCTCGACGTCTTCCCGCACAGCTGGCGCTTTGATAACGGCTATATGCACCCGGGTGACAAGCCAGGGCTGGGCATTGAGTTTGACGAGAAGCTGGCGGCGAAATATCCGTACGATCCGGCGTACCTGCCGGTGGCACGTCTTGAAGACGGTACGCTGTGGAACTGGTAAACGAGGAGCGAACGATGAAAAGCATAGTCATTCAACAGCCGAACCAGCTGGTCATTGAAGCGCGTCCACGCCCGCAGCCAGGCGCAGGCGAAGTGCGCGTCAAAATCACACTCGCCGGGATCTGCGGTTCGGATAGCCACATCTACCGCGGCCATAACCCGTTTGCGAAGTATCCGCGCGTGATTGGCCACGAGTTTTTTGGCGTGATCGATGCCGTTGGCGAGGGCGTGGATCCGTCCCGGTCAGGAGAACGCGTGTCGGTTGACCCGGTGATCAGCTGCGGACACTGCTACCCGTGCTCCGTCGGAAAACCAAACGTCTGCACCTCGCTGGTGGTGCTGGGCGTTCACCGCGACGGCGGTTTCAGCGAATATGCAACGGTACCCGCAAAAAATGCCTGGCGCATCCCGGATGCGATCCCGGATAAACACGCCGTCATGGTTGAGCCATTTACCATTGCCGCCAACGTGACGGGGCAGGCCAACCCTGGTGAACAGGACGTGGCGCTGATCTACGGCGCAGGCCCGATGGGGCTGGTCACCGTGCAGGCGCTGAAGGGCGTCTATAAGGTGAAACAGGTGATTGTGGTTGACCGCATAGACGAACGCCTGGCAATGGCCCAGCGCAGCGGCGCGGACTGGGTCTTTAATAACGGCGAGCAGTCGTTGCAGGCCGCGCTGGACGAAAAAGGCATCAAACCGACGTTAATCATTGATGCCGCCTGTCATCCGTCCATTTTACAGGAAGCGATAACCCTGGCCTCGCCGGCGGCGCGCATCGTGCTGATGGGCTTCTCCAGCGAACCGAGCCAGATTGTTCAGCAGGGCATCACCGGCAAAGAGCTGGCGATTTTCTGCTCGCGCCTGAACGCCAATAAATTCCCGGTCGTCATCGACTGGCTGACAAAAGGACTGATCGACCCGGAAAAACTGATCACCCATACCTTTGACTATCACCATGTAACAGACGCCATTGAACTGTTTGAGAAAGACCAGAGGCAGTGCTGCAAGGTCCTGCTCACGTTCAACCCGGAATAATTCACGCGGTGAAGAGCCCGCGAAGACGGGCTCTATGTGGTACGCATCTTACCTTTCAGAGATAGCCATTATGACGCAAGCACAACCTCAAAGAACCACCTCCGATCTGGTGAAAGCCGCCGTTTCAGGCTGGCTGGGCACCGCGCTGGAGTTCATGGATTTCCAGCTCTACTCGCTGGGGGCCGCCCTGGTATTTCATGAAATCTTCTTCCCGGAACAGTCCGCTGCGATGGCACTGATCCTGGCGATGGGAACCTACGGTGCAGGCTATATCGCACGTATCGTCGGCGCCTTTATTTTTGGTCGCATGGGCGACAGCATTGGCCGTAAAAAGGTACTGTTTATCACCATCACCATGATGGGGATCTGCACCACGCTGATTGGCGTGCTGCCCACCTATGCACAGATCGGGATTTTCGCGCCCGTACTGCTGGTGACGCTGCGCATCATTCAGGGACTCGGGGCAGGGGCAGAGATCTCCGGGGCCGGGACCATGCTGGCGGAGTATGCACCGAAAGGTAAACGCGGCATCATCTCCTCGCTGGTGGCGATGGGGACTAACTGCGGGACGCTGAGCGCGACCGCTATCTGGGCCGTTATGTTCTTTGCCCTCGACCGCGAACAGCTGCTCGCCTGGGGCTGGCGCGTGCCGTTCCTCGCCAGCGTCGTGGTGATGATCTTTGCCATCTGGCTGCGTATGAACCTCAAGGAAAGCCCGGTCTTTGAGAAAGTGAACGATGCTCAAACCGCGCAGCCGGACACATCGTTAGGTGCCATGGTGAAAAGTAAATCTTTCTGGCTGGCGACCGGTCTGCGTTTCGGTCAGGCGGGCAATTCGGGTCTGATTCAGACGTTTCTGGCCGGTTATCTGGTCCAGACGTTGCTGTTCGATAAAGCCATTCCCACCGACGCGCTGATGATAAGCTCCATTCTTGGGTTTATCTCTATCCCGCTGCTGGGCTGGCTGTCCGATAAAGTGGGACGCCGTCTGCCGTACATTATCCTTAATATTTCCGCCATTATTCTGGCGTACCCGATGCTGTCGATCATCGTCGATAAAAGCTATGCGCCGGGAACCATTATGCTCTCCATCATCGTTATCCATAATTTCGCGGTACTGGGGCTGTTTGCGCTGGAAAATATCACCATGGCGGAGATGTTTGGCTCGCGAAATCGCTTTACCCGGATGGCTATCTCCAAAGAGGCGGGCGGTCTGGTGGCAGTGGGGTTTGGTCCGGTGCTGGCGGGGATCTTCTGTAACATGACCGGTTCCTGGTGGCCGATTGTGGCCATGCTGGTGGCTTACTCTGTGATTGGTCTGGTCTCGGCCTGCCTGATGCCCGAAGTGCGGGATCGTGATTTGAGCGCAGCGGAAGATGCTGCGGAGGCCACGCCAAAAGAGCCTGTGGCCTACGGCACGGTATCGTCACGGCGGTAATGGTACACAGCCTGCGTGACTTGTCACACAACTTTGTCTTTGTGTCACACCACCTGAACAAAAGTTAATATAAATCAAAATCTCAAATGGCAGTATCAGTATGGTGGATGGCAGAGATTTTTTACCCCAACTGCCATTCTAGTTGGTGTAGTCAGCAGACGCTGCCGCTTTATAACAAGCGGCAGCGATCCACAGCTTTCTAATTAACGAGTCTTAATCATGGAAAACACGTTATTACAGGCCAAAGCGACGCTGCCTCAGTACAATCGCGACAGCCTTAAAGCACGCATTGTTCATTTAGGATTTGGCGCCTTTCACCGCGCGCATCAGGCGGTGTATGCCGACATCCTCGCGTCTGATTATGGCAACGACTGGGGCTACTGTGAGGTCAACCTGATTGGCGGCGAGCAGCAGATTGCCGACCTGAAGGCGCAGGATAACCTCTATACCGTAGCGGAGATGTCCGCCGATGCGTGGACATCCCGCGTGGTGGGCGTGGTCAAAAAGGCCCTGCATGCGCAGGTTGACGGGCTGGAGACCGTACTGGCAGCGATGTGCGAACCGCAGGTGGCGATTGTTTCACTGACCATTACCGAGAAGGGCTACTGTCACTCTCCCGCAACCGGGCAACTGATGCTCGATCATCCATTCATCGCCGCCGACCTGCAAAACCCGCATCAGCCGACGTCCGCGCCGGGTGTGGTGGTGGAAGCGCTGGCGCGTCGCAAAGCGGCGGGGTTACCGGCCTTTAGCGTGATGTCCTGCGACAACATGCCGGAAAACGGTCATGTGATGCGCAACGTAACCTGCTCCTATGCCCGGGCGGTAGACGGCGAGCTGGCGGACTGGATCGAGGCTAACGTCACGTTCCCGTCAACCATGGTGGATCGCATCGTACCTGCGGTCACGCCTGATACGCTGGATAAAATCGAACAGCTCACTGGCGTGCGTGATCCGGCGGGCGTGGCCTGTGAACCCTTCCGCCAGTGGGTGATCGAAGACAACTTTGTGGCGGGGCGTCCTGCGTGGGAAAAAGCCGGGGCCGAGCTGGTATCAGACGTCATTCCGTTTGAAGAGATGAAGCTGCGCATGCTTAACGGCAGCCACTCCTTCCTGGCTTACCTGGGGTATCTGGCCGGTTATCAGCATATCAACGACTGCATGGAAGATGAGAATTACCGCGTTGCGGCTCACGCGCTGATGCTCCACGAGCAGGCGCCGACCCTGAAGGTGAAAGGCGTCGATTTAGGACATTACGCCGATCTGCTGATTGCCCGCTACAGCAACCCGGCTCTGCGTCATCGCACATGGCAAATCGCGATGGACGGTAGCCAGAAGCTCCCGCAACGCATGTTAGATTCCGTGCGCTGGCATCTGGTGCATCAGAAACCTTTCCCCCTGCTGGCGCTGGGCGTGGCGGGCTGGATGCGGTATGTCGGCGGAGTGGATGAGCAGGGTAATGCCATCGAGGTGAGCGATCCGCAACTGGCGGTGATTCAGGCGGCAGTGAAGGGAAGTGCTGAAGGGGAAAGCCGCGTGCGTGCGCTGCTCGGCATTGAGTCTATCTTTGGCAAAGAATTACCGCGTGAGACGGTCTTTGTTGATGCGGTGATGACCGCGTACCGGTCTTTGGTGCAAAAGGGCGCGAAAGCTACCGTGGCGCAGTACGCGTCTCAACGGTAATTCAGTACATGCCGCCGTGCGCGGCGGCATGTCAGCGCACAACTTAGTGCATACCCAGACGAATCAGCTCAATCGGCTCGAACTTACCTTCGCATCCTTCCACTTCCACCGTTTTGCTGCGGCGCACCTGCGCGGCATCCAGCCCGTCGCTGTGGATCGCTTTAATCACGCCAGTTTTGCCTGTACCGCTAATCATCACGCGGCTGCCAGTGGTAATTGCATTGCGGTTACGGTCATATGTCATCATGGTATTTTCTCCTCTCTAACTTATCCGTTACGGCGGTATTTCAGGTTTCACCGTTCACGGGGCATATAAATACGCCTGTCTGCAAGTGATGTTTTTGTTTTTGATCAAAGTCACACTTTTTTCTTAATGACATGAGGTGCTGACGGTTCGCGACAGCAATTTACAAAGCAGACCGTTATTTTCATTTATTGATAGTTTCAACATGGAAGCGTTTAGGGTTGGTTTATATTTCTGCTGCCATTCTGGGTACAGGAAATAACTCTTTCATCGGAATAAGGAGTCAGGCTTATGTATAAGAACATTTTGATGCCTGTAGATGTGTTTGAAATGGATTTGAGCGACAAAGCGGTTCGCCACGCGGCAAGCCTTGCAAAGGCAGAGGGGGCATCAATTACCCTGGTCAACATTCTGCCTGCAAGCAGTCGGTCTCTCCTGCGCGGATTCAATGCCGATATCAAAAAGTTTGAAGAGTATATGACCGCGGAATCCGCGAAGAAAATGAACGAATTAAAAAGACTGTTTGATATTGCCCCAGAGAATATTCACAGCATGGTTCGTTTTGGCAACGTTCGCGATGAAATTATCAAGCTGAGCAAGGAGGGGAAATACGATGCGATTGTCATCGGGTCGAAAAACCCGAGCATCACCACCCATCTGCTGGGATCGAATGCGGAATCCATTCTGCGCTACGCCACGATTCCGGTGTTAGTCGTTCGCTAAACCCAACGCCGCGCCCAACAGGGTGCGGCGAATATTACTCCTCGCTAAACCACTCGCTGTTTTCCTGACGAATAAGCTGCACGGATTCGCTGATTTCCTGCAAATGCAGCGTCATCGCTTTTTCCACGCCGTCCGGGTCGCGTTTTTCCAGCGCGCTGAAAATATCGTGATGCTGTCTGAGCAACATTTCCGGCGGGGAGACGTGATCGAGGCTCATATAACGCACGCGGTCGATGGTGGCCTTAATGTTCTCAATGGTATCCCAGGCCAACTGACAATCCGCTATTTGTGCCAGTTTCTGGTGGAATTCATCATCGAGCTGGAAGAAATCGTTGAGCTGCTTACGGTCGATCGCTATACGCTGCTGATGCAGGTTCTGCTCCAGCAGGTAACACTGGTTATCATTGATAAGCGTTGCCGCCCGGCGGGCGACCGCGCATTCAATGGCCTGGCGAACGAAACAGCCGTTACGCACCTGAGAAAGTGAAATTTTGTTTACGTAGCTGCCGCGCTGCGGGCGGATCTGAATCAGGCCGTTTTCAGCAAGCTTAATGAACGCTTCACGCACCGGCTGACGGGAGACGTCAAAACGCACCGAGACCTCTTTTTCAGAAAGCGGCGTTCCCGGCGGAATCAGGCAATGGACAATATCACGTCGCAAAATGCGATAGATTTGCTGGTTTACGGGCTGGGTGGGATTGAGTTGCGATTCAGCGGCCATGAGTTGTCATTTCTCAGAGAGTTAGCCTGAACATACTACCATTCTTTTCGGACCCGAAACAGACCCGGCCCGCAGGCCGGGTGGGGCTTATTTAGCCACGATGGACGCTAAGTCCGGCAAAACTCTGGGTGACTGGCATCATTTCCACGGTATTGATGTTGACGTGCTTAGGCAGCGTCGCCACCCACCAGACCGCTTCAGTGACATCTTCCGGCGTCAGCGCGTTAGCATTTTCGTAGGTTTTATCCGCTTTCGCGTCGTCACCCTTGAAGCGCACGTTGGAGAATTCAGTGCCGCCCACCAGACCCGGCTCGATATCGGTAACGCGAATGGCGGTGCCGTGCAGATCGGTGCGCAGGTTCAGGCTGAACTGACGGACAAACGCTTTGGTCGCACCATAGACGTTGCCGCCCGCGTAAGGCCAGCTCCCGGCGGTAGAACCAATATTGATAATGTGACCGCGATTACGCTCAACCATGCCCGGCAACACCGCGCGAGTCATATAGACCAGCCCTTTGTTGTTGGTGTCGATCATGTTTTCCCAGTCTTCAACGCTGGCTTTGTGCGCGGGCTCCATGCCCAGCGCCAGTCCGGCGTTGTTGACCAGCAGATCGATGGCGCGCCACTCGGCAGGCAGGTTAGCAATCATCTCTTCAATGGCTGCGCGATTGCGCACGTCCAGCTGTGCGGTCAGGATGCTGTCACCTAATTCATCTTTCAGCTCCTGCAGGCGCTCCTGACGACGGCCCGTTGCAATCACCTTGTGCCCGTTGGCGACGAAGCGACGCGTGATGCATTCACCAAAACCCGCCGTTGCCCCGGTAACTAAAATAATCATCTCACTGTTCCTCAACGCTTTTTGTGTTGTACTAACATAGCACGGCCGCAGAGGGTGCGTTAAGGCAACATTTGTATGACAGCATTGCAGGTGATGGCGGCCTGGCCTACTCTGGGAAGATATCCGTTCTGAGGAGTGAAAGATGACGGCCACGAATCCTTTTTTTGAAATCAGTCTGTTGCCTTACCAGGCACCCCATTTTGATCAGATTAACGACAGTCACTATCGTCCGGCGTTCGATGAAGCGCTGCGTCAGAAGCGGGCGGACATTGATGCGATTGTCTCGCAAACCGCCGCGCCAGACTTCAATAATACCGTGCTGGCGCTGGAGAAAAGCGGCGTTATGCTCTCGCGCGTCAGCAGCGTCTTTTTCGCCATGACCTCTGCGCATACCAATCCGTACCTGCAAGAGTTAGAGGAGCAGTTTTCCACTGAACTTGCCGCGCTGGCGAATGACATCTGGCTGAATGACACACTTTTCGCCCGCGTTGAGAGCGTCTGGCAAGATCGCGGTGCGCTGGATGCCGAGTCCCGTCGGCTGGTCGAGGAGACGTACCAGCGGTTTATTCTGGCCGGTGCGCGTCTGAATGAGACAGAAAAAGCCGAGCTGAAGGCGCTGAACACCGAGGCAGCCTCCCTGACCAGCCAGTTTAACCAGCGTCTGCTTTCCGCCGATAAAGCGGGTGGGCTGGTGGTGGATTATGCGCATCAGCTTGAGGGGCTCAGTGCAGAAGAGATCGCCGCCGCCGCGCAGGCGGCCGCGGAAAAAGGGCTTAACGACCGCTGGCTGATCTCGCTGCTGAATACGACTCAACAACCTGCGCTCTCTGCGCTGCGCAATCGGCAGACGCGTGAAAACCTGTTCAACGCAGGCTGGACGCGTACCCAGAAAGGGGATGAAAACGATACCCGCGCGCTGATCCTGCGTTTGACGGCGCTCCGTGCGCGTCAGGCTCGCCTGCTCGGCTTTGAGGATTACGCCAGCTGGAGTATTGCCGACCAGATGGCGAAAACCCCCGACGCCGCGCTGGCCTTTATGCGCGGCATTGTGCCTGCCGCCCGTGCCCGAGCGGAGCGCGAACAGGCCGATATTCAGAAAGTGATTGATGACGAGCAGGGCGGTTTCACCGTGCAGGCCTGGGACTGGGCCTTTTATGCCGAGCGCGTGCGCCAGGCGAAATATGCGCTTGATGAGTCGCAGATCCGGCCCTACTTTGCGCTCAATACCGTGTTGCATGACGGCGTCTTCTGGGCGGCCAGCCAGCTGTTCGGTATCCGCTTCGTGGAACGCTTCGATATTCCGGTTTATCATCCGGACGTTCGCGTATGGGAAATTTTCGACCATACCGGTGAAGGGATGGCGCTATTTTACGGCGACTTCTTTGCCCGCGATTCCAAGCAGGGCGGAGCCTGGATGGGCAATTTCGTTGAACAATCTTTTGAGTTTTCTGCCCGCCCGGTTATCTACAATGTCTGTAACTACCCAAAACCGGGTAACGGGGGCACCGCGTTACTCTCCTGGGACGACGTAATTACCCTGTTCCACGAGTTTGGGCATACCCTGCACGGTCTGTTTGCCAGCCAGCGCTTCGCCACGCTGTCCGGTACCAATACGCCGCGTGATTTCGTTGAATTTCCGTCGCAGATCAATGAACACTGGGCCAGCCATCCTCAGGTATTTACCCGCTACGCCCGTCACTACGAAACCGGTGAACCGATGCCGGACGCGCTGCGGGAAAGCATGCTCAACGCGACCCATTTCAACAAGGGTTATGACATGACGGAGCTGCTGGGTGCGGCATTGCTGGACATGAACTGGCACGCCATCAGTGAAGCCGTATCTGACGTTGAAGCCTTTGAAACGGCTGCGTTGAAAAAAGAGGGGCTGGACCTGCCCGCGGTACCCCCGCGTTATCGCAGCAGCTATTTTGCCCATATCTTCGGCGGTGGCTATGCGGCGGGGTATTACGCCTACCTGTGGACGCAAATGCTGGCAGACGATGGCTATCAGTGGTTTGTCGAGCAGGGCGGGTTGACGCGTGAAAACGGACAGAAATTCCGCGAGGCGATTCTGTCGCGCGGGAACAGCACTGATTTAGCTGAACTTTACCGGAGCTGGCGCGGGCACGATCCGAGGATTGAACCGATGCTGGAGAATCGTGGGTTAAGTAAATAGTGTCCATTTGGGCTGAAAAAAAGAACCGGGCGTGAAGCCCGGTTTTTTATACCCTTTAATCAGCGATATTTTAGCATGCTTTTGAAAGATAACCGGTGAAATTGAACGCGCCGATAAAAGGATTTTTTATTAATAGAGACAAAGCGCTACATTCGAGAACTGTTAATAATTTGATCTGGGTTGTAAGAAATAAAATATTCTTTCAAATGTCTTTTTTAATTCTAAATTTTTGCCCTTAAATGCCGATAAATGAGGATAACAAAAAATCGACGTTATAGCAGTTAAGAAGGCGAAAGATGACCCTACCTCTGACCACTCCTGGCTTTACGGATGCTGAGCATTCTAAGAGGCTGATAAATAAAACCTTTACCTATGTTGTAACGTTGCTGATCGCTATTTTTGCGGCGGCAATAATTTCTTTGTTGATAATAAAAAATAATGTTAATGAAATCAGCGATTCGCATGATGATTTCTTACTAAGAAAAGCGTTAGATACCCGACAGGAGAGCATCCGTAGCCATTTGAAAGATTATGCCGAGTGGGGGGACGCCTACAAACATCTTCATCAGAATGTTGACATGCACTGGGCATGGGATAAGCAGAATCTTGGCAAGTCTCTGTATGATAACTTTGGCTATGAGGGGGTGTTTGTTCTCTCTCCGGAAGGCGCCACGCGCTACAGCGTGATTTCCGGGAAACGGATACCTGAAGATCTGGAGCGTTGGTTGGGTCAATCCACAAAAGACCGTTTACTCAGTGAACTGAGCAAAAAAAAGGGGTTGCCGGTGTCCATGCTAACGCTTATCGACGGCATACCGGCCATTGTTTCTGCTGAATGGATAACAACGGGTGATGATTCGAGTGTGCAACCGTTACCGGGCAGGCCTTCAGTCATGGTGTTTGTCGACAAATTAACGGCTAAAAAACTCCTTGCGATTGGGCATGATGCCGCCATCAAAAATGTTCGCATTTCACCCAATGAAGTGAATAATCAGACGTCATTGACCATAAGCACGCCAAATGGTGATGTGCATATTTTATGGGACAGTGAAAATCCTGGCCAGGCGCTGATCGTTTATTTCCTGCCATTACTCATTCTTTCCGTACTGCTGACAATATCGATGACGGTGATCCTTATGCGTCATATTATGCACAAGGCGAGAATTCATGACGAAAATGCCTTTCTCCTTGAGCAGGCACGGTTGAATCTTATCACCAGTGAAAAACGATTCAGGGATGTCAGTGAAACAACCAGCGACTGGTTCTGGGAAACTGACTTATCGTTAAAGATTACATGGCTATCAGGTCGTTTCTCCACGGTAACGGGATATGAACATAGTCAATGGATCGGCCGCAGGCTGGATGAGCTCTTTCCGTCGACAAGTCACTTACTTCATGATCGTGTCCGCCACCGGGAATTAACTGGACGCTTCGAATTTAAGAATTGCCCTTATATTAACTATCAGCAATCCACGTCCTACTGCACGCTTCTGGCTAAATTTTCTTCTCAGCCTGATGGTTCGGTGGTTTTACGGGGCGCGGCAACAGATGTCTCTCTGGAAGTGGAAGCAACTAAACGTGTGGAATTTCTGTCACGGCATGATGAATTAACGGGGCTTCCAAACCGGTATCATATTAAGGAGTTTCTGGCGGGCCGGTTAGCGAATGAAGGCGTCAATAATTATCCCTTTGCAATGATTTGCCTGGATCTGGACAAGTTCAAACCCGTCAATGACATTTTTGGGCATTCCACCGGCGACGCTCTGCTTGGCGAAGTCGCCTTACGTCTTAAAAGCTGTATTCGGAGCGGTGATTTTGTTGCACGGCAGGGCGGGGATGAATTTATGCTGCTCCTCGGTAACACCAGCCAGACAGACCAGATTGAAGAGGTGTGCCAGCGCATCGTGTCAGAACTCAACCGTCCTTTCACCATTGATGGCAATGATGTGACAATAGGGGTAAGCATGGGGATTGCACTGGCGCCACAAGACGGCAACAGCGCAAACGATCTTCTGCGCTATGCTGACATTGCGCTTTACCAGGCAAAACAATCTGGGAGAAACCGATGGGTCTATTATCGCCAGGATATGTCGGAAAAGCTGACCGAACGCAGAAAACTCGAACTGGAGCTGAAGACCGCCATTCGCGAAGACCAACTCTATCTGGTTTATCAACCGCGTTATAACCTCCGATATTCGAAAACAGATGCCGTCGAAGCGCTGGTCCGGTGGCAACACCCGGATCGAGGAACCATGATGCCCGATCAGTTTATCCCGTTGGCTGAAGAAACAGGGCTGATTATTAGCCTCAGCAACTGGGTCATTCGTAAAGCGTGTACGGAGGCCAAAGATCAATTGCCAGGGTTATCGGTATCAGTCAACATTTCGGCTATTGAATTCCAGGCGAGCGATCTGGCTGAAAGAGTAAAAGAAATTCTTCACGAAACGGGACTTGAACCCACCAGGCTGGAAATAGAAGTGACTGAAAATGTCACGCTTTCCGATCCAGAAAAAACGTTGCACACCATGAAAGCCCTCAAAAAAATGGGCGTACGGATTCTGATCGATGATTTCGGTACCGGCTATGCCTCTCTGAGCTATCTTCGAAAGTTTCAGTTTGATGGGCTAAAGCTCGATAAAAGCTTTATTTTTACCTTAGCGGATTCGCCACAGAACCAATCGGTAGTCGAGAAGATAATCGATTTGGGTAAAGCCTATTCCATGGAAGTGACCGCTGAAGGAGTGGAGACCAGCGAACAGCTGGCTTTTCTTAAAAAAAATAAGTGTGATGAAGTTCAGGGATATTTACTTGGAAAACCCGCCGCCATTGCCGATCTCAATTTAAACGCCAGCGTGGTGAATACATAAACGCGTTTTAGCATTTTCCGCGCCCCCTGGGACAGGGAAGTGTCAGCAAAAAAACCGGGCTCTTCGCCCGGTTTTTTATCTTACGACCAGCACAGGGCATTTTGCGTGGCGCACCACTGCCGCCGCATTTGAACCTAACAGATACGTTGATATGTCAGGCTTATGGGAGGCGATGATGATCAGGTCGGCGCCGATCGTGTCCGCGAGTTTTAGGATCTGATCTTTTGGCGATCCCGTAACGGCGTGCGTCTGCACCTTTTCTGGCGGAATTTTAAATTGCTTAACGATTTCATCCAGTTTTTCTAAAGCCGCATGCTGGAACTCTTTTATCTTCGGCATCTCCACGGAGTAGGCCAGGCCTAAAGAAGAATAATAAGGTAGCGAAGGAATGACCGTAAGAAAATGGACTTTAGCTGTGTTAAGTGCGGTATGAGCCTGAACGAAAGGAATCACCATATGCGTCAGGCTATCTTCGGAAATATCAATTGGAACCAAAATTGAATTGTACATGTGTCCCTCCTGAGTGTTTTTTACACAATCAGGTTAGACCGTTATTTCCACGAAAACAGAGAGCAGGTTGTCATAACGGAGACAAATTTCGGTTCTGGGATAGCTATACAGGCGAACGTTCCCGGCATGGGTCAATGACGCGTTCAGCCTGTCGTGACGATGAACATCCTGGCCTGCTGGGCTAGCTGGCGTTCAGCCTTAATCGGCGCATACTTTTCTGAATGATAGAAAGCAAGCGCCTGATCTAAAGTCGGGAATTCAAAAATGCCAGCATAGGGTAACGGGGGCTTCATCGCCTTCGAGTACTTCTGCAACCGAACCAAAATGCACAATTTTCCCTCCCGCTTCCTCTAACGCTAATGTGAAGCGGGGGGCAAGGCTGGCCTGTCGCGCAGGGTCAATAATACGTAAGTTGATGTGGACGAATGCGGGCATCACTGTTCCTCAAATCTGATTAATAGTGTATATACAGTATTTGAGATTGTATTGATTGTCGAGATGAAAAGATGAACAACATCGATGTGGCGCTGCTGAAGACCATTCCGGAAGTCTGTCCTGTGTTTCAGGCGCGAGCCACTGCCCGGGCTATTACACGCTATTACAACGCCTGCTTAAGACCGTTTGGTCTGACCGCAGAGCAGTTCAGTCTTTTGGTTGGGATCGGAGGTGCACCCAATGAAACCGTTGCAGAACTGGCCGCAAGGGCGGGGGTAGATGCCACCACACTGAGTCGAAATATAGGTAGTATGGTGTCCCGCGGCATTATCGACGCGGTGGGAGGCCGGGGACGTGCCGGTAAACGACTCACCCTCACAGCAGAGGGCTGGAGCCTGCTCGAACAGGTCATTCCGGTATGGAAGGCAGCTATGGAAGAACTGTCCCATCAGATGGGGAGCGAACAACTTAGCCTGACGACGAATATGATGAGAAGCCTGGGCAAAGCCACTGCTTCTTTATGACGCGATCCGCGACAATCCGTACCTGCAACGCGACGTACCAAACCGCGCAATGCCGGGTATACTACGTTTTAATTTTTTCAGGCGACCCTTTGTAAAGGCAGGCAGTATGTCTCTTCGTTCGCTGCGGGCGTTATGCCTGACCAGTTTTTTCATTGCGGATGTCCGCGATGGCCTCGGCCCTTTTCTCGGTATTTTTCTCACCGAACGTCACTGGACGCCTGATGATATTGGTATTCTGATGACGGCGGGTGGGCTGGCGGGTTTACTGGCCACGCTCCCGGCGGGATTCATCACCGACACCTCCCGAAACAAACGCGCTGTACTCGCGCTGCTTTGCCTGTTGATCACCCTGAGCACGCTTCTGCTCTGGTTTAGCCAGCAGAGCGGCGTTGTCGCCGTTTCACAAATTATCACCGGCATCTGTGCGGCGTTTGTGGGGCCATTGATCACCGGAATTACCTTAGGGCTGACCGGCCAGAGTGGGTTCAGCGCGCAGATGGGCAAAAATGAGGCGTTTAATCATGCGGGCAATTTTATGACCGCACTGATGGCTGGCGGCATTGCCTGGTACTGGGGCGTCGGCGGAATTTTCCTGCTGATGACCTGTACGACGTTGCTAACGTTGTGTGCGCTGCTTGCCATTCGCAATAAGGATATCGACAACAATGCCGCGCGCGGGTTGTCCTCTTCAGCGAACCTGCCTGTTCCGGGCTTTGCGGTGCTGATTAAAAACCGGGCGCTGTTTATTACCGGACTGACGCTGCTCCTGTTTCATCTGGCGAACGCTGCCCTGTTGCCGATGCTCAGCATGAGGGTTGCAGCGGCACCCGCCTCAATCAACCCCGGTTTGTATGCAGCGGGCACTGTCATTATCTCTCAGGCCGTGATGATCCCCGTCGCCATTTGGGTCGCACGGAGAATAGAACACTACGGCTACTGGCGATTAATTATGCTGGCGCTGCTGGTGATGCCGGTGCGTGCGGCGCTGGCGGCGTCCACGGACGCGCCGTTGATGATGATCCCGGTGCAAATTCTCGACGGGCTGGCCGCTGGCATCCTCGGCGTCGTGGTACCGTCGTTTATTGTTGTGCTGTTGCGAGGGAGTGGGCACGTCAATGCCGGGCAGAGCGTGGTGATGTTGATGCAGGGCGTTGGGGCATCGATGAGCCCGGCGTTAACCGGCACGATAGCCGGGCATTACTCCTTTGCGACGGCATTCAGCGTGCTGAGCGCGATTGCGCTGGTGGCCGTCCTGCTCTGGTGGCGCGTTGCTCACCGAACCTGGGAAACAGACAGTACGCCGGGTGGGGCATAGCCGCCACCCGGCGTCATACTTATGCCAGCTCGTTAGGGCAGGTTTCGCCTTTTTCCAGCTGCTGCAGGTTACCCAGCGTGGTTTCTGAAATGCTGATCAGCGCTTCAGCCGTCAGAAACGCCTGGTGACCGGTAAACAGGACGTTATGACAGGCAGACAGGCGGCGGAACACGTCGTCCTGAATCACATCGTTGGACTTGTCTTCAAAGAACAGATCGCGTTCGTTCTCATACACGTCCATCCCGAGCGCGCCAATTTTCTGGGTTTTCAGCGCTTCGATAGCGGCCTGAGAGTCAACCAGGCCACCACGGCTGGTGTTGATGATCATCACGCCGTCCTTCATCTGGTCAAACGCCGCCTGGTTCAGCAGGTGATAGTTTTCCGGCGTCAGCGGGCAGTGCAGGGAGATCACATCAGACTGCGAGAACAGGGTCGGCAGGTCAACATATTCCACGCCCAGCTCCAGCGCCGCGGCGCTTGGATACGGATCAAATGCCAGCAGACGCATGCCAAAGCCTTTGAGGATCCGCAGGGCAGCGACGCCAATTTTCCCGGTCCCGATCACCCCTGCGGTTTTACCGTACATGGTAAAGCCGGTCAGCCCCTCCAGCGAGAAGTTGGCATCACGGGTGCGCTGATAAGCGCGGTGAATACGACGGTTGAGCGACATCATCATGCCAATCGCATGTTCCGCGACGGCTTCCGGGGAGTAGGCCGGAACGCGCACCACCTTCAGCCCCAGCTCTTTCGCCGCATCGAGATCCACGTTGTTAAAGCCTGCACAGCGCAGGGCGATATACTTCACTCCCTGTTTTTTCAACTCTTCCAGCACCGGACGACTGCCGTCATCGTTAACAAAAATGCAGACGCCTTCACAGCCGTGCGCCGTTTTGGCGGTTTTTTCGGACAGCAGAAAGTCGAAAAATTCAAGCTCAAACCCGTAAGCTTCGTTAACATGTTGCAGATACTTTTTGTCGTACTGCTTTGTGCTATATACCGCGAGTTTCATAAGACTTTCTCCAGTGATTTTGCATTCACGTTAGCATGATTAAAATTATCTTACAATTTATAAAATATTATTGAATTCAATAAGTTCTATGAATTATTCTAGAGCATCTATCCTTAAAAATGGCATTTCCTTCAACTGACTGGCTAAACATGCGACAATGAAAGGCATCGTCGGCTTAATTCTTTCGCTAAATCAGGATATTAACTGCCCATGAAGGGTAAATACAAAGCCGCACTTGCGCTTTTACTGCTGTTCATTTTATTGCCGCTGACGCTGCTGATGACGCTCGCTCAGTGGGTACCGACGCTTGCCGGAATCTGGCTTCCCGTCGGGACGCGTATCGCTTTCGAAGAGAGTCCTAAACTGACTCGTCATGCGCTGGTGATCCCCGATCTCCGCTATCTGGTTGAAGAGTGCGAAATTGCTCGCATTGAAAACGTGACGCTGTCACATCCGAGCCGCTGGCAGCTGGATATCGGCGCGCTGGATCTTAACGCCGTCTGCCTCAGCAAAATTCCCCAATCCGCGCCGTCGACCGTTGCCCCCAAAACGCTGGCGCAGTGGCAGGCGGTATTACCGAATACCTGGCTGACCATTCACCGTCTCACCCTCTCGCCCTGGCAGCAGTGGCAGGGTGAGCTGAAGGCCTCGCTGACCCCGTCCAGCCAGGAGATAGCCTATAAAGGCGAGCAGGTGAGCATTCAAGGAACGCTTCGCGGGCAGACGCTTTCGGTCAGCCAGTTCGATGTGCAGCTTCCCGATCAGCCGCAGCCCATTAAACTGGTGGGAGAGTTCACTCTGCCGCTGGTGCCGGATGGCGTGCCGGTAAAAGGCCACGCGGTGGCAACCTTTAACGTGCCACAACTGACGTCTCTCGTCGATGCCGATCTGGACTGGGAAGACAACCGTGGACAACTGGTGGTGATGGCGCGAGACAACCCTGATCCACTGCTCGATCTGCCGTGGCAAGTTACGGCGGAACAGCTGAACATCAGCGACGGGCGCTGGAACTGGGATTTGTCCGGTATGCCGCTGAGCGGACGCGTTTCGCTTCGCGCCGATAACTGGCAGCAGGGGCTTGAGAAAGCCACCCTGACCGGGCGTTTGAACGTGCTTACCCATGGTGATGCGGGGAAAGGCAACGTGGTACTCAATATTGGGCCAGGCAGGCTCAGTATGGAAAACAGCGACATGCCGCTGCATCTGAGCGGTGAGGCGAAGCAAAACGACCTCATTCTTTATGCCAAATTGCCGGCAACACTGACCGGCAGCGTATATGAACCGCAACTCGCCTTTGAACCGGGCGCACTGCTTCGCTCGCGCGGGCGCATCATTGACTCGCTTGATATCGATGAAATCCGCTGGCCGCTGGCAGGTGTGAAGCTGACGCAGAAGGGCGTGGACGGGCGGTTACAGGCTATCCTGCGTGCCCATGAAAACGAGATGGGCGATTTTGAACTGCATCTGGACGGGCAGGCGAACGACTTTTTACCCGACAGCGGTCTCTGGCAGTGGCGCTACTGGGGAAAAGGGAGTTTTACGCCGATGCATGCCCGCTGGGATGTCGCCGGGAAAGGCGAGTGGCGTGACAAACTCATTGAGCTCACGGCGCTCTCCACCGGTTTTGACAAGTTCCAGTATGGAACCATGGAGGTCAGCACGCCGCGTCTGGTGCTGGATCAACCCGTGCGCTGGTTCCGTGACGCCGAAAAGCCGACGTTCAGCGGCGCGCTGGCGCTCAATGCCGGGCAAACCCGTTTCTCCGGTGGCAGCACGCTGCCACCGTCGGTTCTGACCTTTAGCGTCGACGGCACCGATCCGACGGTGTTCCAGTTTAAGGGCGACCTCCATGCAGAGAAAATCGGCCCGGTACAGGTGAATGGTCGCTGGGATGGTGAACGCCTTCGCGGGCAGGCCTGGTGGCCGAAACAGTCGCTCACCGTGTTCCAGCCTCTGATCCCTCCGGACTGGAAAATGACGCTGCGTGATGGGGAACTCTATGCGCAGGTGGCTTTCTCGGCGGCGGCCGATCAGGGCTTTGAGGCGGGGGGGCACGGCGTGCTGAAAGCCGGTAGCGCCTGGATGCCGGATAACCAGATCAACGGTGTCGATTTTGTGCTGCCGTTCCGCTTCAGCAGGGGGACCTGGTCCCTGGGTACGCGCGGCCCGGTTACGTTGCGTATTGGCGAAGTGGAAAACCTGGTGACCGCGCGCAATATTACCGCCGATCTACAGGGGGATTATCCCTGGACGGAGGACAATCCGCTGCTGCTTACCAACGTGAAAGTGGAAACCCTCGGCGGGAAGATTACGATGCAGCAGTTGCGGATGCCGCAGCACGATCCGGCGCTGCTTCGCGTGGACAATATCTCGTCAAGTGAACTGATCGGCGCCGTCAATCCGAAACAGTTTGCCATGTCAGGCCCGGTAAGCGGGGCGCTGCCATTCTGGCTGGACAATGAAAAATGGATCATTAAAGATGGCTGGCTGACCAACCCTGGCCCAATGACGCTACGTATCGACAAAGATACGGCGGATGCCATCGTGAAAGATAATATGGTTGCGGGTGCCGCGATCAACTGGCTCCGCTATATGGAAATTTCTCGTTCGTGGACAAGAATCAATTTAGATAACCTGGGTGAATTAACCATGCAGGCGACCATCAAGGGAACCAGCCGTGTGGATGGCAAAAGCAGCTCCGTCAACCTGAACTATACCCATGACGAGAATGTCTTTACCCTCTGGCGCAGCCTGCGTTTTGGAGACAACCTGCAAACCTGGTTTGAGCAACACGCGACGATACCCGGTCTCCGCAGTTCGACTGGCAAGGAAAGTGAGGATCAACAATGAAAAAGATGGCTGGTGTACTCACCGTTGCCGTTGCTGCGCTACTGACCGGCTGTACGCCGCGTATTGAAGTCGCTGCGCCGAAAGAGCCGATTACCATCAATATGAATGTCAAAATCGAACACGAGATCCACATTAAGGTCGATAAAGACGTTGAAACCCTGCTGAAATCGCGCAGCGATCTGTTCTGAGGATGCCATGAAACGTTTAGCTCTGATTCTACTGGCTCTGGGGATGAATGCGCAGGCGGCTGCGCTGACCTTATATGATGCCCGGGCGCAGGGGCGCGTGGGGGAAACACTCAGCGGGTATATTGCCCCGATCCAACAGGATGCTGAAACGCTGGCGCTGGTAAACCGTATTAACGCGGCACGCACCGAGAGCTATCAGAAGCTGGCCGACAGCAATAATTTACCGGTCGATGAAGTGGCGAAAATGGCGGGGCAAAAACTGGTTGCTCGCGCGCAGCCGGGCGAATACGTGAAGGGAATTAACGGCAAATGGCTGAAAAAATAGCTAGCGGTGGCGCTTGCGGTATTCGCCGGGCGAGACGCCAAAACGCTGCTTAAAGGCCGTTGAAAAATGGCTATGGTCGGTGAACCCCCAGCTGTAGCCAATTCCCGCCAGCTTTTCATCATCCCCGGCAGAGCGCAGCACCTGCGCACAGAGATCCAGCCGACGGTTTTTAATGTACTGCGCGACCACCAGCCCCTTCTCGGCAAACATGCGGTAGAGGCTGCGCACGGACATCCCGCTCTCGGCGGCAATCCACTCCGGGCGCAGAGAGTCAGACTGAATATGATCGTCAATCAGCGCCACGACATGCTGGAACTGGCGTTCCTTGCGCGGCTGAATCACGTCGCGTTGCTGAAACGCGGGGCGCAGCAGGCAGACCATGGCTTCGAGCGCGGCTTCGCTCTCCCGGTCACTCAGGTCGGCGTTGTTCATGCTTTCCATCAGCAGGCGATGGCTCAGCTGTACCGTTGGCAGCGAGCGAGAGAGGGCGAGCGCGCAGCTAATCTCATGGAAACGACACTGTTGCTCAATAATCTGGCGGGGTACCAGCAGCGAAATCTGGCGGGATTTTTCCTGCCAGTTGATTGAGCAGGGCCGGGAGGCGTCAAGCAGCGTGATATCGCCTGTTCGGAGCACAGCGCGACGGTCATCCTGTTCAATTTCCGCACTGCCCTCAAGCTGGAAGACGGTATAGAACCAGGCATCATTACTCTGTTTGATCTCCTGACGGGAGCGGAACAGATTTACGCCGCCGGCGGTGACGGTGCTGAGCTTCAGGCTGCGCGCATAGCTGGTCTCCAGTTCGCCGACGAATTTTCCCCCGGTGGGCTGTGCATTAAAACGCCCGCACACCTGGTTAATCTGCGCCAGCCACTGCTGATACTGTTCCTGCTCGCTTGCACACGCCATCGTTTCTCTCACTGCACCGTCAATGTTTTCGCATTGTTGCATTTATGTTGCGTTTTGTCAGAGCTCTGAGCTGACTATAGGAAAGAACACTCATCGGGAACAGCGATATAAGGTGGAATTATCACGATTTGCGGCACCTGTCACAGGTGGCAAAGCGAATGTCACAGAGACAAAAGCGAGAATGCGAAACCCCTCTTAGACTGGATGAACACCCTGCGCATAATAACGAAGGAGTATCCTATGTCCGAATCCCAGGTGGCTATTCAGCCTGCCGTGCAGCAGTTTTTAGACCGACATCATGGCCTGTGGATTGAAGGGCGTCAGGCCGCGTCGGACAGCGAAAAGCGGCTCAACGTCTATAACCCGGCCACGGGCGAGGTGATTGCCTCGACGGCCGATGCCAGCGTCGATGACGTTGACCGTGCCGTCATGTCCGGCTGGCGTGCTTTTGTTGCCCGCAGCTGGGCCGGAAAATTACCGGCGGAGCGCGAGCGGATCCTGCTCCGTTTCGCCGATCTGGTTGAACAGCACAGCGAGGAGCTGGCCCAGCTTGAAACGCTGGAGCAGGGGAAATCGATTAACATTTCCCGTCTCTTTGAAGTGGGTTGTACCCTGAACTGGATGCGCTATACCGCCGGGCTGACCACCAAAATCGCAGGCAAAACCCTCGACCTTTCTATTCCCCTGCCACAGGGGGCGCGTTATCAGGCATGGACACGTAAAGAGCCGGTTGGCGTGGTGGCCGGGATTGTGCCCTGGAACTTCCCGCTGATGATTGGGATGTGGAAAGTGATGCCTGCGCTGGCGGCGGGGTGCTCGATTGTCATCAAGCCATCAGAAACCACGCCGCTGACCATGCTGCGCGTGGCGGAACTGGCCAGTGAAGCGGGCATTCCGGACGGGGTATTCAACGTGGTGACCGGGAGCGGCGCGGTGTGTGGCGCCGCGCTGACCTCGCACCCACATGTTGCGAAGGTGAGCTTTACCGGCTCAACGGCGACGGGCAAGCAAATTGCCCGCGCGGCGGCAGATACCCTGACAGGCGTGACCCTGGAGCTGGGGGGCAAAAACCCGGCTATCGTACTCAAAGATGCGGACCCGGCGTGGGTGATCGAAGGCCTGATGACCGGGAGCTTCCTGAACCAGGGGCAGGTGTGTGCGGCGAGTTCTCGTATCTACATTGAAGCGCCGCTGTTTGACACGCTGGTCAGCGGCTTCGAACAGGCGGTGAAATCCCTGAGCGTCGGGCCGGGTATGTCCCCGGAAGCATTTATCAACCCGCTGGTGTCGCGTGCGCATTGTGACAAGGTGCAGACTTTCCTCGATGAAGCGCAATCTCGCCACGCAGAGCTGATTGTCGGTAACCGTGGCCCGGAAGGGAAAGGCTATTACATTTCGCCGACGCTGGTGGTCAACCCGGATGCCGCGCTGCGCTTAACCCGCGAAGAGGTGTTTGGCCCGGTGGTCAATCTGGTGCGCGTTGCCGATGGTGAAGAGGCGCTTCAGCTGGCAAACGACACCGAATATGGCCTGACCGCCAGCGTCTGGACGCAGAATATCAGCAAGGCGCTGGAGTACACCGACAGGCTGCAGGCGGGCACCGTCTGGGTAAACAGCCATACGCTGATCGACGCCAACCTGCCGTTCGGCGGCATGAAGCAGTCCGGCACCGGTCGCGACTTTGGCCCGGACTGGCTGGACGGATGGTGTGAGACGAAGTCGGTTTGCGTGCGGTATTAAGAAACAAGCCGGGTGGCGGCTACGCCTTACCCGGCCTACTTTCTCTGGTTTTGTAGGCCGGGTAAGCGCAGCGCCACCCGGCATTATTCAAAGCGACCACCGATCCCGTCCGGCCTCTTTCGCCCGATAAAGCGCCGCATCGGCGCGGGCGATTATTTCGGTGCCGGCTAACCCCTCCGTCATGCCGGCAATCCCCATGCTCACGGTCACATGGTCGCTGACCGTCGAGGCGCCATGCGGTATGGCCTCCGTGCGCAGCCCGTCCTGAATACGCATGGCAACCTTTTCTGCGATGTTTAGCGGGCAATTGAAAAGGATCACCACAAACTCCTCGCCGCCGTAACGTGATACGACGTCGTCCGGCGTTCGTACCGACTGCTTCAGCACCCGCGCCACGCGCGTCAGGCAGTCATCACCCGCCTGATGGCCGTAGGTGTCGTTGTAGCGTTTGAAATAGTCGATATCCAGCATAATCAGCGAGAAAGGTTTCTTCTGCTCAACCGCGTTTTCCAGCACCACCTCCATTCTCCGGCGGTTGGCGGTTTTGGTTAGCGGATCCTGATGCGCCAGCGCATCCAGCCGTGAGATCAACAGTTGATTTTGCTGATTACGACGCCAGGCTTCATCAAACCAGCTCAACAGGATAAAACGCCCGCAGATCAGGATCAGGGTAAACACGCTCCAGATGATGACAAAGTGAAGGTTGAGGCCATCGTTGAGTACCCAGCTTGCGACCGGCAGGGTGATCCAGAGCGGAAGCACAAAGGCGAGTAATCCCTCAGGGTAAAAGTAGAGCGCCGTTAACCCTGCGAGTAACAAAATTACGCACAGCGGCCAGACGTGGGGCAGCAGCAAATAGGTAATAAACAAAAAACAGGATACCGACCAGATGGCGCTACAGATAAAGAGCACCACGCTGATACCCGCAATACGCCGCCAGGCCATCAGGATCAACGCGGCAGAGAGGATAATAATGCCGAGCATCGAGGCATCGACCAGGGTCGTCAGTTGCGGTATATGAGAATAAAGCGGATCGCTCGCCTTAAGCAGGACGTGTCGCAGCAGGATCATCACGGCGAAGCTGACGTTGACGAACGCCAGCCAGGGCAGGTTCATCGCCAGCCCATGCATGACCATCGCGTGGCGCGTCGGCCAGGTTGCGCGTTCCAGTGTCGGTTTTTTTCTTTTTTCCATAAAGCCCTTTCCCGTCCGGGGGATAAATCATGCAGGTGAGATATCTGTAACTATAAGCAAGCATGGACGATCCTCAAACGGCAGGGCAAAAAAAACCGGGCGATTGCCCGGCGGTGGGTTATTTTTCGTCTTTTTTCTTTCCGAGCGTTGGCGTCTCGTCGAAGAAGTTCCACGGTTTAAGCAGGGCATGCACCCATTCCGTTGGCATGATCGGCCACTCTTCCGCACGGGCGACGTGGGTCGTGCCGGTGGTCATCCAGACTACGTCATCCTGATCGTTAAGCGACTCGTTATCTTTGCTGTACTGCCCCAGTCCCGTGTCGTGGATGGAGCGGTTAGGGAATTTACCTTCCGGATAGCGTTCATCCGGGTGGTAACGGGTCACCCACAGCTGTTTATCCATAAAGCTCAGGCGATGGTAGATCCACTCATCCGGGGCAAATTTCGCGCCGGTTGCCACCGGGTGGGTGCCGCCAGCGTAGGGGATAATCTGATACGAGACCGGGTTGCCCATGCGGTTCTCTTTACGGGTGTTGCTCAGCAGGCGAATAGTGCCTGGGTCAAATTTCTGTGCCGCCTGCTGTTCGGTATCAATGTCGTACTGATTGACCTGCATGGTACTGGTGCGCGGGCCACCGGCGGTATTGGGTTTCACTTCCGGATCCATTGCCACCAGCTTGTTGTTAATACCATCGACATCCATATCAAGACGGAAGTTATAGATGTGCTGGTGCGTGGTGCCCACAATGTTGTGGTCAATCAACGTGCCGTAACGGGTATCGTCTTTGGCGGTGGCGTCATGCATGGTTTTGGCCTGAACGCCTTTCACGGCTTCGATACCCGTCGCGCCAGCATCAATGCCGAGGGTGCCGTTCTCATGGAATACCCAGTCGAAGATGTAATCGTAGTTACCGACGGTACTCACCCAGCGCACCACCAGTTCACGACGCTCGGCGCTGACGTTTGGCTGACCCATCTCCTGATGCTTGTATTCCGGCCCGGCATAGCGTTCGAAAATGGCGATTGCGCGCGGGATCTCCATCGGCGCGCCGGTATAGTCCGGGATGGTTTCATTGAGCATCACGGCGTTGGACGGCACGTCTTTACCCCGCACCAGCGGCGAGGTCAGGGTGCCCATGCCGTAGTCGCCGGAGTCGAGATAGGCTTTAAAGTACCAGCCCACGTCCGGATCGCCGTAAGGGACAATCATGCCGCCGAGCGACCCCTGATACATCACCTGACGTTTCTTGCCGTTGTCGTTATACGTGACGGTTGAGATCATCGGGCCCACGCGCGAGTCCAGGCTCAGGTGGAAATCCCAGTTCTGCCAGTGCACTCTGTCGCCGGTTATGGTGTAGTTCTTGCCTTCCGGTTCAATGATATCGAGCGGTTTTTTCGGTGTCTCTATGCGGTCGCGGCCATCATAGGGACGCGGGGTCAGGGGAACCGGGATAACGGCACCTTCTTCAATCTTCTGGATCTTCTTCTGCTCAAGGTCGACCACCGCCACCAGGTTTTCAATCGGATGTGCCCAGTAGTTGCCGTCGCCGACATCCAGATAGCTCACCACTTTCAGCAAACGGTCTTCCTGCTTAAGGCCATCTTTACCGTCGAAATAGCCGACGGTCAGCGGCGTGGTAATCACTTTTTTCGGGTCGGTTATGCCGTGCTTTTTAAGCACCTCAGCAAATTCAGTACTGTCGTTAATGATCTGCTGAACCGCGGTGAAATCATCCAACAGCACCATGCCGTGCGCGTCTTTGACTGGTTCCCAGCGCAGAATTTTTTTATCCTTCAGATCCACCAGACTCTCGATGACATGCTTTCCGTCGAGCATGACGATCTTCGCCTGGCGAGGGGCATCGACTGCCGTGCCGTTGAGCACATAGTCCCATACTTTGGCTTTCTCTGGCTCCGCAAGGGCGATCTGGGTAAAGCGGGTATTCGGTTTAAAATCCGCAGAGGCTTTAACAATCTCTACGGCTTGCTTAATTTCGTCTGCCGTGAGCGCATTTAACGGGTGAGGACTTTTTTCAACCTGGAAGGTCTGATCGAGACCGGACTGGAAAATATCGTTGATGAACGTCTCTGAGATAAAGGCCTTGTTGCCTTTCATCACCACCGGTACCTCAAGCGTGAGGGTTTTACCGTTGACGATAGCGGTTTTTGCGCCCGGTTTGACCTTCACAAAGGCGCCGTCTTTCGCAATGGTGAACATCTGTGCGTAATCGTCCCACTGCACGTCTGCGCCGAAGTCCTGCAGCGTTTTGTCCATCGGGACCATATGCGCCTCGCTGCCGTGGGCGAAAACAGGGGATTGCCAGGCGCAACACAGCGCAACGGCCATGGCCAGTGCCGTTCTACGGGCAGAAAAAGAAGAATTGCTTCCCATCGTAGACCTCATCTTGTTGTGTTTATTGTGTTGTGTCAGCCTTATCCTGACAGACGCCTGAGAAAAGCGTTTGCCTGCATCTGCCAGGTTATTTGTTGCACTTGCCAGGTTAAAAAAAGAGCGGGACGGTGTCACACCCGGCAGGTCGTCGTAGGCCGGGTAAGCATCGCGCCACCCGGCAGGGAAGGCGGTGAAGGTAAGGTGTTAGAATTCACCCCGCTGGCGCGCCACCAGCGTCAGGATGGAGTAGAGCGCTACGGCCTGCTGGTGCTGGTTGAAAATCTCAACCGCCCACTCCACCACGCCCGTCGGTTTTTCTTCCGCGGTGCGCTGCTTCTTCAGCGTTTTGCGTTTGCAGGTGAGGCGCACCTGAATGGTGTCGCCCGGTTTGACCGGCTCGATAAAGCGCAGGTTTTCCATACCGTAATTGGCAATCACCGGTCCGACCCCCGCATCGACGAACAGTCCCGCTGCGGCGGAGATCAGGAAGTAACCGTGAACCACCCGTTCGCCAAAGATCGACTCTGCCGCACCAATCTTGTCCATATGGGCGTAGAAGTGATCCCCGCTCAGACAGGCAAAGTTCACAATATCCGCTTCCGTCAGGGTGCGACGCGGCGTCAGCAGGCTGTCGCCCGGCTGCAGCTCCTCAAAGTATTTGCGGAACGGATGCACGCGATCTTCCTGCACGGTTGCGCCGCGCACCCACTGCTTGCCAATGGCCGCCAGCATGGTCGGACTGCCCTGAATCGCGGTGCGCTGCAGGTAGTGCTTCACCGCGCGCAGACCGCCCAGCTCCTCACCGCCGCCCGCGCGACCGGGCCCGCCGTGCACCAGCTGCGGCAGCGGGGAGCCGTGGCCGGTGGACTCTTTGGATGATTCCTCGTTGAGGATCTGAATACGCCCGTGGGCACGTGCCGCACCGGCAATGAACTGGCGGGCAAGGGCTAAATCAGCGGTAACCAGCGTTCCTGCGAGGCTGCCGCCGCCCGCGCGGGCAAGCGCCATCGCGTGCTCTGTATGGCGATACGGCATCAGCGTCGCGACCGGGCCGAAAGCTTCAGTTGAGTGCACCGCAGGGGTTTCGTCCGGCTGCGGACAGAACAACAGGGTCGGTGGGAAGAACGCGCCCGCGGCCTGTAAATCCGCTTTGCCACCCAGACGGATCTGGCATCCCGCCGTAACCAACAGGTCCACTTTCTCCTGCACGTCGGCGCGCTGTTCGGCATTCACCAGCGCGCCCATCTTCACCCCGTCCTGCGCCGGATCACCCACCACCACTTTTTCCAGCCGGGCAATCAGCGCCTGGCTGACGGCATCAATCTGATTCTGGGGGACGATGATACGGCGGATAGCGGTACATTTTTGTCCGGCTTTGGCGGTCATCTCGCGAACGACTTCCCCGATAAACAGGGCAAACTCCGGCTGCTCCGCCGTGACGTCTTCACCCAGCACGCAGCAGTTCAGGGAGTCGGCCTCCATGGTGAACGGTATCGCGTTCGCCACAATATTCGGGTGAACGCGCAGGCTTTGCCCGGTACTGGCGGAGCCAGTAAAAGTCACCACGTCCTGGCTGTCGAGATGGTTAAGCAGGTCTCCCGCGCTGCCGCAAATCAGGCTAATGGCGCCGTCCGGCACCAGTCCGCTGTCCACGATAGATTTCACCATCGCCTGTGTCACCTGCGCGGTGGCGGTGGCCGGTTTAATGATGGCGGGCATCCCGGCAAGCCAGGTCGGCGCCAGCTTTTCCAGCATCCCCCAGCAGGGGAAGTTAAAGGCGTTGATATGTACCGCCACGCCGGATTTCGAGGTCAGAACGTGGCGAGCGGCAAAACCGCCTTCTTTTGACAGCGGGATCAACTCATCTTCCGGCCACAGCGTGTCATCCGGCAGCTCCCGGCTGCCCAGGCTTGCGTAAGTAAAGAGGGTGCCGATCCCGCCTTCAATATCCACCCAGCTGTCCGCTTTCGTCGCCCCGGTCTGGGCGGAGAGGGCATAGAACGTCTCTTTTTCGCTAAGCAGGTGTTTCGCTACCGCTTTCAGCATGGCTGCACGTTCAATAAAGGTCATCTTATGAAGCGCTTCGCCACCGCGCTCAATCGCATAGCGACGAGCGGCCGCCATATCCAGCCCTTCGCTGGTGACTTCGCACAATGCTTCGCCGCTGATGGCGTGATGAATGGCGCGTTCACGGCCCCGGCCAGACTGCCAGGTACCGGACAAGAAGCTGGCTAACTGCTGCATCGCTTATCTCCAAGTGTTACGTAATTTCACCATTAATAGTTTAATTATGAATCATAAAAAGCAAGCTGAGATTTTAATGAATTGTTAATGCTGTGATCTGGCCTGATGAATTGCAGCCCGTCAGACCGCTTTCTGCAAGGGCGATAGCAAAAGCCTTGCGAGCACCATCACAAAACAAGGAAACAATTCTTGGGGTTATATTTAACCTTTGTGTAACTTTTAAAAAATAAAGTGATTCATCATTTCGCTTTAATTTGCAAACTAACGAATCATAAAGGTGATGACGTGACGCAAGAACAACGGTTTGAGCAGCGCATAGCGCAGGAGACGGCAATTGAGCCTCAGGACTGGATGCCTGACCCCTACCGTAAAACGTTGATCCGCCAGATTGGTCAGCATGCGCATTCCGAAATCGTCGGCATGCTGCCGGAAGGTAACTGGATCACCCGCGCACCCACGCTGCGCCGAAAAGCGATTCTGCTGGCGAAAGTACAGGATGAAGCCGGACACGGACTTTACCTCTACAGCGCGGCAGAAACGCTGGGCTGCGCACGGGAAGACATCTACCAGAAGATGCTCGACGGCAAGATGAAGTACTCCTCCATTTTTAACTATCCCACCCTGAGCTGGGCCGACATCGGTGTCATCGGCTGGCTGGTGGACGGGGCCGCTATCGTCAATCAGGTGGCGCTGTGCCGCACCTCTTACGGTCCGTATGCCCGGGCGATGGTGAAAATCTGCAAAGAAGAGAGCTTCCACCAGCGTCAGGGCTTTGAAGCCTGCATGGCGCTGGCCCAGGGAAGTGAGGCGCAGCGCCAGATGCTGCAGGACGCCATCAATCGCTTCTGGTGGCCTGCGCTGATGATGTTCGGGCCGAACGACGATAACTCGCCAAACAGCGCCCGCAGCCTGGCCTGGAAAATCAAACGCTTCGGAAACGACGAGCTGCGTCAGCGTTTTGTCGACAACACGGTGCCGCAGGTGGCGATGCTGGGCATGACGGTGCCGGATCCCGACCTGCGTTTTGATGAAGAGAGCGGTCACTACCGCTTCGGCGAAATCGACTGGCAGGAATTTGAAGAGGTGATTAACGGGCGCGGCATTTGCAACCACGAACGGCTGGCCGCGAAACGTAAAGCCTGGGAAGACGGGGCGTGGGTGCGGGAAGCCGCCCTGGCCCACGCAGAAAAACAACGCGCCCGTCAGGCCGCATAAGAGGAAATAATCATGAGCAATGTCTACTGGCCGCTGTACGAAGTGTTCGTACGCAGCAAACAAGGGTTGTCCCACCGTCACGTGGGCAGCCTGCATGCCGCCGACGATCGCATGGCGCTGGAAAATGCGCGCGATGCTTACACTCGTCGCAGTGAAGGATGTTCTATCTGGGTGGTGAAGGCGAGCGAGATTATTGCCTCCCAGCCGGAAGAGAGCGGCGAATTTTTCGATCCGGCGGAAAGCAAGGTTTACCGCCATCCGACGTTCTACACCATCCCCGATGGCATCGAGCACATGTGAGGCGAAGGATGAAAACAGTCACAGCCTATGCCCTGCGTCTGGGCGACAACGGTCTGGTGCTCTCCCAGCGTCTGGGTGCCTGGTGCGGCCACGCGCCGGAGCTGGAGATCGATCTCGCGCTGGCCAATATCGGTCTTGATCTGCTGGGCCAGGCACGCAATTTCCTGGCCTACGCCGCTGAATGTGAAGGTGAGGGCGACGAAGATACCCTGGCGTTTGGGCGCGACGAGCGCCAGTTCCGCAATGTCCTGCTGGTGGAGCAGCCCAACGGCAATTTCGCCGACACGATTGCCCGTCAGTACCTGATGGATGCCTGGAACGTGGCGCTGTATGAGCGCCTGACCCGCAGCACTGACGGCCAGCTTGCCGCCATCGCCGCCAAAGCGATCAAAGAGGCGCGCTACCACCTGCGCTTTAGCCGCGGCTGGCTGGTACGCCTGGGCGACGGGACCGAAACGTCCGCACAAAAAATGCAGCAGGCCATCGATAATCTGTGGCGCTTTACGGCAGAGCTGTTTGACGCCGATGACGTTGAGCTGGCGCTGATGGATTCCGGCGTGGCGGTGGACCCGCGCACCCTGCGCCAGCCGTGGGAAAGCGAAGTGTATGCCGGTCTTAAAGAAGCCAGCCTGAGCGTACCCGACGAGGTGGCGTACCGCAGCGGGGGTAAGAAGGGGCTGCATACCGAACATCTGGGGCCGATGCTGGCAGAAATGCAGTATCTCCAGCGCGCGTATCCCGGTCAGCAGTGGTAAAGGAGAAGGCTATGCAACGTCTCGTCGACATCGCACCGGCGCAAATCCCGCAGATCTGGTCGCTGTTAAGCCAGATCCCGGACCCGGAAGTGCCGGTATTAACCATCACCGATTTAGGCATGGTGCGCAGCGTGAAGGCACAGGGGGAAGGCTGGGTGATTGGCTTCACGCCAACCTATTCGGGCTGCCCGGCAACGGAACACCTGCTGGGGGCGATCCGCGACGTGATGACCGCGCATGGCTTTACCCCGGTGCACATTGTGCTCCAGCTTGACCCTGCCTGGACCACCGACTGGATGACCGCCGACGCGCGCGAACGCCTGCGGGCTTACGGCATCAGCCCGCCCGTGGGGCATAGCTGCCACGCGCACGCACCTTTGGAGGTGAGCTGCCCGCGCTGCGCCAGCACCGACACCGCGCTAATCAGTGAATTTGGTTCGACGGCCTGCAAAGCGCTTTACCGCTGCAACACCTGTCGCGAACCCTTCGACTATTTCAAATGCATTTGAGGCTGCCATGACAACGTTTCATTCATTAACAGTGGCAAAAGTGGAACCCGAAACCCGCGACGCGGTGACCATCACGTTTGCGGTGCCGCAGGCGCTGCAGGAAGCCTACCGCTTTCGCCCCGGACAGCACCTGACGCTGAAAACGAAGCTGGGCGGGGACGAGCTGCGCCGCTGTTACTCCATCTGCCGGAGTACCGCGCCGGGTGAGATCAGCGTGGCGGTCAAAGCCATCGAAGGCGGGCGTTTTTCCCGCTATGCCCGGGATGAGATCAAAGCAGGCATGGCGCTGGAGGTGATGGTTCCGCAGGGGCAATTTGGCTATCAGCCGCAGGCCGAACGTGAAGGCCACTACCTGGCGATAGCCGCAGGCTCCGGCATCACCCCGATGCTGGCGATCCTCTCCGCCACGCTGGCCACCGAACCGAACAGCCATTTCACTCTGATTTACGGCAACCGCAGCAGCCAGAGCATGATGTTCCGCCAGGCGCTGGCGGACCTGAAAGATAAATATCCGCAGCGGCTGCAGCTGGTCTCCATCTTTAGCCAAGAGCGGCTGGACAGCGATCTGCTGTATGGCCGCATCGACGGGGAAAAGCTGCAGGCGCTGGCGAAAACCCTGATCAACTTCCGTCAGTACGACGACGCGTTTATCTGCGGCCCGTCGTCGATGATGGACGAGGCCGAAGCCGCGCTGAAGGCGCTGGGGATGCTGGAAAAATCCATTCATCTTGAACGCTTTAATACGCCGGGGACCGCCGTGAAACGCACGGTAAACGTGCAGGCGGAAGGGCAGAAAGTGACCGTGCGACAGGACGGGCGCGACCGCGAAATTACCCTGACGGCAGACGACGAAAGCATCCTCGATGCTGCCCTGCGTCAGGGGGCGGACCTGCCTTATGCCTGTAAAGGCGGCGTGTGCGCGACCTGTAAATGCAAAGTGCTGCGCGGGAAGGTGGACATGGCGACCAACTACAGTCTGGAGCCGGACGAGCTGGCCGCCGGGTATGTGCTGAGCTGTCAGTCACTGCCGCTCACCGCCGACGTGATCGTCGACTTTGACGCAAAGGGGATGGCATGAGCGAACTGACTGTTACCCGTCATGGCCGCGTGCTGCAGCTGACGCTGAACCGTCCGGCGGCGCGTAATGCCCTGAATAACGCCCTGTTGACGCAATTAGCCGACGCGCTGGAAAGCGCTGCGGTTGATGCCGACATCTCGGCCTGTGTGATCTACGGCAACGAACGCTGCTTTGCCGCCGGGGCCGATCTCAACGAAATGGCAGAGAAAGACCTGCCCGCCACCCTGAACGATATCCGCCCGCAACTGTGGGCGCGCATTAACGCGTTTAACAAACCGCTGATCGCCGCCGTCAACGGTTTCGCGCTGGGCGCCGGATGTGAACTTGCGCTGCTGTGCGACGTGGTGATTGCCGGGGATAACGCACGATTTGGCCTGCCGGAAATCACCCTCGGCATTATGCCGGGGGCGGGCGGTACCCAGCGACTGATCCGCAGCGTCGGTAAATCCCTTGCCAGCAAAATGGTGCTGACCGGAGAGAGCATTACTGCGCAGCAGGCGATGAGCGCCGGGCTGGTCAGCGATGTCTTCCCGGCATCCCTGACGCTGGAGTATGCCCTGAAGCAGGCGGCAGTGATGGCGCGCCATTCCCCGCTGGCGCTGCAGGCGGCGAAACAGGCGCTTCGTCAGTCTCAGGAGGTGCCACTGCAGGCTGGCCTGATGCAGGAGCGTCAGCTTTTTACGCTGCTCTCTGCCACCGAAGACCGCCGGGAAGGTATCGACGCTTTCTTGCAAAAACGCACCCCCGACTTTAAAGGACGCTAATTGTGGAATGTATTCTCAGTCAAGTAGAACAGGGCGTAATGACCATTACGCTGAACCGTCCGGAGCGTCTGAATAGCTTTAATGACGTGATGCATCAGCAGCTTGCAGAATGCCTGAAACAGGCCGAGCGCGATGACACCATCCGCTGCCTGCTGATTACCGGCGCAGGGCGCGGTTTTTGCGCCGGGCAGGATTTGAACGACCGCAACGTCGACCCCATCGGCCCGGCACCGGACCTGGGGATGTCGGTTGAAACCTTCTATAACCCCCTGGTACGCCGCCTGGCAAAACTGCCGAAGCCGGTCATTTGTGCAGTCAACGGCGTAGCGGCCGGCGCGGGCGCCACGCTGGCGCTCGGCTGCGACATGGTGATTGCCGCCCGTTCCGCCAACTTTGTGATGGCCTTCAGCAAGCTCGGCTTAGTGCCGGACTGCGGCGGCACCTGGCTGCTGCCACGCGTGGCCGGACGTGCCCGCGCCATGGGACTGGCGCTGCTCGGCGATAAACTCAGCGCCGAACAGGCGCAGGCGTGGGGAATGATCTGGCAGGTGGTGGATGACGACCAGCTCTCCACTACCGCGCAGCAGATGGCGCTGCACTTTGCGTCTCAGCCAACCTTTGGGCTGGGGCTGATCAAGCAGGCGATTAACGCCGCGGAAACTAACACCCTGGATGCCCAGCTTGACCTGGAGCGCGACTATCAACGTCTGGCCGGTCGCAGCGACGACTACCGCGAGGGCGTCAGCGCTTTCCTGGCGAAGCGCACGCCGAACTTTACGGGGAAATAAGATGCTGAACATACGCACGGTCGCCGTGATTGGCAGCGGCACGATGGGCGCGGGCATTGCCGAAGTTGCCGCCAGCCACGGCCATCAGGTTCTGCTTTACGACATCGCCGGCGATGCGATTTCACGCGCCATCGACGGGATTCGCCAGCGTCTGGCCTCCCGGGTAACGCGCGGAAAGCTCTCCGCCGATGCCAGCGCCCAGATCCTGGCCCGACTGCTTCCGGTGACGGATATCACCGCGCTTTCCGCGGCCGAGCTGGTGATTGAAGCGGCCTCCGAACGGCTGGAGGTGAAAAAGGCGTTGTTTGCGCAGCTGGCGGAGATCTGTCCGCCCCAGACGCTGCTGACCAGCAACACATCGTCCATTTCCGTCACGGCGATTGCGGCAGACGTGAATCATCCGGAGCGCGTGGCGGGGCTGCACTTCTTTAACCCCGCGCCGGTGATGAAGCTGGTGGAGGTGGTCAGCGGGCTGGCGACCTCTGCGGAAGTGGCAGACGCGCTGTGTGAACTGGCGCTGAACTGGGGTAAACAACCCGTTCGCTGCCAGTCAACGCCTGGGTTCATCGTCAACCGCGTCGCGCGTCCGTTTTATTCCGAAGCCTGGCGTGCGCTGGAAGATCAGGTCGCTCCACCGGAGGTGATTGACGCTGCGCTGCGCGAGGGCGGCGGTTTTCCGATGGGGCCGCTGGAGCTGACCGACCTGATTGGTCAGGACGTCAACTTTGCGGTGACCTGCTCGGTGTTTAACGCCTTCTGGCAGGAGCGTCGTTTCCTGCCTTCGCTGGTGCAGCAGGAGCTGGTGCTGGCCGGAAGACTGGGTAAAAAGAGCGGAAAAGGGGTTTACGACTGGCAGGGGGAGAAACCCATCGTGCAGTGGGTTGAGACCGTAAATGACAGCTACAGCCCGATGCGCGTGGAAAAAAGACGTGACGGTGTCACAGAAATTGATGATGTGTATCTGGTTGAAACGCAGGGGGAAACCGCTCAGGCACTGGCGCTGCGCCTCAACGGCCCGGTAGTGATGATGGACCGTATTGAGCGTGACGTGGCGGTGATTGCGGCGGCCGCCAGCAACCCGCACACCGCGACGCAAAAAGCCATCCGCTACCTGCAACAGCAGGGTCTCCGGGTGGTGCAAATTGCCGATTATCCCGGTCTGCTGGTCTGGCGCACGCTGGCAATGATTGCTAACGAAGCGCTGGATGCCCTGCAAAAGGGGGTCGCCAGCGAGAAGGACATCGACACCGCCATGCGTCTGGGCGTGAACTACCCGAGCGGCCCGATCGCCTGGGGCGAGCGTCTGGGCTGGCAGCGCTTGCTGACCCTGCTGGAGAACCTGCAACGACATTACGGCGAAGAACGTTATCGCCCCTGTTCACTGCTGCGCCAGCGGGCGCTTCTGGAGAGTAGCTATGAGTCATAACGCCTGGCATAACGCCCGCACGATGTACGAAAAGGACGCCTGCGCGCAGGCGATGGGGATGGACATTGTCGATATGGACGAGGGCTACGCGGTGGTGACGATGACCATCACCCCGCAGATGCTCAACGGCCACAAAACCTGTCACGGCGGCCAACTTTTTTCGCTGGCAGACACCGCCTTTGCCTACGCCTGCAACAGCCAGGGGCTGGCGGCGGTGGCCTCCGGCTGCTCGATCGATTTTCTGCGTCCGGGCTTTGCCGGAGATAAGCTCACCGCCACCGCGCGGGTGATGCATCAGGGCAAACTGACCGGCGTGTACGACATTGAAATTCAGAACCAGCAACAGAAAACCGTCGCCCTTTTCCGCGGAAAATCACACCGCATCGGCGGCACTGTCACAGGAGAGGCCTGATGCGTGACGCATTTATTTGTGATGGCGTTCGAACGCCAGTGGGGCGCTACGGCGGCGCGCTTTCTGCCGTGCGAACGGACGATCTCGGTGCCGTACCGCTGCGTGCGCTGCTGGACCGCTACCCGCAGCTCGACCTGGAACGGATTGATGATGTGATTTTCGGGTGCGCCAACCAGGCGGGGGAAGATAACCGCAACGTGGCGCGAATGTCGGCGCTGCTTGCCGGTCTGCCGCAGACGGTATCCGGAACCACCGTTAACCGCCTGTGCGGCTCGGGTCTGGACGCAATAGGCTTCGCTGCTCGCGCTATTAAAGCAGGTGATGGCGACCTGCTGATGGCGGGCGGCGTCGAGTCCATGTCGCGCGCACCGTTTGTGATGGGGAAAGCCACCGCCGCGTTTCAGCGCCAGGCGGAGATCTTTGATACCACCATCGGCTGGCGATTTGTGAATCCGCTCATGCATCAGCAATTCGGAACTGACAGTATGCCGGAAACGGCAGAGAATGTAGCTGAATTGTTAAATATCAGCCGTGCCGATCAGGACGCGTTCGCGCTGCGCAGCCAGCAACGAACCGCTCTGGCGCAACAGAACGGCATTCTGGCGCAGGAAATCGTGCCGGTACGGGTACCGGGTAAAAAAGGGACGGTCACCGAATTCAGCGTGGATGAACATCCGCGCGCAGAGACCACGCTCGAACAGCTTTCCGGGCTGAAAACGCCGTTCCGTAAGAACGGGGTGGTGACGGCGGGGAATGCGTCCGGCGTCAACGACGGTGCGGCGGCGTTAATCATCGCCAGCGAGAAAATGGCGCTGGCGCAGGGATTAATCCCCCGCACGCGGATCGTGGCGATGGCAACGGCAGGCGTGGAGCCACGTTTAATGGGGCTCGGACCGGTGCCTGCCACCCGCCGGGTGCTGGAGCGTGCCGGTCTCAGCATCAACGATATGGACGTCATCGAACTCAACGAAGCCTTCGCCGCGCAGGCGCTGGGCGTCCTGCGTCAGCTGGGTTTGCCGGATGATGCCGCGCACGTTAACCCGAACGGCGGCGCGATTGCGCTGGGCCATCCGCTGGGAATGAGCGGGGCCAGACTGGCGCTGGCCGCGAGTAATGAATTGCATCGACGCAACGGGCGCTACGCGCTCTGTACGATGTGCATCGGTGTGGGTCAGGGCATTGCCATGATCCTTGAGCGTGTTTGATCAAATTTCACTGTGAGCACCCTACAATGACAAATACAACAAAGCTTGATCCGATTGAAACAGCCTCCCTTGACGAGTTACAGGCGCTGCAGACTGAGCGTCTGAAATGGACGCTGCATCACGCCTACAACAACGTGCCGATGTACAAACGCAAGTTTGACGCCGCAGGCGTTCACCCTGACGATTTCAACGAGCTGGCGGATATCCGCAAATTCCCGTGCACCACCAAGCAGGATCTGCGGGATAACTATCCGTTTGATACGTTTGCCGTGCCGATGGAGCAGGTGGTGCGCATTCACGCATCGTCCGGTACCACCGGCAAACCGACCGTTGTCGGCTACACGCAGGGCGACATTGACAACTGGGCCAACCTGGTGGCCCGTTCCCTGCGCGCTGCGGGCGGTAGTGCAAAGGACAAAATTCACGTGGCGTATGGCTATGGTCTGTTTACCGGCGGGCTGGGCGCACATTACGGTGCCGAGCGCTTAGGGGCGACGGTGATCCCGATGTCCGGCGGCCAGACGGAGAAACAGGCGCAGCTGATCCGTGATTTCCAGCCGGACATGATCATGGTGACGCCATCCTATTGCCTCAACCTGATTGAGGAGCTGGAACGTCAGATGGGCGGCGATGCCAGCACCTGTTCCCTGCGCGTGGGGGTATTCGGCGCCGAGCCGTGGACACAGGCCATGCGCCGTGAAATCGAAAAACGCCTGGGGATTACGGCGCTGGACATTTATGGCCTCTCCGAAGTGATGGGGCCGGGCGTGGCGATGGAGTGCATTGAAACCGCCGACGGTCCGACCATCTGGGAAGATCATTTCTATCCGGAGATCGTCAACCCGAACGACGGCACGCCGCTGAACGACGGCGAGCAGGGCGAACTGCTGTTCACCACGCTCACTAAAGAGGCGCTGCCGGTGATCCGCTATCGCACCCGCGACCTGACGCGTCTGCTGCCCGGCACCGCCCGTACCATGCGCCGCATGGACCGGATCAGCGGTCGCAGCGACGATATGCTGATCATCCGCGGCGTCAACGTCTTCCCGTCACAGCTGGAAGAGGAGATTGTGAAGTTTGAACATCTCTCACCCCACTATCAGCTGGAGGTGAACCGTCGCGGACATCTTGATTCACTTTCCGTGAAGGTGGAGCTGAAAGAGAGCAGCTTAACGCTGACCCACGAGCAGCGTTGCCAGGTGTGCCACCAGCTGCGTCATCGTATTAAATCGATGGTGGGGATTTCCACCGATGTGATGATAGTCAACTGCGGCAGCATCCCGCGTTCAGAGGGCAAGGCCTGTCGGGTGTTTGATTTGCGTAAAGTCGCGGCCAACGGTTGAGTTTTTTCCCTTGCCCCTCATCCTAACCTTCTCCCCAGAGGGGAGAAGGGACTTTTTCTTCCTCTCCCTTTGGGCTGAGGGATCCCCAGTAATTTTTTAACTTGAAGCGATATATGTGCCATCAGGATTATGAATGACTTACAGCGATGTCCCGGTCCGGCTGTAAATCGCCGAAGCGTTTCCGTAAGGCCGGGGCGAGGCGCAGGGATGCGCCGAGAGGGCGTGGCCTGCAGGGATGCAGGCTCATGCCCGACCCGATAGCCTGAAGGAATAAGCTGAGGGCACCGCGAAGCGGCGATTTACCGCCGGGAGCCCGGGTCGCCAGGGTGGTGGCGATTGAGCCACCCTGGCACGTTCACCGGTCGTGCCGTCACAGAGTAGCAAGAAACATGAAGTGAACGGAATGACCACTATAGCCGTATGTTTCCCCTCACCCCAGGCCTCTTCCTCAAGGGAGAGGGGAATATGCTATGATTCATCCAGACCAAAAAATAACAACAGAATGAATCACATGAATAAACTCGATGCCTTTATCCAGCACGCGGTTAGCTCGGTTCCCGTTAGCGGAACGTCGCTTATCTCCTCATTATACGGTGACGCGCTTTCACATCGCGGCGGCGAGATTTGGCTTGGCAGCCTCGCCGCCTTACTGGAAGGCATGGGGTTTGGCGAGCGCTTCGTGCGCACCGCGCTGTTTCGCCTCAACAAAGAGGGCTGGCTGGACGTCTCGCGCATCGGGCGTCGCAGCTTCTACCGCCTGAGCGATAAAGGGCTGCGCCTGACCCGTCGCGCGGAGAACAAGATTTACCGCGCCGAACTGCCCGCCTGGGACGGAAAATGGCTGTTGCTGCTCTCCGAAGGGCTGGACAAAACTACCCTTGCCGACGTCAAAAAGCAGCTGATTTGGCAGGGGTTTGGCACGCTGGCGCCGAGCCTGATGGCCTCGCCGTCGCAGCATCTGGCGGATGTACAATCTCTGCTTCACGATGCTGGCGTGGCGGAGAACGTCATTTTCTTTGAGGCCCACTCGCCGCTGGCGCTCTCCCGCGCGGCGCTGCGTTCACGGGTAGAAGAGTGCTGGCAGTTAACCGAGCAAAATGCGATGTATGAGTCGTTTATTACTTCGTTCCGGCCGCTTCTGCCGCTGTTAAAAGAGGCCGCGCCGGAGGAGCTTACGCCGGAACGGTGCTTCCAGATCCAGCTGCTGCTGATTCACTTTTATCGTCGTGTGGTGCTGAAAGACCCGCTGTTGCCGGAGGAGTTACTGCCTGCGCACTGGGCGGGACAAAGCGCCCGACAGCTCTGCATCAATATCTATCAGCGTGTCGCACCGGGGGCGCTGGCGTTTGTCAGCGAGAAGGGAGAAACCTCCGTCGGCGAACTGCCCGTGCCCGGCACGCTCTACTATCAACGCTTTGGTGGTCTTTCAAGCGCATAAGGAGTGAAGATGCCTGTTTATCAAATTGACGGTCTGACGCCGGTAGTGCCTGACGAGAGCTACGTCCACCCAACGGCGGTGCTGATTGGGGACGTGATTCTGGGTAAAGGCGTTTATGTCGGCCCTAACGCGAGCCTGCGCGGTGATTTTGGCCGCATTGTGGTGAAAGATGGCGCCAACATTCAGGATAACTGCGTCATGCACGGCTTCCCGGAGCAGGACACGGTGGTGGAGGAGGACGGGCATATCGGCCACAGTGCCATTCTGCACGGCTGCATTATCCGCCGTAACGCGCTGGTGGGCATGAACGCGGTGGTAATGGATGGGGCGGTCATCGGTGAAAACAGCATCGTCGGCGCGGCGGCGTTCGTGAAGGCGAAAGCGGAGATGCCCGCTAACAATTTGATTATCGGCAGTCCGGCCAAAGCGATCCGCGAGCTGAGCGAGCAGGAACTGGCCTGGAAACAGCAGGGCACGCGGGAGTATCAGGTGCTGGTAGAGCGCTGCAAGCTGACGATGCACCAGGTCGAGCCGCTGCGCGAGGTTGAGTCTGACCGGAAGCGACTGACGTTTGATGAGAATTTAAGGCCGAAGTCGGCGGTGTAGGGGGGAGGTCCGCTTTGTGCCAGGAGCGGACGTTACGCATGAACTAATGGTTAATGAACCTGGTAGTACCCCAACTTATAGTATTTTTCCACTCATCCAGGATCACAGTAAAAGGCATGCTTGGGGCTCATTTTTACATCATTGATATTTCGCCCTAACCGGAAACCGACTTTAGTCAGTACCTTTGGGATGACAGATAGTTTGATCTTACTACTGCAGAAATTTCAGCCAGTTTTAAAATGCCAAATCTATACCGACCGCATATTCAACGAAATCAGTAAATAAGTCAGATTAATGCTGCTGAATTTCAACAAAAATGTTAAATAAAATCTTTTTTTGCTTCATATAGAGAATCATATTCAGTGATTTAGTTCACATTTTAATGGATGTTTGTTGTATTAAAAAACTGTCGAATTATATTTTGTAATCGATTACTTTTTAATGAGAGCGATAATGATTAAAAACTCGATTTTTTGTGGAGTCCTTATGATGGCAAGCATAGTGGGGTATGCCCGCACCGAAGCGCAGGATGATATTGCTATTCAGATGTACACGCTTAGAAATGTTGGTGATACTGATGCACAGTTTGCCATGGCTAAAAAAGCGGGATTTTCACATGTAGAACTTGTCGGTGATCATCACGTGGATTTACCGACAATGCAGGAAACGTTGAAAAAATATCAGCTTAACGTTATTGCATCGCATGTACAGCTATCTGCTCTAGAGAGCGAGCGCGGAAAAATTGTTGCGTTTAACAAAGGCATAGGAAACTCTCACCTCGTTGTCCCATGGATTGAGATTAATGAACGACCTACGACAAAACTGGGATGGATAGATTACGCCAGGAGGCTTGATCGTATGGGGGAGACGTTAAGAAATGAAGGAATGTCCTTGTCTTACCATAATCATAACTTTGAGATGAAGAAGTATGATGATGTGACAGCTCTGGATTTGATTATGACACACACCCACAAAAATAATCTTAGTCTTGAACTCGATGTGGCATGGGCTGCGCGTGGAGGACAGGATCCTGCGTCAATAATTGCAAGATATTCAGGACGCATCTATGCGATTCATGCAAAAGATAACGCTGCTATCGGGATTCGTGATGACGAAATGAATTTCACTCCGGCAGGTGAAGGTTTGCTGGACTGGCGCTCAATCATCAGTGCAGGGAGAAGCAGTGGGGTTGAGTGGTATATTATTGAGCATGACGCGCCAAAAGATCCCTGGACTATCATTACGACCTCACGTCATAACCTTAAGGAAATGCTTCAAAAACATCCATAACAGGTTATGAAACTCAGGCTCAGGTGATTTATGAATCCCTGAGCCTGATTCAGGCTGAAACTGCATGCGTTAGTTCTATTTCTTCTCTCAGAATTTCGATGAGTTCCTTGAGCCCCTGGGGAACTTGTCTGTGACCTGGATAGTACAGATACATAGGCTCTTCCAGAGGGGCCCATTCAGGAAGAACAATCCTGAGTCTGCCGTCACGAATATAATCACGCACCCGATCTTCGAGACAGTAAGCAATACCGACGCCGGACAGCGCCAGCTCAATTGCCAGCGCCGTTTCGCTCACACAGAGCTGCCCTCTGACGTCAATTACACGATAGTCTTCTCCCTTACGGAATTCCCATTTGTAGATGATGCCCTGCCCGGTTCGTAGTTGAATGCAGTCATGCAGGCGCAGATCTTCAGGCACAGCAGGGGGTGTATGCTGATAAAGATAGCGTGGCGATGCCACCGCCACCCATCTGAGCTCTTTGCCCAGTCGGACTGCAACGAGATCTTCAGGAACGGTTCCGCCAAAGCGAATCCCGGCATCAAATCCTTCCTGGATGATATCGACCATCCTGTCATCAACGCTGATTTCGAGCTCCACTTCAGGATATTTGCTGATAAAGCGCGGAAGATGTCGCGCCATGATGAGGCGTGCTCCGTCACTCAGCACATTAAGCCTGAGCTTTCCCACGGGACGATCGCGCATGCGGTTAATTTCCTCAAGCGCGTCGCCAATTTCTTTAAATCCTGTTTCTAGACGAAGAGCCAGGCTTGCGCCCGCTTCGGTCGGAGAGACCGTACGACTTGTTCTGTTCAACAACCTGACACCCAGACGCGTCTCGAGGTTGCGTATGGTATGGCTCAGCGCAGAGGTGGTTATTCCCAGTTCTATGGCGGCCCTGGTAAAACTGCGCCTTTTCTCAGTGATAAGAAATGCGTTGAGCTCAGCAAGATCGCTTCGGGTGAGCGTGGTAGACAATCTGGAGGACATAAAGTTAAACCGTTGATTAAAATTCAATGCAATGTGAAATGACATTGAATGGAATCGTTCCTGAAGGATGGTAAGTTTAGATTCATTCAACAAAACGTTGCAACCCGCCGCCACGGCAAACCAACAGTTTTCATTACCGGGAGATTTCCACGTGTTTCATATCTGGACCCTCATTCCAGCGCTTTACGTGCTGTTTCGGTTCATCAGGCCGCTTCCCGCACCGCTTTCGGCTAAAATAGCCATCGCAGGCGTAATGGTTGTAGCCTCCGAGTTTCATCTGATCACGAAATTATTTTCGGGGAATATGTTTTCTCCGGAGATACCAAAACCGTTGCTGCTGCTTACTACCGGGCTTTTCGGTATGACCGTTTTTATGGCGGTCCTATTAGTACTACGTGACCTATTCTGGATATTGCACCGACTGGTATCAGGACGCCGGATGAAATGGCATACAGCTTGCTGGTTTTTCCTGCCTGTTCTGGCGGCCATGCTGACAACGCAGGCCCTGAAAAATGGTACAGTGGTTCCTGAAGTGAAAAAGATAGACGTCATGCTCAGGGGCTTGCCCCCCCGTTTCGAAGGTTACCGTATAGTTCAGCTGACGGATTTGCACGCCAGCAGACTGCTGCCGCGAAGCTGGATACAGGATGTTGTTTCCCGCACCCGTGAGCTGGATGCGGATATGATTGTGGTTACCGGGGATATGATTGATGGCTGGCCAGAAGCGCGTTTCTCCGACATTGAGCCGCTTGGCCAGTTGCGGGCTGAGGACGGCGTTTTTGCCGTAACGGGCAATCATGAATATTACTTTGGCGCTGAAAACTGGATCCTGGCCTTTGAAAAACTGGGCCTGCATTTTCTTAATAATGCCGGTTACCGTGTAAGCCGTTACGGCGACTCGCTGTATCTGTCGGGTGTGACGGATGCCGTTGCGCCAACATACGGTCTGCCGGGCCCTGACCTGCCCACGGCCCTCAAGTCTTCCCGCCCGGGGGAAACCGTCATTCTTCTTGACCACAGGCCTGAAAATGCTGTCCAGGCCGCAGAAAGTGGAGTTAGCCTCCAACTTTCCGGACATACTCACGGCGGTATGATCGCTGGTCTGGACAGGCTGGTCGCGCCTGCTAATAACGGTTTTGTGTCCGGGCTGTACGAAGTAGGGGCCCTGAAGCTTTACGTCAGCAACGGTTCCGGTATCTGGAACGGCTTTCCCTTCCGGCTAGGGAAACCCGCCGAAATAACGCTTATCACCCTTCATGGCGAAACAAGCAGCAGAATTGTTGAATAATATTCACCGTTACTGACTATCTGATTCATCAATAACCGAAAGGAAGGGCTTATAGTTTAATTCAGTTCAATATACCACTGCCTGTTGCCGTTCTTTTCGGAACGTTGTGACCCATAAGCTGCACATAGCTGAGAGCCGTTACCCGACAGGTAGCGGTTCTTCTTTTTTGCATACGGCAGTGAAAGAGATCAGGAGTCATAGTCAATGTCAGAACAAACGCTTTCACGACAGGGTGATCGTATTCATCCGCCTGTGGGTCTTTTCCCCGCCATGCTTGCGCTGGGCGCGGGCGGACTGTGCATCGGAACGGGCGAGTTTGCACCCATGAGCCTCCTGCCGGATCTTGCGCGGGGAACCGGCGTTTCAATCCCTTCCGCGGGTGGCTATATCAGCGCATATGCTACAGGCGTGGTGGTCGGTGCCCCGGCGATTGCGGTGCTTGGAGCGCGCCTGGCCCGTAAAAACCTACTGCTGATATTGTTAATTATTGCACTTACAGGCTATGCCCTGAGCGCACTGGCCACGGGCTACAATACTATGCTGGCAGCACGCTTTATCTCTGGTATGCCTCATGGCGCATGGTACGGCGTTTCCGCGCTCGTGGCAGCTTCAATGGTTTCGCCACAGCACAAAGCCCGGTATATCGGTTACGTTATGCTGGGACTGGCCGTAGCGAACGTTGCCGGCGTTCCGCTTGTCACATGGGCGGGCCAGACGCTGGGCTGGAGAATCTCTTTCTGGATGGTGGCAACGGGCCTGGTGCTGACGTCCATAATGGTTATGCTTTTTGTTCCGTCCGTGCCGGCCGACAGGTCCGCTTCACCGCTCAAGGAACTTGGCGCGCTAAAGAGCCCACGGATCCTGATGACGTTTGCCGTCGCTTCAGTCAGCTTTGCCGGAATGTTTGCCGTATACAGTTTTATCACTCCGGCGCTGACGGAGTCTGCCGGATTTTCAACCTCAGCCGTGCCATGGATCCTGGTTCTCTGGGGGGCGGGTATGGTTGTCGGCAACATTATTGGTGGCAGACTGGCGGACATTGCGCTGATCCCATCCATATTTGGCATCATCGCCTGGAACATCGTCTTTCTTGGTCTGTTTTCCCTTTCGGGAACGCTGCAGACCCCGGTTCTCATCGTGCTGTTTATGCTCGGTTGCGGATTTTCACTCGTGCCGGCGCTTCAGGCCCATATGATGAACATTGCTGGTGAGGCACAGACTCTGGCCTCGTCCCTTACGCACAGCGCATTTAATATTTCCAATGCGATCGGCGCAGCCGGGGGAGGGCTCGTTATCGCTTCGGGAGGAAGCTGGATCTCTACGGGGTGGGTTGGGTCTGCTTTTTCCCTGTTAGCACTTCTGCTTATGTTCTTATCGATACGCATTACTGACGGGAGTAAATCATGAACGATAAAGTCATCGCGACAGGTAACGTTGCCGTAATAACCGGTGCGGCAAAGGGTATTGGCGCCGCTGCGGCAAGGGAGCTGGCCCGAAAAGGCATGAAGCTTTGCCTTTTCGATCGTAACAGACAGGCACTTGAGCAGCTGGCTGGCGAACTGGAGGCTGAAACGCTGCTTGTCACTGGCGACATAACCCGTAACGAATACCAGCTGCAGCTCAAAGACACCGTTTACAACACCTGGGGAAAAGTGAACCTGTTGTTTAACAATGCCGGAGTGAAGATAGCAGCCGGAGCCTCGGATTCCCCCAATCTCTGGCGACAGCAGATGGAGGTCAATCTGCTGTCTATGGTCGCTACACAACATATTTTTCTGCCAGAAATGTTAAAAATGGACGAGAAAGGGGCGATTGTTAACCTCGGTTCGAAGGAAGGCATTACCACCCCGCCAGGATTCGCAGCCTATAACGCCTCAAAGGCAGCAGTGAAGGTGCTGACAGAACAGCTGTCCCATCAGCTTCTGAAGGAAACCGGGACCAGACTCACCGCTCATCTTCTGGTCCCGGGCTATACCTGGACCGACATGAACGATCCAGGCATGGACGAGCGCAGCGGTAAAAAGCCTGATGAAGCGTGGACGGCGGCACAGGTCATTGACTATTTCTTCCCACGATTTGTGCGGGGTGATTTCTATATCATCTGCCCTGATAACGCTGTGACCAGCGAGATGGATGCCAAACGGATTATGTGGGCCGCTCAGGATATGCTGGACAACCGCCCTGCCCTGTCGCGCTGGCACCCTGACTGGAAGTCGGCTTTTGAACGCTGGATGAAAAGATAATATGCCATCGGTAGGATGCTTTGGGGCAGGTTGCCGAAAATATGAATTTACAGGGAACAGGGCCATGTCGCTTACAGAAGAATTTATTCATTACCACGCCGAGGGAAAGATCTTTACGGGCGTACTGGTTCGTGATTCCCGGAACGCACCTCTTCCCGGCGTTCTTCTCGCCCCTAATATGATGGGTGTCGCATCGTCGAGTATTGAACACGCGCGTACCATTGCAAAAAAAGGCTACGTTGTACTCGTTGCCGATCTTTATGGATGCCTGCCTGACTCGGCAGAGGATGCAGCTAACCGTATGAACTCATTAAAGGACTCGCCAGCCGAACGCCTGATTCTTAACGCAGCGCTGGCACGACTGGCGCAGCTCCAGTGCGTGAATGAGGATAAGCTTGCTGCTGTAGGATTCTGTTATGGTGGACATTGCGTACTCGAACTGGCACGCAGCGGTGCGCCTCTGGCCGTCACGGCATGCTTTCACGGGACGCTTGATACCCGCACCCCTGCTGAGAAAGGGGATATCAGGGGCAAGGTCGCTGTGTTAAATGGGGCCGATGATCCGTTTGTTTCCGCAGAGCAGATAAAAGCTTTTGCCGGTGAAATGGCGTCCTGCGGATGTGACTTTCAGCTGACGAACTATGCCGGTGCGGTTCACTCATTTACCTATCCTAAGGCCGATGTTCCGGGCAAAACGCATTACAATGCGGCTGTCAGCAATCATGCTTTCAGTGTTGTATTTACGCTGTTGAAAGAGGCGCTGGGCTGATGCCCGGCGCCGTGCGGGTTTACTTTTTGGTGGCAGAATCGGGTTCAGAAATGATGCGGTGACGCTGAGCCTTATGTGACTCACTCATCATTCTGTTCATCACCTCGCCCTCATACTCGGCATACTCACTGCCATAGACAAATTCGTGTCCTGTCATCAGGGCATACCAGGCACGTTTTGCCACTTCTTTCGGATCGTCCTTTTTCATCGAACCTACGGTCGTGCTGGCCTGTCCTGCATTTTTGAAAAAATTGGTCTCCGTTGCCCCAGGCATCAGAAGCGTCATTGATAAACCGCTCCCCATCAGCTCGTTACGTATGGCGTAAAAAAAGGAGTTGACGAAAGCCTTTGACGCCCCGTAAACCGCTTCGAAAGGTATGGGCGCCGAGCCGGAAAGCGACGAAGTGATAAGAACGTGCCCGTTACCCTTCTCTACGAGCCGCGGGATAAATATTTTAGAAAGATGTACCACAGCATCAACGTTGAGCCGGATTAATCTAAGCTCTTTTTCAAGATCGGTACCGTCGATAAACGCGCCGCCGAGCCCCTGACCGGCGTTGATGACCAGTGCATTAGGGGCTAAACCGGCCTCATCCATTCTGACCTGGAGATCTGTTATCTGGTCATACTCACTCAGGTCAGCACTGAACGCGTGTACGTTAACTGAAAAACATTTTTGCAGGTTTTCACCCGCGGCTGAAAGTTTTTTTTCATCCCTGGCGACGATGACAAGATCGTATCCGTTAGCTGCAAATTCTTCAGCAAGTGCAAGGCCGATACCGTTGCTCGCACCAGTTATCAGAGCCAGCTTTTTCTCACTCATATGATTCTCCGGTTAAAGGGGTAACCGGCCCTGTACAGGCCGGTGGCAAAATGAGGGGGCAATTAGCATCACACGCTATCGGTCCAGCGATGCGCAGGACGGTATCCCAGGACGCGCATTGCCTTTTCGCTGCTCAGCACGGATTCATTACCTGCTAATTTTTTACGCTGTTCAACGTCAGGATAGTAACGGTCAAGAAGTTCCTGTGTAGGTGTCCGCATACAGGTGACATCGCTGGTAATAAAGAACTCATCTTTGCCCCTGACATCATATTCAACAGCTTTTTCAATCGCCTGAGCAACGTCCCGAACGTCCACGTAGGTCCACATGTTCCATTGCCTGACGGCAGGTTCGTCCTGCCAGCTTTCAAACTGCGCGTATTCTTCCGGTGCCATAACGTTAGAAAGTCGCAGACAGGTAATGCGTATGTCAGCGTTATTAAGGCAGAACTGACGGGCCATCTCTTCACCCAGCACTTTAGTTAGCGCGTAAATGCTTAATCCGCTGGTAGGGTAGTGCCCATCCACCGGAACATAGGGGGCATCCCACTTGTCGTAAGGCACGCCGGTAGGAACTTCGCTCGACGACCAGATAATATTTTTTATTCCCAGCCGCCTGGATGCCTCAAACACGTTGAAGGTGGCCAGCATATTATTTCTGAACTCGTCAGAATCAGGGATCATTCGGGGATGAGGAATACTGGCAAGATGAACCACGGCATCAAAGGCTGCCGCTTCGGGTCGTGAATAAACGTCCTCCCCCACGGAGGAAAGTGCATCAAGCGTTGCACCAAAATCCTCTAAATCCGCGATCATAGCTGGATGAGCATCGGTGACGGGGTCTTTTTTATCGATGAGAAACAGTTTATAACCCGCTTTCTCAAGCCACTCTACTGTAACCCTGCCAATTTTCCCTGAAGCACCGGTTATGGCTACACGTTTTTTATTTGACATACTTTGTCCTTATGGTTGAGGTGCAAATCAGCCCTAAGTTTTGTCGACAAAAAACAATATGTGATTAGCCAGACTAAAAGCTTCTGTTAATTCAATTCATCAATCCAGGTTTGTTTACAGAACAGGTGAATCCGTGAACTGACAAGGTTGATTACACTGAGGTCTCCATAAGGGAATATCTGCTTATCGCTCAAAGCAGACCTGAAGACCAGCCAGCCTGGCCTCTGCGAGCCAACAGCAGACGTTAAGCGTTAGTTGACGGATCATACTCCCCCTGCGATTCGTCACTGTAAATCGTACCATCATCATCCATTACTTGGGCATTAAGGTGTCTTGCAATCCGCAACATCTTTCTATACAGGTAGATACGTTAGCGAATGCTGATAAGCATCATCTGATGCTCAGACTTATGAACCATGTTTATGTCGTTGATATGATTTTCAGAGCCAACATTACTGGACAAAAGCACCAATACACCGCGTTAAATACGCCAGAAACCCCGACTGCAGACGAGCTTCTGATAAAGATGTTTGAAGGCACTGAATGGTATATTCAACACGTCGGTACAATGAACACGTCTGATCTTTCTGAAGTCGTTAAATTTCGTTTCGTCGATGGTGGGTATGGTGAAATGAAGGCAGGAGATATGCTCAATCATGTCCTTTTTCACGGTTCATATCATCGCGGCGCGGTGGGCTGGATGCTTTCAGAAACGGGAATAACCTCTCCTAAGGATGTGTTAACCGTTTTCCTGAGGGACCATCATCAGGAGTGATTCAACCTGAGGGTTAACCAGATTTCACGCCGAACCGTTTCTCTTTTAAGGATGCCAGTATGACCAATTTTCATCAACTTACCGCCACCAGCCTGGATGGCCATCTTATCTCAATGGACGACTATGCGGGTAAGGTGGTTTTGGTCGTGAATACTGCCAGCCAGTGTGGCTTCACGCCGCAATACGCGGGCCTTGAAGCGCTATACACGAAATACGCCAGTCAAGGGTTAGTGGTGCTTGGCTTTCCCTGTAACCAGTTTGGTAAGCAGGAGCCCGGCGGCGCCGATGAAATCTCGAAGACTTGTTACATTAACTACGGCGTAAGTTTCCCCATGTTCGAGAAAGTTGAGGTAAACGGTGGCGCAGCGCACCCGGTGTTTCGTTATCTGAAAAAGGAATTGCCTGGCGTGCTGGGAGGACGGATCAAATGGAATTTCACGAAGTTCCTGATCGGACGCGATGGGATACCCCTCAAGCGTTTTGCACCGATGACGACGCCCGAGAAAATGGAGGATGCAATTCTTAAGGCACTGGGGAGGTGAGCGCTTTGGTAGTGATTTAGCGTGCATGATGAACGACGAAATCGCAGGTTATTACCCTTGCGCCATAAAAAGGTTCATTGGAAGCATCGGGTTGTGTGAAAAATTGGTAGTTGAAACATGTCCAGTCAATACAGAAAAATAGATCACTATTTCTGATGCTTAAATGGACTGAGAGGCAAGAAGTGATCGTGTCTGAAACAATAAAGAAAATTGTTATGGTGGCATTAGTGGTGAACATGGTCGCAGGATGTTCGCCGTTACATCCTTCTGGATGCCATAAGACCACGGCAACGGGCAGTTGCAGCTCAGGACGCTGGGACGATCAGGATGAGTGGGGCGCGCAAGCGCGGGCAATCAGGGCGGCAATAAATGACAAACTGGATGAGCCGCAAAACTGGAAAGGGAAAAAATGCAGGCTGCATATTGAATTTGCTCAGGATGGCACGCCTTTAAACATATCCACCAGCAACGGCAATAAAGCCTATTGTGAAGCGATAAAATCAGCAGCCCAAAAAGCCAAATTCCCGGCATTCAACAACCCGGAAGTCTACAGAGATTTTCAAAAATCCGGTTTCGATATGCGCGGCTAACACGCTAACCGCCCTTTGTAAGGTAGCGTCACGCTAAGCTACCACTCACTATGTCCGCCCCGGTTGCACATTTACACACAGATACCGGTTCTTCTGATAGCTGTGTGCAACGTGTTCATTCCTGATGTTCAGGGATCCGGGCGATAACCTTTATTTCAAAATCAAATCCCGCCAGCCAGGTAACGCCCACGGCTGTCCAGTTCGGATACGGTGGCTTAGGGAAAATCGTTTGTTTCACCTGCATAATGGCTGGAAATTGATTCTCCGGATCGGTATGAAAGGTTGTCACATCAACAAGATCGGCAAACGTACATCCTGCAGCGTCAAGCGTGGCCTTGAGATTATCGAAGGCACGCTCTACCTGCGTTGCAAAGTCGGGTTCGGGTGTACCGTCTTCCCGGCTACCCACCTGTCCGGAAACAAACAGTAAATCACCAGAGCGGATCGCTGCAGAATAACCGTGCTGCTCATACAGCGCGTGGCGATTTGCAGGGAAAACGGGTTTCGGTTGGTTCATAACGGATCCTTTCTTTAAACAGGGACAGTGGATGCGCGGCGTAAATAAATGAATTAAGATACGCGGCGTATGTCAACTTAATCACACATACGCCGCGTATGTCAAACGACTTGCGTGGTGTAGATTGCAAGGAGTTCGTATGGCTGCCAAACGCCGCGCCGAAACGATGGAAGAAACCCGCACTAAATTGATTGCGGCTGCACGTAAAGCCTTTGCCGAAAAAGGGTTTGCCGCAGCCTCGATGGATGATTTAACCGCCAGCGTGGGCCTGACGCGCGGGGCCCTGTATCATAATTTTGGCGATAAAAAAGGGTTACTTGCCGCTGTCGTTACCCAGATTGATTCTGAAATGGCGCAAAGCGCCAAAAGTGCAGCGGCACATGTGAAGGATGACCAGCAAAAGCTTCTGGCAGAAGGGATAGCCTATATCGAGATGGCGCTGGATGAAGAAGTCCGTCGCATCGTTCTACTTGATGGTCCGGCTTTTCTTGGGGACCCGGGAAAATGGCCGAGCCAGAATAACTGCCTCGACGCTACGCGTAAGAGCCTTTCCGACCTGATTGAACGCGGCTTAATCGAACCGGTAGATGTTGATGCCACCGCCTGGCTGTTAAACGGTGCCGCACTGAATGCCGCCCAGTGGGTGGCCGCCAGCGAAGATCCGCAGCAGGCATTACCAAAAGCGATTCAGGTTTTTACCCTGCTGGTAAATGGCCTGGTGAAGGGCGTCATACCTCCCGAAGCCACGGCGTAATCGTTAATCCCGTAAGCAAGCCCTCCGGGCTGAGCAGACGGGTGACGGTTTGCCCCCACGGTTCTGTGCGGTTAGCCACCAGCAACCGATAGCCTTTTTCATTCAGAATACGGGTAGCCGAGTCCAGGTCCTGAACCTCGTACTGATGCGCCGCGCGATAAATGCGCCCATTTCCGTGAGATAAATGGCATCGCTGCGGCGTTTCAATATTTGCAAAAGAATTACATTCCTACTGCGTTATCCTTCTTCTGACCATCAACAGGAAAGTATCGGTAAAGCGTCGATAACCCTACCCCGTAAATAATGGCCAACTGCTTGCGGGTGTGCCCCTTCGCCAATAGCCGCCCAATCTGCTCTCGCTCATGCGATTTTAATGCGTTGGGCCTTCCACCTACGCGTCCCTGTGCCCTGGCTGCTGCCAGCCCGGCCAGCGTTCGTTCGACGATTAGCTCGCGCTCCATCTCCGCCAGTGCAGACATCACGTGGAAAAAGAAGCGCCCCATGGCAGTGCTGGTATCAATACTGTCTGTTAAAGAGCGGAAGTGGGCACCGCGTTCATGTAACTCTGATATCAGTGCGATCAGGTTCTTAACGCTGCGTCCCAGCCTGTCCAGTTTCCATACGACCAGGGTGTCTCCGCTATTAACGCACTTTAAAGCGCGTTTAAGACCGGGGCGTCTGGCAACTTTCCCGCTCATACGGTCTTCAAAAATGCGGTCACAGTTTGCGCTTGTGAGGGCATTGCGCTGTAAATCGCTGTTCTGGTCGATTGTTGATACGCGGATATAACCAATGACGGCCATCAATTTTCCTCCTCTATGTCGCGGTGGGAGGATTTTTACAGATTTCGCTATGTGTAACTGCTTTTCCAAAAACCTTGGTTTAGGGGAA
>NZ_JBMKHA010000014.1:0-137391 GCF_049238365.1 Enterobacter cloacae complex sp. IR53030
CTCATATCAGGAACTTGTTCGCACCTTCCCTAGTTAAGTCAAGTAAAAAGCATGTTAGTTTACAAAAAACACTAAAATAAAAGATATAATACCTGGTTGAAATTAATTTATGAAAACCAATATAATGCTTAAAGTACTTTTAAATCAACATGTTACAATCAATAAAAATTAATATTGACGATGTGACATAACTATCGGATATTAAGTGAACAAAAAATTTCAGACACATCCTAACAATGATCTTGATACTTACTGACAGTAACGATGTTCATGCAGACATAGTTTCGATGAAACTCGGTGATAACTACTTCCGTTTGAATTTAGATGTAGAAGCCCTTAAAGATACCAAAATTAGCTTTGATGGCTCTGAATGGACTATCTCCCAAAACGGACAAACGATCAAAAATTCATCCGTAAAATGTGTTTGGCCAAGGCGGGTATCTGTTCAAGTCAATTCTGAACAACAGCAAGATCAAAGTAACGGTTTCAGATTATGGCGATCTGAATGGAATAAAAGCCTTTTTGGCCTATATAATGCATTATCTGAAATTTGCTGGTTTAATCATGTAAGAGATGCAACTCTCGCTGATAACAAGTATTTTCAACATAAAATAGCTAATGAAGTTGGGTTAAATAACCCAGCATTTATAACTTCAAATTCCAAAGAAGACCTCAAAAATTTCTTAACTACTTATCCTGATTCGGTTGTTAAATTCATGTCGCAAGATATGTATGTCTCTGAATCAGGTGAGATATTAGGTCTATATGTAAACAAAATCACTTTAGAACAATTAGAAAGTTTCTCAAACGATTCAGAAAACCCAATTACTCTTCAAAAATATGTTAATAAAAAATTCGAAGTTAGATACACAGTAATTGAAGATAAACATTTTGCTTGTGCTGTAGACTCTCAGCATTCAAACAAGGCAAAAGTAGACTGGCGTAGATACGATATACCTAATACACCGCACTGGAAAATTGACGCACCCACTTCGGTGAAGGAAAAAATTAATTCTTTAATGTCTAAGTTAAACCTTCGATATGGGGCTTTAGATTTCATCGTTGATGAAAATAATGACTGGTGGTTCTTAGAGGTGAATTCTGCTGGTCAATGGTTGTGGATCGAAGATTTGTCCGGCATGGATATTTCCGGGTCCATTGCAAATTGGTTAACTTCAAATAGCAGGTGAACTATGAATGTATTTGGTTTAAATTTTCTTGAAAAAATGGAATCGGAACAAAGAGTAGATGTATCAAACTGGACATGGAAACCTGAGAATGGTGAAGCTCAACGAATCTATGGTTCAGGTATGTCAACGAAATCTCGTGAATCTACTTATGCTGCTGAAAAAGATAGCAGAGAGGATTCAGATCGTCCTAACGAAGGGTTAGCAGCCTAACCACAAGAGCCAGCCATTGCTGGCTCAATTAAAAATGAATAAAATTATGCAAAAAATTCCAATGCCGCTGATAGACATATACAAAAAAAGTATAAAACGCTTATTTATTTTCATAATAATAATTTTTTTCTTTGACCTTAGCTCACCATTTTTATTAGTTATTCCAATTTGTATTGTTATCCCTTTTTTCTATCGCTTGGTAGAATTAAAAAATAAAACTGAACGAGATCTAATTAAATCAGCAAATGATACTGTTTTATTTTCAGTAAGTGCTTTAACAACTGCATTACTAACTTTTAAAACAATACTCAATACGTCTATGGACATTTTTGATAAATTCATGATAAATAACATTGGTTATCTTATTATTTGCCTCTATACTATATTACTAATAATAAAAGCTTTCGTTGCACGATTTGAATATAAAGAAAACATGTTAAAATATAAATCTGAAAAATGAAGAAATCTATTTTTCACTGTTAATAGCATCCGATATCATAAATAGTAATGGTGAAAAAAACAATGAAACCACTACATAGGTAGTGATGACTTTTTCTTTTAAACCAGACAATTCGAAATATCTCATTGAAAAAGTATCCGATAAGTTTAAGTAAATTAAGGATGCTAAAATTGAGGCGATATAAATTACCACAATATGCGTCATTATTTTTTTATTCATAAAAACCTCCTATAATTAATATCTATTAACTAACATTCTTTTACGTTTTGTCAACTCAAGCAAGAGCTAACCAAAAGAAGCGGAGCTTCTTTTGGTAGCCTTGCTTTTCCTGCCCTTTGGTTGTAAAAGACTGACTATACAAAAGCCTACAAGTAATGTTATTTTAATCCACAATACTAAAGCATATAACGAAAGAGGTGAAAATCATCATGGAAATTAGAGCAGCTAATGGTTCATATTCCCTATCAAATTTCTTTATGATTATAAAATCCAATGAAGAAATTGAAGAGTGTATTCGAAGTAACGAACAAACTTTTGTTCATGAATATATCCATTTTTTACAGGATCTAATCCTCCCATATTCCATAAGATACACACTAGTCTCGAAAAGACGATTTCTTAGTGTTCTACTTCATGCAAATAAAGAAAAGAAGATCACACGACCGTTTTCTGAATGGGATGACGATACCCAACTAACTGACAGACAACACGCTTTTACATGGGGATGCAACGAATTTATCGATGAAAACATTAAAATAAAAGAAATACAAAATGAATTTTTCGAAATCTATACTGGAGCGAGAGTTTTTAAATATACTTTACTCTTAGAAAACGGTTTTAAGTACCAAGTCGGAGCAAGAGATTTCCTTGAATATATTGCACATAAAATTGAAACTAAGCACTGGGAAACTTTACATCCTCACTTTCCCTATATGACAGTTGATTCACTATTTGATTTCTTAGGACTTAGTCAAATTACTGATGATGTCAGGGTCTGTTTTGTAGAGTATTGCCTATATAATGACAATCCAGTAAATATGTTTTTTAATACTATTTCGGAAATGAAGAATAACAATCTAATTTATACTTTAGACAGTTTTGAATCATGTAGCAATCATCTACTTAATCTTCCATGGGTTGCGAGAGGCGGTTTTAATGAAACAATATTCACCAAGACTCAGAGAAGATTATCAGATTTCAAAGAATCATTATCTTCCGTGTATTCTGGTAATAATTTCTCCAATATTCAAAAATGGATTCAACTTGTTATAGATTTTTCAAATAAAGAGTTATCAAATAAATTTATATTTGCCGAGCTTTTCAGAATGAACGATGGGGACTTTTTCGAAAAAATAAACAGCTTTATTAAAGAGATAGGAATACCTCTTATTATAAACAATAAATCTCAATGTGTCTCGTTGCTTCCGGAAAATTTCGATCAAAATGAATTCATGCAATTTTTAACAGTTTTAGCTTTTATGAATTATGTCTCAGGCAGTGCCAAAAATTGTGCATTGATAAATTTATGTAGAGTTTCAAACCCTAACGTAACTAATAGCTTCTGTATGTCAGACCCTATTTCAAGAGCTAATGATGATGATTTGTGTCCTTTCGGACTACTCATAAAAAACCATAACCTACATAAAATAGATTGGGAGTATCATTCTTAATTAATATTAATAAATAGTTCATCAAATATTGCTCCTGTTAATATTGACTTATTTCAGGAGCCTGTATAATAGTTTAAGTCACCAACATATAAAAAGGAGTTTATATGGTAAAACAAATTTCAAAACCTCGCTTTACCGAAAGCAATATTCCTGTAATGAAGCAATCTTCAAACCTGCCTGACCTAATAATACAATCCTTGAGAACCCATTGTGTCAGTGTTCGGCTCAACAACACGGAATTAAGCAAGCTCAATAGTCTTAGGGGGCATTATGCAAAAGGCGAATGGTTACGTATGGCTTTCTTGCAGAAGCTCCCCATGAATGTACCTCCTGTAAACATCGAAACATGGAAGACTCTGGGTGAGATCAATCAGAAGCTAAACCGTATCGCTCTTCATATCGATAGTAAGAGTAAAGATAGCCAGCTTACTCATACAGAGCTTTTCGCTGTTAAGCGACAACTGGAAGAGCTTCGCCAGCACCTGCTAAATGCTGACATATGGAGCAAACCCGATGAAGGGTATGCAGAAGATCAAAAGGGGTAAGAGCTTCGCTGGTGTCGTTCAATATGCATTGAAACCGGGAGCACATCATAGAAGCGATCCAGTCGTAATCGGGGGCAATATGCTGGGTAGCTCCGCTCTTGAACTGATCGCTGAATTTGATGGCACTAAACAGCTTCGGCCAGATGTCCAGAAACCGGTATGGCACAACTCGCTTCGCTTACCTGATGGTGAATCATTATCGAATGACCAATGGGCAATGATAGCTGACGACTATATGAAGAAGATGGGGTTCAATGAGACCCATCTCCGCTGCTATGTGCTTCATGACGACGATGGCCAGCACATACACATTATTGCCAGCAGAATCGACATAGCCGGTGGGAAGCTCTACTTGGGCAGGAACGAAAACCTTATCAGCACACGGATCATCAGTAAACTCGAAGTCGCTCATGGCCTGACAGTGACCAAAACTGCATCTCCCCCCTCGCAAGCACAACCGAAGCGGAAGAGAGTGTCCCGTAATGAGAAAATGCTATCGGAACGAACCGGGGTGCTTTCACCAAGAGAAGCTCTGCAGCAGATACTTGATAAAAGTTTATCTGATAAGCCGGACCTTTTGACTTTCACAAAACGGCTGGAAGAAGCTGAAGTATCCTGGACGGCGAATGTCGCCAGCACAGGCAAAATGAACGGCTTCTCTTTCTCTTACCGCGATATAGCCTTCAAAGCTTCGCAATTGGGTAAGAGCTACTCCTGGGCAAATCTCAGTAATCGGCTTAACTACAACCCCGACCACTTAGAAGCTCTGCGAAGCGACATATCGATAAAAGACCAACCTGCTCTTCCTGCTCCTGCTCCTGCTCCTGCTCCTGCTCCTGCTCCTGCTCCTGCTCCTGCTCCTGCTCCTGCTCCTGCAACAATTTTGGAAACCAGGGAGCAAAAGGAAAGTATCAGTGAAAAAATTGCTGAACTCGAACTGCGACTCAGAAAAGACAGACGAAACGAGATCGTTGAGAAGATTCTCCAAAAGAATGCGGTTAACCAGCAAAAGCATCTCAGGCTTATCGGCTGGCTTCCATTTCTTAGAAGGCTTGCAGAGCTTCTCCGAAGCTATGGTAAGAGCATTCTTCACAAGCCCCTCCTTGGATTCTCAAATCTCTATGCCACCCGACCTTTACATAAAGAAAGGAAAATTCATTTATAAACAAAATCTTACCGCTTATCCCTGACAGCAATATCGTTTGGGTAGTGGTTAATTTAGGATAAGTCAACAATAAATTGATCGTTATTACAGATCGATAAACTACTTATAATAGTTTTTACCTATCACGATTCAAACATCGATCGGTACAAGTGATTTTACTTTAGCCAGCCAGCCATCGAGAATCCCTACAAACACACAGTAAATCTTCCACCCTGGGGTTGCTATGAAAAACGAAACAATAAAGTGCCCGTTCTGCTTTACACAAAGTCCTCACGGTGTGCGGATTTGTAAAGGCTGCCATGCAAAGATCGCTTACGGTGAAAGCCCGCTCAGTGTGGCATTCTTGTTTCAATTCGTTGCATTTGGTCTCGCGTGGTTAGCATTTTCGTGGACTGGCAGCACTCTTGTATCAGTCATTACGTTTTTCGTAAGCATCATTATTCTTATCTATAAAATTAAAAAAACGTATGCAGACAGAGTTGTTTTTATACGGTGAAATTAATTTCACACAACCGCAAACCTAAAATGAGAAAGTAAATGAACCGATTTATAAAGTCATCTTTTTTTATTATTGTCTTCCTGCTTTCTGGCTGTTCAACATCAGGGAACCAGAACCTTAAAAACGAAACACCTCAAAGCCTCCAATCAAAGATCATTAAAAACAAAACAACTAAGACGGAATTACTCACTAAATTAGGTGAGCCTGATACAAGAACCACACTCGATGACGGAAATGAGCAGTGGAGATACTTTATGTATAACAATCAGTTCAATGCAACAACTTTCATTCCAGTTGTAGGGCTGTTTACTGGCGGTTCGCAGACTCAGTCTAAAACTCTTGAAATAGATTTCAAAGGCGAAATTGTCAGCAAATGGACGTTCTCCACTGACAATAACAACACCAAAACGGGCGTTCTTAACTAACTATTCCTGGAAAAATAAAAATGAAAACATACTCAATCCTTACCGTTATTCTTACAGCGTTTCTTCTAACCGCATGTAACAGCGAACCCTCAGAAAAAGATATTTATACAGCTTTAAGTAAATGGACGGGAAGCCATCTTACATCAGTGAAAAAAGTTGATTGCACAAAAGAATCTGATAAAAGTTATAAGTGTAATGTCGTAACGGTAATTGATGGTAATCTCAAGCAAGCAGCATCCATTAAACTCCTAAAAACAGATGACGGCTGGCAGTTTGTAGGGAATTAAAATTGATTACTGAAATGAAGCTCCCGTAGGGAGCTTTTATAATCTAACATTTCTTACTCTGACTACTTCATGGGTTAACTCTTTCTCGATAACCTTCACTTCATACTGTGTTCTTACAACCGTATAAATTCCTTCTGCTTTTTCTTGATTGTTGTCAATATAGTTCACGAGAGAGTTTAGCTCTCTGATAACAGCCTCCTTATTGTTCAATCGCTGCAACAAAGTACTTGTAAGGCATTTGTATACAGAACTGAACATCGTCATAATGTTGTCTATGTTACGATTAGAGCGAGTGTATAGCTGTCTTGGGTAGAAATACTTTAAATGATAGCCAACAAAAAGCAGGTATAGCTGGTATGAGAAACTTTTATCGCCTGGCTGGTACCTTTTTGAGATATATTTATCAACAATAATAATAAGCTGTTCTTCCAGTGTCTCCACTGCAAAGTTGTTTTGTTTGTCCATAAATTGCATCCTTGCAAGTTAGTTTTGTCTTCCTGACTATATATAAATACCATATTAACATCACCTGTCAATAGGTAAAACCTATCAAAATATTATTTTCTTGCTCTCTGTGGAAATTCTTCTTCAAGAATAGAAGCCAATATATTATGCCTGTAAGCATTTTCGTGCATTCTTTGAATCATAAGCAGTAAATTATTATTTTCATATTTTAGTGCCGAATTATCATTTTCAAGTCGTTCTATTCTTTTCGCCGCAAGGCTCAGGCTACCGGGTAACTTCGCATTTTGACGTTTAACCATACCAGATCTTTTTCTGGTCCTATACGCAACGACAATCTCACTATGCTGGCTTAATGCTTGCCGTGTAGGTACTTTACCTAAAATTTTTTTGCAAGCCACGCATAAAGAATCCCAAGTGAAATCAGGCTTACTCCAGGTTTCAATAATTTTAACAATAGCTTTTATTTCTTTATCATAAAACTTTCTTGCCATATAATCTCCTCACATTAATATGCATTCAATTTCCATTCTTAAATCTTTAATTTTTTCCAGAATATATTTTCTTTTTCTTGGATCTGAATTTTGTATTTTTAATTCTAGTTTTTCAAATTTATCTTTAATCAAATTCATAATAATCGATTGTTCATTAAATGAAGATTCTGAAATTTTTGTTTCTTCGTAGGTGTTTCTGTTCAATAGTTTCCTTGATAGTTCTGATAACTCGTCGTGAGACATATGATCATATACTGAATTCTGCTTAACACTCCTTCTCCCAGACCATTGGGCAATTTGTATCTCTGACAATACGCTTCGTTGAGCTATAGTATTAAGTAAATGTCTAATTTGATGGCTGCGGAAAATTAAAATAGGATCATCACAGTTAAAATGTATATTCCTATGAAATATGTTATTCATATTATCAGTGCGAAAATCCGCTCTAAAATACTTTGAAGATGCCTTAATTGTTGTGAAAATATCAGCACCCTTGATAGAGTCCAATAAATTATGATTTATGGAGCATAGATTAGCATTAATATTTTCAGAATTAACATTCTTTCGCTCTATATAAATCCAAAATGCTTTTACACTGACTGTACCATGTTTTATCTTAGACAAGAATTTTAGATTTTCTTGGGAGATATTTAATTGATTTATAACAAAGCCAAGTTTGTGGAGATCTTCAATTGTTAAACAATCAAATGCACTTCTGTTCAATGACTCGTATAAATTAATTTCCCCTGCTTTTATCAACCGTGAAACAACCCTTGCATTCCTTGTAAGTTTTTTCAATCGCATGATAGCCTTTGAAGCTACAGGAACCATACAGTCTGGAATCCATTTGGTATTGTATCCAAAGCCCTTCAGAGAAAGAAATCGCAAACCATATCTTGATATGCCATTACTATCTTCAACTATAACTTCACAGTCCTCTTCCAAAAGCATAATTTCACTAATTCGAGATGGAGCACATAAGAGCAATGCAAAAATAGAAGATGTAAATATGTCCCTTTCATTAACTGGATTAGAGCTAAATATTTTACCAATAAAATCTATAGCCTTTTCATCAGGAAGTTTTTTCTGATTGGATAAATTTCCCATCGAATCCATTGTGCTATTTGTGTAAGCATCATATGCCTTAAATGGATATGACCATCGTGTAATGGATTCTGGCAACATTTCGTTCTTAGACATAAAAGAACATAATACCCTAAGATCTAAATATATTTTATAAGAAGTGGATATTGCAAAATTTTCTTGAACAATACTCATAACTTCATCTAATACTTTATGATCTATGCTTGAAACCTTAACTTCTTTATTTGTTTTAACTATGGCAATTTCTAATATCCTAAATAATCTCAGCACTCTGAAAGCTACAGATAAATCATGAAAGCACTCATGCCATACATATGCTTTTGCGAACTCTGCAATGTTATAATTCATTAATTTTTTATTCTTGTTCCCCATTCTAACCTTGATTCCGCTAAAAAATGTAATTCCGCCTCCCCAACTTGAATTATCCCAATCAAAATTTCCAAAATTTTTCGCATGAGCCTTATTAGCGATAATGAAGTTATTGATCATTTTATCATGGATTTCTTTCATCACTTTATCCTTCTTTTAAATGCTATTGATCATATCATCGATAGAATTAGTTAATAACGATATTGCTGTCTTATCAAAAGAGTTAGTTTTATATCCACCGAAGTATTCTTCTATCAAATGCTTCAAAGAATCTAACTCTTTCTGCAGCTCTTTTCCCTCAATAAATTTGTTAGCCAGTGGCTTCATTAGTTCGTTTACAGCTTCATTAATCCTCTTGCCATTTTCCGCTGTATTTTCTATATAACTCATAACAGAATTGATTGAAGAATGGTCCAAAACATTTGCTATCAGTGAAGGACTATAACCCAATTGTGCAACCTTAGTGCCTAATGAATATCTAAATCTGCGCGAATTTATACACCCCAGATAGGCTTGATATTCATTTATTGAGCGATTTATAGTGTTCCTTATTTTTAGTGTTATGGCATAGGGGTTAAGTTTTAATCCACCACTTTCAATCATGTTTAGCTCAACACATCCTTTTTTGAATGGATATGTGTTTATAAAAATTGGTAGTTTTCTCTTTTGTTTTTCACTTAAATCGATTTTTAATGTGTCACTGACCAGCAAATTCACAGCTTCAACGAGATATGTCAATTGGCTGAAAAGCTCTTCTGGAATTTGTAATTTTCTAAACTCTTTTCTATATCCATTTCGTTGTTTAATTCTTGGGATATTGAGAAAGTACTCTCCATTAAAAGCTAAGAGATCACCAGCTTCAAGTTGAGATATTTGCATAGGTCGCCGCCCGGAATATGCAACAAGGAAGGTTAACAGATAGTTTGACAGACTTACCTTTTCTTCCTTATAAGCTATCGCTACAGAATCTATAATTACCTTTAATTGAGAGTCACTAAAGGGGCCTTTTTTATAATCATGTGTCTTTATAGACTTGTTTGCATTTGTTTTTTTAACTTTAATATTTTATAAAAATATGATTGCTTCTGCCGAAAATAAAGATGGGTAAAGACCACTCATCTTTATAAAAAAATATTTCACTGTCTCTGCATGTGTGTAATCTAATGAGCTCACAACTTTATAGTAATACTTTATGCAATCTTTAGAAAACAAGCTATCATTCGTATTACAGGCCTTAATGTAATGCTTTACTGCATAAAACATTTTCTTAGTATAACTGGCACTATAATTTATAGCGAAATATGCCAAAGTGGTTTTGATAGGTATATATGCACTGATGACCACTCTTAAAGAATCAATGTTCAATGTTATACTTTTACTTATCTTCCACTTGGAATAAGAAAAGTTCACTTTGAAATTACCATCCTTGGTTTCAAAAACCGAATATTGACTTTCTTGTAGCTTTCTTAGAGTTTGAAACATTGGATTTGTCCTCTACTATGTTTTTGAGTGGGTTAATAACAGCCATTATTTTTCGGCTTTCTTGTGCTATAAATGCTTGGTTATAGATATCTGAGGTTGTACTATTCTTCTTCCACCCCATAAGATAATTTCTTACTTTCTCATAAGTAATATAATCCTGAGAGTTCGAATTCATGAGCATCATTTCTGAGAATTTCACATTCCAAGTATGTCTTAGCGAATGCCCCACAATATCGCTCAATACATTACTATTTTTCCTAATTTGTTCGAAAATTTTCTGATAACCTGAAATAGTCAATGCATGACCTAATTGACCTTTACTGCTATGAGTAACAAGCAGATAGTCATGCTCCCCTGCATGACACTGCTTACTTCTGAAATCACTAATATAATTCTGTATTAACTCAGTCAATTCTATACTCAATGGTATTTTTCTTTCTAAAGTTTTAACCAATGGTTGCCTTAATCGTGGTTCGTTTTGATCATCTGGCCTTCTTACTATGCATAGACTTTTGTGGACATAGTCAAAATCAACCAACTTAATATTAAGTAGTTCCCCTCCCCTAATACCTGTCTCTAACAAAATTTCAATTATTAGATTATTTCGAAACCTTACCTGCTCCGAAAATGGATTAATCTTAGATTTAACACTTACCATATCAGTCAAAGTTGTAACCTGCTCATTTGTCAATGATTTGCTTTCGCTTTCAATATTGTAATTCTTTCCGGTCTCTATTCTTGGCTTTATAAAATCAAATGCTCGACTGATTGTTTCATAACGAGAAGAATCAATATTATTGATAGCGATGTTATCAAAATACCATTTGACGTAATTTTCAATTGTCATTATCTTGAAATAAAGGGTTCTTTTAGAGACATGTTGTTCTCTAAGAATGCTTGTAACTTTCTCTAAGTCGTTTCTGTAAGTGAGGGCATTCATTAACCCGAATAAATATCCTTTGTTCGAGACAAGTTTTTCGATATCAGGATTTACCATATCAAAAACACCCACATTCATGTCAGCATTATATCTTTCAAATAAAAGCAAAGCATTTGCTATTGCTTCCATTGTTGAAAATGAATAGCTATTTGTTCGTGAAATAACACTCATATATAAGTTAGGATAAACCAAGGGTAATCCGTTGCTCTCATTAATAATAATGCAACTTCTGATACCATCCTTACTCTTCAATCTTTTTATTTTATATTTCAAAGTCATATCACCTCTATTTACATTTAATCGTCAGTGAAAATAAATAAAGCATATAACATAAGCAATTTACAAATATATTTTCCTGAATTTAACATTAATCCCTTTTACAATGACGCATCCCGGTCGAAAATTTATAATATCCCTCTAGAGGGATATTATAATCCTTTCTTTTCACTTGAAATAGTTAACCCATTATTTTAAAAGGAATTAAAGGTGTTTTGTAAATCAAAAAGTAAATAGCACTATCATTTCAACAATGCAATTTACAAAATAGTACTAAACATAGGTTCATTCAAAGAATGGTTTTCAGCCCAATCTGATATCGAATTATCCGTTTCGATAAATTCCTAATTTCATCAGGGCATTTAATTAGGGAGGGTGCGAATAAGTACCCTCCGCAACGAAAATGAAACTTTTAGTCAATTAAATTCAATCACTTACATAGGCGTTTTTTTGCGTTTGGTGACTTATTCGCACCTTCCTTAGCGAAAACCATGTCTCATAAACATAAAACTGTTCGAAAATATTAAGCTCAGAGATCGAATCTAAGGGTTCTCTTAGATTCCCCACTAAATACTGGCTTAACCAGTAAACAATCTTTCTGTTAAACTCATTATCAGATAAATCGTAAATCGCTCCGGGTTCGAAAATTTCACAAAAAAGTTCCTGACCCAGATTACACATATGGTTATCTTCACTCACAAATTCTTCGATATTCATAACATGTCTCCCCAAATTAACTAAGCAACACTATTTCGACTTGTTTCGATAACTGATTGAATCCACTCGTCAACTTCACTCTCGACAAAAGCAACGGCACGAACACCGATCTTCACTGGTGCCGGAAACCGACTTTCTCTGATCAGACGATAGATCCAGGCTTTTCCGTAGCCAGTTCGTTCGAGAACTTCTGGTAAGCGTATGAGGCGGGTTGCTTGATTATTCATTTCGTTATCCCTTGTCGTTTCGATGAAATCACTATATGAACAGTTGGGAAAAGAAAGGAGTGAAGCTCCTGAAGCGGAGGTTCTTCGCTGCTATGCAGGATAGTTTTCTCGAAGTTGGTGCCGTACAAAACAGGGGAACTTGAGAGTAGCTGAAATTCCCCTGTTTTATGGCAAGTGGCAAAATGGCCGGTTCAAAGTAAAAATCGCAAAAAAAAGCATCATTTACAATGATGCTTTTGGTTTTTCATTTTAAAAACAGACAGTTATAGATAAAATACTAATCCGATAGTTTCATTACATCAGAGACTTTCATTTGCTTCAAATGGCTATTTTTGTTCATGAAGTAATGGAATTGTCGGATAAAGTCAGTTGTGCAGGATTTAAGAGCCAAAGGCCTGTCGGTATCTTTGATTTGACTGGACTGCCTCATTTCGCTTTCTTCGTCATCGTCTGTATATAGTAGTCTGGATAACCTGTCGTCAGAGACACGGATTTTTTTAACGGCTGCCCACACCAGGATATCCAGCATAGGTATTACACGATAGCTGATGAGTTTCTTGATAGTTCCGTATCCAAAACGAACAGATTCCAATGGGTTTTCATCAATACCCTTAACTTTACGCCATTGCGGTAATGCAGCTTTAAGCGACTCTGCAATCTCTTCGTCTGTGCCACTTGCCAAATCAATCTCGAACATGACTGTTCGTGTAAACTGATCGGGCATAATGTCTGAAAGTGATTCCTCTCGAAGCTCTGCGTTTATTGAATAATTGTCACCTTCATTCCAAACAAAACCTCCGCGTTGCATAGCAATAATGCTCGTTTCAGCAAGGCGATCAAGAGTTGTTAGAAAAAAATGGGGTGGTTGAAAAAGTTTGTTGGCAGGAGTCATGTATCCAAGTTGCCCTTCTGGAATCAAAAAAGGGTTGCCGGTGAAAATCTTTGAGAAGTAACTCATAAGAGTTCTGCTCTCAAACTCTTCCCGATACTCCTTAAAGAACAGATTCCGGGCCCATAACTCGTGATAGAAGTGTATCAATGAGAGATCTTCAAATTTGCGATAGTTATCTATGTTAAGCCAAGCTTTGATTTCTTTTGTATGCTCTGGTGACCAGTTGTTCAAAATCCATTCTCCACCTATGCTGGTACCGCCCTACGGGTACAATTAAGTTATGCTGAAAAACTACCGTATACACTAATCGGTGGAAAGCAGATCCTGCTTACGCAGTTCAACTACCAACTGGGAGTTGAAATGAGGATTTGTTATCTTTTGATACAATTTGCCAATCAGCTAATCGAGAGAACTCATACCATTAATATTTATGGTTCCTTTTTAGAACCACCCATAAAATTAAAATTCAAAATAAATATATAAATCAATCAATTGAATAGCAAATTACAGGGACGCCAGCCCAAAATTCTCCATCGGTGATTACCAGAGTCATCCGCTGAAGTCCTGAAAGCCCGCACGGCGCAGGCCCTGCGGGCTTTTTTGTACCTGTTTATTGTCTTCACTGCTGTATAGATTGAAACCACACAGTATCCACCGGCCAGTAGTTTATGTTGTACTCCTCTGGCATTGACAAGCATCAACACCCTCCCCCATCTCCTGTGGAAAATAACCTACACCACCCAGCGCTACGGATTAGCCGCCCCCACACGGAAGGACCCCCACCATGTACAGACCCATAACCGTCATCATCTTCATTCTCCTGACCCTCGCCGCCCTCGCAGAAATAGGCGTTTTATCCTTTGGATAATCCTCAGGCAAAATACCCCGCGTCAGGATGCATTGATCTCATTACAGTTTTTTCCTAAAGCCATCCCGCTTCGCCTGTGCCAGGCTGAATCACGCTCATAACCGAAAACGTTAAATGAGGATATTATGAAAAAAACAATTATCGCATTATCTGCCGTTCTGCTGGCTTCCCCAGTATTTGCTGCGACCACACATGCAACTGATGATACCGTCGCGGCAGCGAACGCAAACGCCAATGAGGCGAAGCAAAAACTGCACGAAGAGCAGAACAAAGGTGAAGAGCTGAAGCTGAAACAGCAGCATGCTGCGGAAGGTAAAAGCGAAAGCCTGGGCAGCAAGGTCAGCGAAGATTCCCAGAAAGCCTGGCATAAAACCAAAGAAGGCACCGAGAAAGGGTGGGATGCCACCAAAGAAGGCGCTGAGAAAGGCTGGAATAAAACCAAAGAAGGTGCCAGCGAACTGGAAAAGAAAGTCACTGAGTAACCTTTACGTTCCCCAAAAAGGCCGCACTTGCGGCCTTTTTGGGGATCTCAATCGCATGCACAGTAAATAGCAAATCTTTTCCGACTGCAGGCGGCAGGATGACTGAAATCAGGTCAGTGCGGTTGCATAAAATATCGCTATAGAATAGATATCAGAATTCAATTATCTCATCTAATTGACAGCACGAACCCGATTCAGATCGCTATGCGCTGAAGGTATCTTATTTAAAGATAAAATAAAAACGCCAAAAAAAATTTAATTAACAGAACTGATAAAATAAAAGAAACAGATAAAAAATTAGAACCAGAATTCCAGACCAGCACGATAAAAATTATCATTCGTTGATGAATTATAGGCATCAGTACGACCTACACGAACATAAGGAAGAAAACCATTTTCCATGTTCATCATCAATTGTAAGGAGATAACTTTATCGGCGGTGTCTTTTTGGGTGACATTATCAATTTTATAATCATTATTCCTTGCATACCCTAGCTTAGCACCATAGATGTCATGCCAGTATTCACCAATTAAGCTATATGCATCCTGGGTACTCTTAACGTGGGTAGTAAGATCGGTTGTTTGACCGTTTTTATAACCTGCGTAAAACCTTAGACCAAGATCAGGAATGGGTACTTCGAGGCCCAAAACATAACCTGAGGCATCCATCAGATCGTCAACTACCACGTCATCCGTCGGTTGATCTGATTTATTGCGCGTTTCTTCATAAGCAGCATGTACTTTTATCGTGGAGTAAGGCGTCCAGGTTATCCGCGAGCTGTAGGTCGTCGATCCTGAAATCGTTGAATCATCCCGGTTAACGCTAAGCACCACATCAAATGCCCCGTAGTCATTTGTGGCAAGACTCCCGTCATAGCGCACCATATTCGACATACGATTACTTTGGTGCCAGTGGACGTCCCCTCCCCAGTCAAAAACACGTCCGAGACCGGGGTTCGTATAAGGCCAGTCTATGATTTCATACAACGCCCCCTTCATGCGACCAAAGCGAAGTTTGCCATACTTACCTTCAAATCCTACGAAGGTATCGAATTTTCCCAGGCCAGAGTCTTTTGCCTCGTAACCAACATAACCACTTTCAATCTGGAAGATAACATTTATACCTTCCGTAATTTCTTTATTCCCACGAAAACCAATATACGATTCATTATCGAGAGTATAATCATAATTTCGCTCACTTGCCTGAGTCGTAAAAACGGACATGGCTAATTTGCCATAAATTTCCAGATTAAAGTCTTTTGGCCCTCCTACCAGCATTGCATTTGCTATTCCTGGCATAGCCGTAAGCAAAGAAATGCATATAATCTTTCTTGTATTATCCATAAGTTGTCCTCAGTTACTTTCATACCTGAAAAGGAAAGAATTGAAAATATATTTATTTAGCTTTATTAATAACATCCAGAGAAGATATTATCTTCTCAACATTACCGCCCTGATTGATAAACAATAACGCATTGAATAAAACATCAACCATAAAGCTTTGTGCAGCGGTAATCGTTGATGAATCTGACTGATAAGGATTTGAGGTCCCTCCCGTCAGTAAGACAACATCAGCGTACTGACTTAATGAAGAATGCTTTAGCTTACTAATAACAATTGTTACCGCCCCCTTCTCTTTCACCCTCCTTAATGCATCGACAACATCGCGTGTTTCACCTGAATGTGAAATCGCAACCACCACATCCTTGTTCCCGACATTGTTCGAATTGAGCGTCATGGTGTGGTTGTCGATCAACGCATCGACGTTTGCCATAATTCTCATGAATCGATATTTGGCATACAGAACGGAAATCGCCGACATACCAATGCCGTAGAAATAGACCTGTCGGGCGTTGCTCAGACAGTCAGCGGCACACAGCAGCGACGACTCCTCCTGCAGGGCAAGCGTTTCATTGATAACAACGTAATTATCATTAGCCAGCTGTTGTACAATTCCTCTCATAGAGTTCGTCTGCTCATCAAGAGAAGTCACTTTTGATAACAATGTATCGTCTTTATCTGTTTCCAGGCGAAGAGTCGTCTTTAATTCTGAAAGGCCCTTGTATCCCAGTTTTTTACAAAAACGAATGATAGAGGCCTCACCAACATTCATTGCATCGGCTAATTTTGCAATGCTCATATCGATAAACCGCATACGATTATTCTTGATAAACTGGTAAATACGTATTTCAGTCTGGGTCAATTCATTAATTCTGGTGTTAATTAAAGTATTAAAGCCGACTCGTGTTTTCATTCAGTACTCACTCCATTTTTTTATAAACCTCTATCAATTCTGTCACAAATTCACGGCAAAGCATACCGGTCATAAGGTGATCCTGGGCATGAACCATCACCAACGTCATTTGCAGTTTACCTGCCCCCTCGTCCAAACCAATTAACCGGGTCTGCACCTCGTGTGCCTGCCTGAAGGCATCGGCAGAAAGGGTTAGCGAAGCCTCTGCTTCAGAAAAATGCCCTGCTTTGGCAAAACTAAGCGCCTCCATGGCACAGCTGCGACCCTCGCCAGCGGCAATAATCAGCGACATTACATCATCTTCATAACTCATTTGAATCATCTCGTTTTAGGTTCAGTGGCCGCAACTCATTTTGCGGCAATTAAATCAACAGCCTGTTGATACACTTTTTCGCCATTCATCGATCCATACAGGAATGGGTCGATGGCGTTTGCTTTTTTACCATGCATCTCTGCCAGTTTTTGTATTTCAGCCAGCTTGAATCGAATCTGAGGGGCAACCAGTACAACATCATAATTCACAATAATATCTTTCAGAACATCAACACCATGCGCTTCAATTATCGTCTCGTGATCGAGAGAACTGGCATAATCTTTCATTCGCTTCATTAACATCGAGGTAGACATCCCCGCAGCACATACTAAAAGTATCTTATTCATAGTAATGACTCGTCACTGATTAAATTATGAAAGGGTAATATGTAAACCACTCATCCGCCGGAAAGGTGCAGAAATGGAAGAGATCACAGGACAGCATAAATTAACGCTATTCTTAACATTTTCCTTCCAGACGGTTTCGATTTCAGACTTAATTTTCTCGAAGACCATAGACTCCTTTTCTTCAAATGAGTCATAACTGAGACCAATCGACGCCAGATATTCATACTGAACAGGAAAACGGACCTCGGTCTGATAAGCCCAGTCCGAGACCAGCCTTTCTTTCAGGAAATGTTCGATTGCGTCAGCGTTATCGCCCAGGGTCGAAAAGACAAGGTTCGCTATACCCGTCCCTAACGAGTTACACGTGGTATTCCAGCCTGCGTAGCCTTTAATGGCATCAAGAGCGCCAGCTTTATCCAGCGCACGAATCAGTTCAGTTTCCCCTCCATTTGACATTGCCACATCAATAACCACCACGGGGACCTGCAAAGCCCTGCTGGCAATTTCTTTTGCATATGTTGCCAGGTTACGGTGGGTAAAATACGTAATATTTTTGTACTTCGGCTTGCGCGTGCCGGTATGAAGGTTTAGCCCATAGCTGATATCAAAAGCCTCTTGCATGATCTCGCCGCAACCATTGATCGCTAATACGGGCAGCGAGACATCATCATCAACCAATGTTATACCTGATGCGGCAGCATGCGAGCGCAATGAGTGTACAAAAGGACGATCTTCATAATTCGGGATATAGCTTTTAAACAATTCGTTTGAATAGTACGTCGTGGCGAAAAACGCCTGCCCCCTCATCGATAGATAAGCTTTGGTCAATAATGTGCATCCTGACTCATCAGTACCAGGATGGACAAACACCCGGTCCTGAACACCGAGAAGAGATATCTTTTCGTAGATACGTTCAAGATCCTGCATCGTAAAACCGAATTGCGCCGTATCATCCAGTGGGATTATCAGCTGCTCGACAACCTCTTCATCAACGAACTCTATCGCTTTTTCTATGAGCTGTAGATTTTTGCTTCTACGCAGCATCCAGTCATCAAAAGCAGCAGAATCAATAGCTGAACGGTGCGCAAACAGCTGTGCTTTTTCATCTTCACTTAGCCCAACGCGCTTCTCTTTGTCAGACAAATAGCCCACCTGAAAAATGGAATGCCCGAAGTGCGCATAGTAATCCGGTTCTTCTTCACTGGAATTATATTTTGGCGTCCGTAGCACCAGCGAAGATGCATATATTTTTAGCGCGGGATAATTCTCCTTTAGCGTTTTTAACGTATTTAGCCTTGCCGTCAACTCGGTTAATTCCATTTGATGGATACGGGCAGGGAAAAGTCCGCCGTAGAGATACATATCCAGGCTGATAATTAATGCATCAGCATCTGCACAGTGGCCTTTCAAAAATTCATCTATAGCCTGATGTTCAGCGGGTTGTTTTTTGTAACCCAAAACCGCTTTCTCCGGCATTTTTAACGAAACATTATTGTCCATCGAAACGAGGGAAACCAGGAAATCATAGTTATAAGGTCTGATATCCAGAGGTATGCCAATAATATTCATATCGCTTTACCTCTGGTTATTTCTGTTTATTCATAACGATAACAAATGGAAGATAGATGATAACCGACAAGCCGATTAAGAATACGGATAATACCGCGGCTCTCCAGTCCCCTCCTGTCGCGAGGAAGGCACTAACCACTGGCGGCGTTGTCCATGGCACAAGAACATAGGTATGGTTAATGAAATCCATTGCCGTCGCGGCATAAGCAATCACGATGCTGATAATCGGGGTAAATAAAAATGGCACAATCAGCACTGGGTTGAACATAACAGGCAAACCAAAAATAATGGGCTCATTTATGTTAAACAGCATTCCTGGCGTTGCAAGGCGCGTTATTGCACGATGCTCCGATTTTTTAGCGGCGATCCACAACGCAATGAGTAAGCCGATTGTCTGACCGCCACCGCCCATAAATCCAAAGGCATCCAGGAAAGGTTTCGTGACGATATGAGGGATTTCAAGGCCAGACTTAAACGCTGCCGTATTTTCCTGAATCGCCACCAGCAATGTGGTCTCAGTAATTGGGTACATAATACTGGCGCCGTGGATCCCGGCCCACCATAAGCCGTTTTGCGTCAGCAGCAGCCCGATGACGCCGCTTAGCCCCTGTAAAATATTTTGCAGCGGGGCCTGGATCATCAACGTGACAATTTCATGTATGTTTTTGTTGAAAAGACTGGTTAACGACCATGCAAAGATACTTAGGGAAGGTGCGAATAAGTCACCAAACGCAAAAAAACGCCTATGTAAGTGATTGAATTTAATTGACTAAAAGTTTCATTTTCGTTGCGGAGGGTACTTATTCGCACCCTCCTTAGCAAGGTTAACACCAGGATCATGGGGATTAATACGTTAAAGCTCCTTGAAACTGACGGAGGAACGGAATCTGCCAGGGTTATTTTTAATTTTGGCGAGGCCGAAACCTTGCGAAAAAGTTCAGTGGAAATGAGCGCCACAAATATACCTACAAACATACCTGAAGCACCACTCTCATTGCCACTGATAAGCCCCGAAACCTGAAAAACCTCGCCAGTTGGTACCGTCACGGGAATAGTTACCGGGAATAGTACAAATAAACACGCCAGTGAGAAAATGGCATACGTTATACCCTCTTCGCCATAGCTGTTGGCTAATCGGTATGAAATCATCATCGTTGCAAGAAAGGCGAGGATATTCAGCGTTCCGTTATATACGCGAATACCGATTTCCTGCAAATGGCCAACCCATGCGCCTTCCAGCCCCAGAAAACCGACTAAGCCCGATTCACCGTTGAGCAATACATTATTTATTAATATAAATAGCGACGCAGCAATAATTAACGGCATCAGCGCAACAAATGATTCTCTCACTGCCGAAAGATGTCGCTGCCCTGAAAAAGCACCCGCCCAATTAGAGATCTTTTCAATGAACACAAGACCGCCCCCATGTTTAATTTTATTGATGAAATCCATATCTGAAAATCTCTCGCACTGGATAGTAATGTCAGCGTATTGTATTTATCTCCCCTTACAATACTGTTAGCTTGCTCACAAAACACCAAAAACTCCACCTATGATGATCTAATATGGAGTTTTGATTTTATTGCTTGTTGTAATGCTATGTGGAAAAAAATAAGTGACATTCTCTGAGGGTAAAACATCAGCTTGCCCGCTGAGGGTCATACGCGATAAAGGACACAGGAACCCGGCATCATCAGACAAAGTCCCCTCATTGCGCTCCTCAGTGCTAACCTTTATCTATCAGGAAAATTTTCGGTGAGATTGACGGAACGTCTTAATTTCTTCGAATACAATTAGCCCCTCAGGCGTTTACGCAGTGCGCGTTTATCGGAGAAACCACTATGTATCGCCTTTTTGCCATTCTGACCGCCCTACTGTTATGTCCGTCCCTGTACGCCGCCCCAAAAAGCTATCTTATCGACAGCGATAACACCGCTATTCGGCTATCGTGGCATGCCTTCGGCGGCATTCTCTCCTGGGCGACGTTCAGCGGCGTGACGGGTGCCGTGACGCTCAACCCGGATAACGACGTCGACGACCATATTCACGTCACCATTCCCGTATCAACTCTGGTGGCTTCTAACAAATTGCTCACCTGGCAGCTGAAAAGCGACATGTTTTTTGAATCCGAGCGCTACCCGACCATCGAGTTCATTAGCTCACGCGTGGTCGCTCAGAGCGCCGGGCGGTTCAGGGTATTCGGCACGCTGATCGTACGAAACATTGCCCGGCCGGTGATCCTGGAGGCCGTGTTGAAAGACCCGCATGCACAGTCCCCCCGGCTTGATGCCACCACGGCGATCTCGCGCGCAACCTATGGAATGGATAAGTTTGCGCTGGTCGTGGACGATCGTATAGCCATTGCCATTGCAATCAAGACGAACGATGTGCCGTCATCCTGAGATGAGGCGCTGTAGCTGCTCCGCGTTTGCCCGCAGGTGGGACGGCGGATTGCGGCCAATCAGGACAAACTGATAGCCCGCATCCTGCCACCACGCCAGGTTCATGCTGTGCCGCTGCTCCTGGCGGAGCGAGGCCGTCGCCTTCTCATCGACAGGCGAGATACAGAGCGCCATTGGGCCGTAGTCGGCGTTGAGCCAGGCAATCTGCGCGATAGAGGTCGTTTCATAGCGCAGCATGCGCACCATTTTAAGCTCAGCCCCTCGCAGAATAAGCTGCGACATAGTTAGCTTCATGCCGATATCCTGCGCCGCCCGTTCGAGCCCGCGCTGCAGGACCGGCGCTGCGCTGTCCATATCCAGCAGCGTCTCGACGCTGTACAGGGACATATATTGCGCTTCGAGGTCGCGAATATGGGCGTTCTCATCCGCTGGCGCGGAAGCGGGCCGCAACAGGTAGCCCAGCCCGGAGCCGACCATCAAAAAGCTGACCGACGCGGCAATCAGCGCCCGCCTGCTGACGCCAACCGGCGTGGAGGGCCGTGGGTCAGGAAGCGCCGTCAGACGCGCCTGCATCGTCTCAAGAGGCGCATCATCCAGCAGGGAGGCAAACGCCCCGGCGTAATCCTGGCTGCTTTTCATCAGTTCGGCGGTTCGCCCGGAGAGGCGTTCGTCACTGTTTAAATGCTCTTCAAATTGCTGTGCGTCGGCGCGGCACATCTCGCCATCTATCCATGCCACGATAGCGTCGTCGTTATAGGGCGGTGCAAAACGGTGCGCGTTCAAGAACGTTTCTCCTTTACCGGAGGCAGTGCGTCGGCGGACCTGGCAAGCCGAGCCCGTGCCGTGGCCAGCCGGCTCATCACGGTACCGATCGGCACTGCCAGCGTGTCCGCCGCCTCCTGGTAGGTAAAGCCTTCGACATAAACCAAAAATACCGCGTTACGCTGGGCTTCGGGCAAGGCGTTAACGCGCTGCATCACCTTCAGATAATGCAGGCGCGTCTCATCCTGTTCGCGGGTATCCGGCGCGAGGAGTTCGTCGCTGGCCACAAATCCCTGCCCCTGACGCACGTATCGCGCCCGAAGTTCAGAGATCCAGATGGAGTGCAGGATCGCGAACAGCCACCTGTCGATGCGTGTGCCCGGCGTATACTGGCTGCTTTTTTCAAGCGCACGCACGCAGGTGGACTGAACCAGCTCTTCGGCGATATCCCTGTTTCGCGACAACACCAGTCCATAGCGCCAGAGACGCGACAGGTGTGCGGCTAACTGTTGACGAACCTCACTGGTTGCGATGTGTTTTCCTTCCACGAGAAAATCAGGATTCCGGATGTCCGTTGATGGCGGCCTGCAGGTCGCGATACTCCTCGCAGGACGGGCCACAAATACCGGCAATCACCTTCAGTTGTTCTTTCGCGAGATCGGGTCGTCCTTTTACCATCCACGCTTCACCGAGATACTCCCGGGCTTTGGCATAATCCGGTGCGATAGCCAGCGCGCGCTGGTAGTAACCAATGCCTTCGTCCGTACGGCCAAGTTTGCGCGTGGCGAACCCGCGATAGTTCCACGCTTCAGCCGTATTGCTATTTTTCAGTGAATCAAGCAGATTCAGCGCCGCCTGGTACTCCCCTTTCTTCGCGAGATGGTACGCATAGTTGGTTTTGTCCTGATCGCTGAGGCTGCTGCTCTTGTCCGGCACGCATTTCTGGGTGGCGCTGTCATACACCTGTCCGGAAGGACAGTCGGGCGTTTTGCTCTCGGTACTATTATCGCCCATTGCCAGCGCCAGCGGAGACAGCAGGGAAAAAATCAGCACCGGGATCAGGCGAAACGAGGTCGTGTTCATATAAAGCTCCTGGGTTAGAAGGGAGTGACGTCAGTAAACGCCCTACCGGCGGTTTTTATTCATTCTTCCGCGATTTTTTACCGTCCAGAAAATCATGCCTGCGACGTAATCACATTGAAAATAAATCAGGTTATTTTATATCTATCTTCCCATTATTATTATCCTGCAACCGCTAGCAGAGTTTTAACCCCCTACAAGAATATATTTTATTACACCGGTGATATAATATATCTTATATCAAAAACGTTACCCTAACTTAAACACACATTAAGCACGATTAAATAATCACAATTTAAATTATATTTAAAACATCTCCCACCAATAATTACACTGCATCTTCAGGATGACTAAGTCACAACACACGGAAAATAAAAAGACATTAAAAACATAACGATAGAAAAACACATCAATAAACACCATCAATACATTAATGCCCTCTTCATTGTTTACCCCTTTATTTACGCAAGCTTAATTTGCACATTCAGAGTTTTCTGGCTATATCATTTTTATCTCCTCAAAACGAATTCCTCTATTAATTACAGGGTTTTAAAAGACGCAAAACACAAATAAAACGTATTTCTTTCATATGTAATTAGATTCGCTCTGATGTTGCCACTCTGAATTCTGGCGGGCATCGTTCGCTCTAAAAAAGACGGTGAGGACTGTTTAATTAACAGTCACTCCGCCGGGGGCGCCCTTTACCTTCTACAGAGATGGCTCGTCTTGCTCGCCGTTCACGGTAACTCTGCTGGAGTCATAACGAAATGAGCCAAATCTCTGTTATATCAAAACTTACTGGCGTGGAAACTACGACGGAAGGCACACAGGTTACGCTGAGCCATTCCTCTATCGTTGAGCTTCATGTAGAGCGAGCTGATGTCTCCCATTTCGCGCGAAGTGGTAACGATCTGGTGGTGACACTGCACTCAGGGGAAGTAATAACCCTTAAAAATTTCTACGTCACGGACGCGCAGGGCGTAAGCCAGCTGGTACTCCAGGACAGCGACGGTGCGTTATGGTGGATAGAAGATCCTGCCGGGGCCGCCACGTATGAATCTATCGCGTCGACAGACGTGCTGCTAGCGGCATCCGGAAGTGATACCGGTGGCGCGGCCATCTGGCCATGGGCGCTGGGCGGTATTGTTGCCGCAGGCGGCATCGCGGCGGCGGCAAGCTCCGGCGGTGGTGGCGGGGGGGGTGACGATGACAATAACGGTAACCCTAATCCTAATCCTGATCCCGGCACGCCAGGTGAACCTTCTACCCCGGATACAACGCCGCCGAATGCACCCTCGAGTCTTACGTTCTCGTCGGACGGGAAAACCGTCACCGGTACCGCTGAACCCGGCAGCACAATCACGCTGAAAGATGCAAACGGCAACGTTATCGGCACAGGGAAAACCGGCAGCGACGGCAACTTTACTGTTTCTCTCGGCACTCCGCTGATCAACGGTGAACATGTCACCGCAACTGCGACGGATGCGGCAGGGAATACCAGCCAGAGCGCAACGGTGACCGCGCCGGATCTCACCGCCCCCGATGCCCCAACGATTGGCAGCGTAACGGACGATGTCGGCCCTCAAACGGGGGCGCTGACTAACGGCAGCAGCACCAACGATCAGCGGCCCCAGCTCAGCGGCACCGCCGAGGCGGGCTCAACCGTGACGATCTATGACGGCGGGATCGCCATCGGCACGGCAGTCGTCTCCAGCAATGGCACCTGGACATTCACCCCGTCAGTTGATCTGAGCGAAAGTACCCACCAGATTACGGTGCGGGCAACTGACGCCGCCGGTAATACCGGCCCCGCTTCACCGGTCTTTACGCTGACCGTCGATCTCACCCCGCCGGCAACGCCGACGGCGATCGTACTGACTGACGACACGGGGACTATCAGAGGAACCATCACCTCTGGCACCGCCACCGATGCATCAAAACCGATCCTGGCGGGAACGGGCGAGCCGGGTGGAACCATTACTATTTACGATAATGGTGTGGTCGTGGGTACCACAACCGTACTGCCCAACGGCACCTGGAGCATCAGGCCAGACGGTCCGCTCCCGGACGGAGCACACTCGATAACCGTCGTGGAAACCGATGCCGCCGGAAACCAGAGTGCGGCATCAGCGCCTATCACCTTCACCGTTGACACTACCCCGCCGCTGGCCCCCGGAAACCTCGTCGTGTCAAATGATGGCGGTTCCATCAGCGGTACCGCAGAGCCGGGCAGCACGGTGACCATCCGGGATGGCAATGTCATCCTTGGCACGTCGGTGGCAGACAGTGAGGGTAACTTCACCCTGACGCTGACCCCGCCTAAGCTCAACGGCGAAACGCTGACCGCAAACGCCACCGATGCCGCAGGCAATACAGGCCCCGCAACCGCCGCCGCGGCACCGGATACGACCCCACCGCAGACCCCGGTTATCGTGTCGGTGATTGATGACGTGCAGGCCACAACCGGCCCCGTGGGCCAGAATGGGCTGACCAATGACCGGGCCCCGACCCTGAACGGCACGGGCGAACCCGGTTCGACCATCACGATATCCAACGGCAGTGATATCCTCGGCACGGTGAACGTCCCCTCATCCGGCCTGTGGAGCTTTACACCGCCTGTACCACTGTCTAACGGTAACTATGTGCTGACGGCGACAGCAACAGATGCTGCCGGTAACCCGAGCGGCCAATCGAACGCGTGGACGATTACCGTTGACGGCACAGCACCAGATGCCCCGGTGATTACGCAGGTCGTGGACGATGCTCCCGGGGGAACGCTTGGCTCGCTCAACCTGAATGACACCACCAACGACGCCACCCCGACGCTGAGCGGCACCGCCGAGGCAAACGCCACGGTCACCATTCGTGCTGACGGGGTGGTGATAGGTACCACCGTCGCTGATGGCCTCGGTGCATGGAGCTTTACCCCTTCCACACCACTGGGAGAGGGTCCGCATACCCTGACGGCAGTTGCAACCGATGCGGCAGGCAATACAAGCGGCGTGTCCAACAGTTGGGGGCTGATAATTGACAGCGTGGCGCCCGCTACGCCGGTCATTACTCAGGTGGTGGATGATGCCCCCGAGGGCCTCGGTGCGCTTAGCCCCAACGGCAGTACCAACGACACCACGCCAACGCTCAACGGCACGGCTGAACCGGGCTCAACGGTCACCATCCGCCTGGATGGCGCCGATCTTGTCACGGTCCCGGTCGGAAGCAACGGCACGTGGACCTATACCCTCACCGCGCCGCTTGGCGAAGGGCCTCATTCTTTTACCGTTGTCGCCACCGATGCGGCAGGTAACACCAGCCTGCCGTCAACCGGCTTCAACGTTATCGTCGATACCACACCGCCTGTGGCCGCGACTATCGCCAGCGTGACGGATGATGTCGGCGGCGTTCAGGGACCGCTCAGCAGCGGCGATACCACCGATGACACCCAGCCGCTGCTGCAGGGTACTGCACCGCCTGACGCGGTCGTCACCGTCTATGACGGCACAACGCTGCTCGGCACCGCCACCCTTGACGGAAGCGGCGGCTGGAGCTTTACGCCTGTTACCCCGCTCACCGACGGCCCGCATTCGCTGACGGTGCATACCACGGATGCCGCAGGCAATACTACTGTCTCCAGCCCGTTTGTGCTGACGGTGGATACCGTGGCGCCTGCCACGCCGGATATCCCGGCAATTACCGTCAATCCTGACGGAACAGAAACGCCGCTGAACCCGGGAGAAACCACCCGCGACACCACGCCGACCCTGAGCGGCACCGGCAATCCGGGCGATACGGTGACGATCTACGACGGTGGCGTCAAACTTGATGATGTCGTGGTGGACGGTACCGGGAACTGGACCTGGACGCCTGCCACACCGCTGCCTAACGGCACCTATGACATTACCCTGACCGTGACCAACATGGACGGCACGGGTAACGAAAGCGCGCCGTCACAGCCGGTAACCATCACCATTGACACTGACCCGCCAGTGACACCTGCGGCACCGGTTATTACCGACAGCGTCAGTCAGGTCACCGGCCCCGTTCCCGATGGTGGAACCACCAACGATCCGCGTCCGGTCCTGAGCGGCACCGGAACGGCGAACGACGTTATCAACATCACCGACACCGTCAATGGCATACCGACCGTTGTTGGCACCGTCACGGTAGACAGCACCGGCAACTGGAGCTGGCGTCCTGACAGCAATATTGGCGAGGGCAGCCACGTCTATACCGCCACCGCTACCGATGAAGCGGGCAACGTCTCTGCCGCGTCACCGGCGATCACCATCACCGTGGATACCGTGGCACCGGATACGCCGGTAATTAGCGCCGTTGGCGGCGAGCCGAGCGGTGGCTTCATCACAGACGCCACGCCGACAGTTGGCGGTACGGGTGTTAACGGTGAGACGGTGATCGTCTACAACAACGGCGTCGAAGTGGGACGCGTCGTCGTGGCTAATGGAGAATGGAATCTTGACCTGCCAGCACAAACGGACGGCCCGCTGAATATCACCGTTGCGGGCGTCGACGCGGCAGGTAACGTCAGCGCGCCCAGCCCGGTATTTACCGTGACACTCGATACCGTTGCGCCTGCGATCCCGCAAATCAATGCCGTCTCAGATAGCCAGCTCACCAACAATGTGCTCTATACCCGCGACGGTGTACCAACGCTCACCGGAACCGGTGAACCGGGATCGACCGTTATCGTCTCGGTGGATGGCACGCCATCCGCCGTACCGGTAACGGTTCAGCCGAACGGCTCCTGGACCTGGACAGCCGACAGTACGCTGGCGGATGGACAACATACCTTTACCGTATCGGCCAGCGATCCAGCCGGTAACACCTCAGCCAGCTCTGCGCCGCTTAACGTCACGGTTGATACTCTCGACCCAACCGCCCCTGACAATCTGAACCTGGCTGCAGAAGGGACGCCACTGACCGGTACCGCCGAAGCGGGAAGCATCATTACCGTGATGAACGGTAGCACCGTCATTGGGACTGGTGTTGTCGACAGCACCGGCAACTTCTCCATCGCGGTCAGCCCGGCACCGCAGGATGGCGCAACGCTAACCGTGAGCGCCACCGATGCTTCGGGGCGCACCAGCCCTGATGCGACTTACAACGTCATCGGTACGTTGCCTAATCTTCCTGATATTCCCGTCATTACGGCAATCAACGATGACGCAGCGCCGCTCACGGGCGATGTAAAAGGCAAAACCACCAATGACATCACGCCTACGCTGACCGGTACGGCCGAAGCGGGCAGCCTGGTAACCATCTATCAGGACGGTGGCCTGACGCCGGTGGCGACAGTGACGGCCGACGGCAGCGGCAACTGGAGCTATACACCGGCCGCGCTTGGCGAAGGTCTGCACTCCTTTGAGGTAACCGCGACACTCAACGGTGCGACCAGCGGCCGCTCTCCTGCCGCCAGCGTCACCGTTGACCTCACCGCACCAGGCACACCGACCATCGGCGCGGTGATTGACGACGTGGGTCCAGGCACCGGTCCGTTAACCAACGGCCAGACTACCAACGACAACCAGCCGACGCTGACCGGCACCGGCGCGGTGGGGGATACCATCTCCGTCTACAACAACGGGACGTTGCTGGGCAGCGTGGTGGTCGGCAATACCGGCACCTGGAGCTTCACGCCACCTTCTTCGCTGGCGGAGGGCACTCACGTTCTCACCATCCGCGAGACCGATCCGGCGGGGAATCAGAGCGCGCCTTCTGCGGGCTTCACCGTTGTAGTGGATACCGTTTCCACCACGCCGGTCATCACTAACGTAACGGATGATGTGGGCAATTCCGCCACAACCGTGGTCAGCGGCACACCAACCAACGACGCCACGCCAACCCTTTCAGGAACGGCGGAAGCCAACAGCGTGGTGACGATATTCGACGGCGGCACGCAGATTGGCGTGGTTACGGCGGACGGCACCGGCGCATGGACGTTTACCCCGGACACCGCACTCGCCGAAGGCTCGCATAGCTTCACCGCTCAGGCGACAGACCCGCAGGGTAACGTCAGCGCAGTCTCAGGCGCCTGGAGCGTGGTGGTTGACCTGACAGCACCGACGGTGCCAACGCTGGATACGGTGAATGACAACGTCCCTGGCGGCATCACGGGCAACCTCACCAGCGGGCAGGTAACCAACGACAGCACACCAACGATCGGCGGTACCGGACAGGCGGGCAGCACCATCCACATCATGAACAACGGTACGCAGATCGGTACTGCAATCGTCGACGGAAGCGGAAACTGGTCCTTCACCCCGACCACGCCGCTGGTCGACGGCAGCTACGCCCTGCGCGTGTACGCAACGGATGTCGCGGGCAACGCCTCGGCTAACTCCTCCGTCTTCACCTTTACCGTCGATACCGCAGGTCCGGTCGTGCCAGTAGTGACCAGCGTGATCGACGATATCGCACCAGTCACCGGGACGCTTACGTCAGGCAACACCACCAATGACGCGCGTCCGACCTTCAACGGCACGGGTGACGTGGGTTCTACAGTGCATGTGATCGTTGATGGTAACGAAATTGGCACCGCCGTCGTGAATGCCCAGGGTAACTGGACCTTCACCCCGGGGAGTGACCTGAGCGACGGGCCGCATGCCATCACATTCAATGCCACCGACGCGGCAGGCAACACCGGCAGTACGACAGCGCCGTTTAACCTGACGGTAGATACTGGCGTGCCGTCTGCGCCGGTTATCTCAACCGCAGCAGACAACGTGGGCAGCGTTCAAACCCCACTCTCCTCCGGGCAGAGTACCGACGACACCACGCCGACGCTGAACGGCACCGCGACGGCCAACGCCACGGTCACCGTGTATGAAAACGGGCAGCCGATCGGCACCGCGCAAGCGGACGGTACCGGCGCATGGAGCTTTACCCCATCAACGCCGCTGTCCAGCGGCAGCCATACCTGGACCGCCACCGTCACCGATGCTGCGGGGAACGTCAGCCCGGCTTCGCCAGGCTTTACCCTGGTTGTCGATACCACGGCACCGAACGCGCCGGTTATCAGCCAGGCGATAGACGACGTAGGCAGCATCACCGGCCCGATCACGTCCGGGCAGACCACGGACGACACCGTACCGCGCCTTGTCGGAACCAGTGAACCGTTTGCCACGGTGAATATCTATGAGGGAACCACGCTGGTCGGGACAGGGACTGCTGACGGCACCGGGAGCTGGAGTATCGTGCTCAATACCACGCTGGCAACGGGCGCACACAGCTTCACCGCCCAGGCGACGGACGCGGCAGGCAACACCAGCGTGTCGTCGGCAAGCTTCAGTCTGACGATAGACACCACGCCGCCTGCGCTGCCAGTGCTCACCAGCATTCTGGATGACGTTGGCAATGCGCCAACGCCCGTTGCTAACGGCGGGCTGACCAACGATGCACAGCCAACCCTCAGCGGGACGGCGGAAGCCGGATCGACGGTGAAAATCTTTGATAACGGCGTGCAGATTGGCAGCGTGACGGCCACCGGCGGGGCATGGAGCTTTACCCCTTCCCCGGCGCTGGGCAACGGTTCGCACAATTTAACCTTTACCGCCACCGATGCGGCGGGCAACGCCAGCGCGCCAACCGCCGGGTATGTGATTAACGTTGATACCCTTGCCCCGTCAGCGCCCGTCATCAGCTCGGTAGTTGATGATGTGGGCAGCGTCACCGGACCGATAACCGGCCCGACCAACGACACGCGCCCTACGCTGAACGGAACCGCCGAAGCCAATGCGACGGTACGGATCTACGATGGCATCACGCTGGTGGGTACCGTCACCGCGGATGCCAGCGGCAACTGGACCCTGCCACAAACCACCACCACGTTGACGCAAGGCACGCATAACTTCACGGCCACAGCCACCGATGCGGCGGGCAACACCAGCGTGGCGTCCACCGTGACGACGATTACCGTCGATCTTACTGCCCCAACGGCCCCTACCGGGACCTTCAACGCCGACGGTAGCGTGCTGACCGGGAATGCGGAAGCCGGCAGCACCGTCAGTATCCGCCTTGCGGACGGCTCAACGGTAACCGCCATTGCGGGCAGTAACGGCACCTACAGCTATACCTTTACGAATAAACAGACCGAAGGCCAGACGCTGCAGATCACCGCCACCGACGCGGCGGGCAACACCTCGCTGCCCGGCTCGGCGCTCGCGCCGGTGGTGCCGCTCTCCGCCAGCAATAACGTCGAAGAGTTGGATCTCAGTACCACGGCCACCGTCACCAACAGCCAGTACAGCGACTACGGCTTCCTGCTGGTCGGCGCCGTGGGCAACGTCCTGACGCTGCTCGGGAACGACACCGCGCAGGTGAACTTCACGGTGGGCAACGGCGGGAGCGCGGATATCGTGGTGAACGCCAACGCCACGGGGGCTGTGCTCTCTCTGCTTAACACCCTTGAGCTGGTGGTGCAGCACTACGTCAACGGCGCCTGGACCACCGTGGTGGACACCGGACAGCCGCAGTTTGCTGACCTGCTGACCCTCGGTGCCACCGGCGTATCGCTGAACCTGACCGGGCTGGCTGACGGCAACTACCGTGTGCTCAGCTATAACACCAACCTGCTGGCGACCGGCTCCTACACCAGCCTCGACGTGGCGGTGAAAGAGACCGGTCCGGGCACGGTCACGGGCGATACCAGCCTCAACGGGAACGTGATTCTGGATACAGACCCGACCGCTGGCAGCGACAATGCCCCGGCCGGAACCACGATCTCCGCCGTGACCAACGCGCAGGGTGTCACCACCAGCGTCAATGCAGACGGCACGGTGATCCAGGGTCAATACGGTACGCTGACCATTAACCGCGACGGCAGCTACACCTACACCCTGACCGACACCAGCGCGGCGGTCATTGGCCGGACAGAGAGCTTCACCTACACCATCACCCATAACGGCGTCAGCGCGTCAGCGAACCTGGTGCTGTCTCTGGGAGCCGGAACGGTCAACGGAATTGTGGCGGCGGACGATACCGCCTCGCTGACCTTTGACACCACCGTGAGTGAAATCAATAACGGCACCTCGTCTCAGGGCGGCTTTACCCTGGTGGGTATCAATCTCGGCAACACGCTCGGGCTTAACCTGCTGGACGATATGACCAACCCCATTATCTATAACGTGGAGGAAGGCACCACCCGCACCATGACCATCCAGGCCTCCGTTGGCGGCGTGGCGCTGGCGTCGGTGTTTGATTTGTACGTCTATAAATTTAACAACGCCACCCAGACTTTCGAGCAGGTACGCGTCGAGTCGGGCTGGCTGCGTGCCCCGCTGCTGGGCGGCACGTCATCTCAGCTAACGCTGCAATTGCCTGCCGGGGAGTACCTGTTCCTGCTGAATACCGCGTCCGGGATCACCGCCCTGACGGCCTACACGCTGAGCGTTCTGCAGGATCATGTCTACAGCGTATCGAGTATCAGCGAGACGACCACGGGCGACGTGCTGGCGAATGACCCGGTTCCAGCAGGCACGCTGGTTACCGAAGTGAACGGCGTGGCGGTCAACGGCACTGGCACCACCACCATTCAGGGGGAATACGGCACGCTGACCATTAATTCATCCGGTCAGTACACCTATACCCTGAGGAGTGGTGTAGGTGTGGACCATATCAGCACGCCGGATACCTTCATCTATACCGTCACCGCGCCAGACGGCACGAAAGACACGGCATCGCTCAACATCACTCCAACCGCCCAGCCGATGAATGCGGTGAACGATGTTAGCGCCGTGATGGATGTAACGTCAGTACACCATACGTCAGCGTACTCCGATACCACCGTGGGTACGGCAAGCTGGACGACGGCCTTGCTCTCGTCAACCCAGGGTAGCGGCAGCGGAACTTTTGTGGTGGATCCAAACACCGCGCTGCATAACGCCTCGCTGCACTTTAACGTGGCCTCGCTGCTGTCGCTGGGCGGACTGACGGTGAACTGGACAATCAGCGACGGCTCGGGCGTGATCCGCAGCGGCTCCTTCGGCGGCATTTCGTTACTGAACGGCAGTATTGACGTTCCGCTGACCGGGCTGGATCTCAACGCCGGGACCTACACGCTGAGCTATACCGGTAGCGTACCGGGGCTGAGCGTCGGGAACATTACCATTACCCCAAGCGTCAACGGCACCACTTACTCGCTGACTGATTTTGACGCCACGGGCACTCACACCGTCAACGGCAATATCTTTGACGGCACCGACTCGGGCGGCGTGCTGGATCAGCTCCACTCGGTGGATACACGCGTCAGTATTACCGGCTACAACGGCGTGACCACCACGCTGGATCCGTACACCGGCAGCGCAACCGTCAATATCACCGGCCATTACGGCACCCTGGCGATTGCCGCTGACGGGCATTACACCTATACCCTCAACAGCGGGGTATCGCTCTCATCCATGACCTCGAAGGAGACCTTCAACTACACCCTGACCGATGCCACCGGTAAGACGGACAGCGCCTCGCTGACCATCAACATGGCGCCGCAGTTCATCAGCTCTGAACACAACGACGTCATTACCGGCACCGCCTACGGCGACACGCTGATTTACCAGGTGCTGAACAATACGGTAGGGAATGCCACGGGGGGGAACGTCAGCAGCACCGCGGGCGACCACTGGACCGGCTTCTCGCTGGCGCAGGGGGATAAAATCGACATTAGCGACCTGCTGGTGGGCTGGAACGGTAGCGCCTCCACGCTCGGGAACTACCTCCATGTCACTAATAGTAATGGTAATACCGTGATCTCCATCGACCGTGACGGTGCAGGGAGCACCTACACTAATACCACGCTCGTGACGCTTGATGGCGTTCAAACCACCTACGACGAGCTCGTTAACCAGCAACACATCATTACCACATAACAGCTGTAGTACTAACCCGGGCGCACAGCGCCCGGGGATTAATAATAAAGCTGCACTTATTTTATTAGGGACATGACATGGGAATGAAGATGCCTTACTGGTGGCTCTCGTGCTGCCTGATATCTGTGCCCGCTCTGTGCGCGAATCCGGCGGCGACCATCAATACCGGACAACTGCGCGAAACGCAGGAACTCCCCTCACTGAATGGCCGTGTCGCCCCTGCGGCTGGCAACGCCGCGCCCGGCTCATTACAGCTTGGCGAGGCCGTCAACCGTGCCGTTACCTGGCATCCGGCGATCGGTGAAGCCGTTGGCAAACTCTACGAACAGAGCGAAGAAGTCGACGTCGCCAAATCGAAATACTATCCGCAAATTAACGCGGGCATGGACAACGGGTACTCCCACGACGGCGATCAGAACGGCTTTACGCCGTCGCTGGTGCTCTCTCTTTCACAAATGCTCTACGACTTCGGTAAAGTGGCCAGCCAGGTACGAGCCGAAAATGCCGGGGTTGCCCAGCAGCAGGCCAACGTGCTGGTGAGCATCGACACCATTGCCCATGATACCGCCGTCGCCATGGTGCAGGTGCAAACCTGGCAGCAGATGGTCGACACCGCCAAAGAGCAGCTCGATGCCCTCTCCTCAATAGGCACACTGACCCGTCAGCGTAACGACGAAGGGGCGACCTCGCTTTCTGACGTGGTGCAGACCGACGCACGTATTGAAGGCGCGCGCGCGCAGCTGATGCAGTATCAGGCCAGCCTCGACAGCGCCCGTGCCACGCTGATGAGCTTTCTCGGCTGGAACAGCCTGAACGCGATCAGCAATGATTTTCCGCAAAAGCTGGCCCGCAGCTGTGACATCGCCGAGCCGGACGATCGTCTGGTTCCGTCGGTCCTTGCCGCCTGGGCCCAGGCCAACGTCGCCCAGGCGAACCTCGACTACGCCGACGCGCAGATGACGCCAACCGTCTCGCTGGAGCCGGAGGTCCGTCACTATCTGAACGATCGCTACGCGGGCAGCGAAACGCGGGATCGCACGCAATATTCCGCCTGGGTGAAGGTGCAGATGCCCCTCTATCAGGGCGGCGGCCTCACCGCCCGGCGTAACGCTGCCGGACACGCGGTGGAAGCGGCGCAGTCGACCATTCAGCGTACCCGTCTTGATGTCCGCCAGAAACTGCTGGAGGCCCGCAGCCAGGTGATGAGCCTGCAAAGCACGCTGCAAATTCAGGGCCGCCAGGAGGCGCTCAGCGCCCGTACCCGCGAGCTTTACCAGCAGCAGTATCTCGATCTCGGCTCGCGCCCGCTGCTTGACGTGCTCAACGCCGAGCAGGAGGTCTATCAGGCACGCTTCACCCAGCAACAGACCCTCGGTCAGTTGCACCAGTTACAGCTCAACTGCCTCTATAACACCGGACAATTGCGTCATGCGTTCGATCTTGATAACCGCACCATCCAGACCGTGGAGATCCAGCCATGAAGCAACGCGAAATCCCGCAAGAAGAAACAATGACGGATGAGGCGCTGGCGCAGTGGGCGCAGGCGTTTGGCTTTGTTGCCACGCGCTACCGCGTCGCCTGCTCGCCCGGTGCGCTGATTGCAGGCGCTCCCTGGCTGAAAGGCAAACCGATGGTACCTGCCCTGACGCAGCTTGCCCGGGAAGCCGGGCTGACGTTCCAGCTGCTCACGGCCGATCGGCAGTCGATCAACAGCTGGCGCCTGCCGGTGGTGGTGGCGCTGAACGACGGAAAAATTGGCGTGGTCGACAGCTTCGACGGGGAAGACACGCTGGACGTCAGCTTTTTCGACGACAAGATGCATACCAACCGTCTGTCGATGAGCGCGCTGCTGCCCACCATCCGCCACGTTATTGCCCTGCGCCCGCTGGCCGCGCTGAAGGACAGCCGCGTGGATGCCTACATCTCGAAATACCGCCCGGACTGGCTCTACCGGCTGGTGATGCGCGATCTGCGCCCGTACAGCTGGGTGATGCTGGCAGCCTTGTTCATCAACCTGCTCTCCCTCTCCGGCATTGTCTTTTCCATGCAGGTGTATGACCGGGTGATCCCTGCCCAGTCCTACCCGACGCTTTACGTCCTGACCATCGGCGTGCTGATCGCCACCCTGTTTGGTTTTGTGCTGCGCGTGGCGCGCGGACACATTATGGATCTGCTGGGCAAACGCTCGGATCTGCGGGTCTCAGACCGCGTGTTCGGCCACGCCCTGCGGCTGCGCCACAGCGCCATTCCGCGCTCCACCGGCAGCTTTATCTCCCAGCTGCGCGAGCTGGAGCAGATCCGCGAGATGGTGACCTCTTCCACCATCTCGACCATTGTCGACCTGCCCTTTTTCTTCCTGTTTGTGGTGGTACTGGCGATCATCGCGCCGCAGCTGGCGTGGATCGCCCCGGTCGCGGCGGTGATCATGGTCCTGCCCGGCCTGCTGCTGCAGAAGAAGCTGGCGGAACTGGCGAAGCAGTCGGCGCATGAATCAACCCTGCGCAACGCGGTGCTGGTGGAGAGCGTGCAGGGGCTGGAGGACATCAAGCTGATGCAGGCGGAGAACCGCTTTTTGCAGCAGTGGAACAGCTATATCCAGATCACCGCCGAATCCGGCCTGCGCACCCGCGAACTGACGCAGAACCTGATCAGCTGGGGGATGACCATCCAGAGCCTGGTCTACGCCGCGGTGATTGTGGTCGGCGCGCCAATGGTGATCGACGGCACCCTGACCACCGGTTCGGTGGTTGCCGCGTCGATGCTGGCCTCCCGGATGATCGCGCCGATGGCGACGCTGTGCGGCGTGCTGGCCCGCTGGCAGCAGGTGAAGGCCGCCAAAGAGGGGCTGGACAGCATTATGCAGTTGCCGACCGAGAACCAGCGCGAAGAGACGCCGATCCGCCAGGACGTCCTGCGCGGACACTATCTTTTCGAGCAGGCGCAGTTCCGCTATCAACCGGACGATCCGCGCATGGCGCTACGCATTAACCGTCTGGAGATCAAGCCGGGCGAGAAAGTGGCGATCCTCGGACGTAACGGCGCGGGCAAGTCGACACTGCTACAGGCCATGGCGGGCGGAATGGATCTGGCGGCGGGCGAATTGCGGCTTGATAACCTCAGCCTGCCACATCTCGACGTGGCGGACGTGCGGCGCAACGTCGGCTTTATGACCCAGAACGCGCGGCTGTTTTACGGCACCCTGCGCGAGAACATCACCCTTGGCATGCCACGCGCCACCGACGAAGAAATTTTCGAGGCGCTGGAGTTAACCGGCGCAGCGGGCTTTGTGCAGAAACTGCCCAAAGGGCTGGACTACCCGATCATGGAAAACGGCGTGGGGCTTTCCGGCGGGCAGCGGCAGTCCATTCTGCTGGCGAGGATGCTGCTGCGCGATCCGAATATCGTGCTGATGGATGAACCGACCGCGTCGCTGGATGAGCACACTGAACGGGAGTTTATCCAGCGTCTGGGCGACTGGCTCGGCAACCGTACCTTGATTGTCGCCACCCACCGCGTGCCGGTGCTGGAGCTGGTGGAGCGCGTGGTCGTACTGAAAGAAGGGATGCTGGTGATGGACGCGCCAAAAGCGCAGGCGCTTAACAACAGCCGCATTCAGCAACAGCAGCAGCAGGCAGCAACCGGACGGGAGTGGAAAAATGAAAATCAGTTAGCGTGACGTTGCCGCAATGGACGATCTGGATAACGCGCTTGAATCCGAAAGTGGCTACACCGGCGCACGTCGAATCGTCATCTTCTCGTTGCTGATGTTTGTGGCCCTGGGCGTCTGGGCATGGTTTGGCGTGCTGGATGAGGTCTCAACCGGCTCGGGGAAAGTCATCCCCAGCTCGCGCGAACAGGTATTACAGTCGCTCGACGGCGGGATCCTCACCGAGCTGAACGTTCATGAGGGCGATCAGGTGCAGGCAGGACAGGTGCTGGCGCGACTTGATCCGACGCGTTCCGAATCGAACGTCGGTGAAAGTGCAGCGCGCTACCGCGCGTCACTGGCCTCCAGCGCACGTCTGAATGCCGAGGTGAACGATCTCCCGCTAACGTTCCCGCCTTCGCTGGCAAAATGGCCGGATCTGATTGCCGCCGAAACGCGACTCTACAACTCCCGCCGTGCGCAGCTGGATGATACCCAACGGGAGCTGCGCGCCGCGTTAGATCTCGCCAATAAAGAGCTGGCGATCACCCAAAGGCTGGTTAAAACCGGGGCCGCCAGCCATGTGGAGGTGCTGCGCCTGCAGCGACAGAAAAGTGACCTGGAGCTGAAGCTCACCGACGTGCGCTCGCAGTATTACGTTCAGGCGCGCGAGGCGTTATCCAAGGCTAACGCGGAAGTGGATATGGTTTCCGCGGTCCTTAAAGGCCGCCAGGATTCCGTCACCCGCCTGACGGTAAAATCCCCGGTGCGCGGGATTGTGAAAAACATCAAAGTCACCACCATCGGCGGCGTGATCCCGCCTAACGGCGAGCTGATGGAGATTGTGCCGGTGGACGATCACCTGCTGATTGAAACCCGCCTCTCGCCGCGCGATATCGCCTTTATCCACCCGAACCAGGAGGCGCTGGTCAAAATCACCGCCTACGATTACGCCATCTACGGCGGTCTGCATGGGGTGGTAGAGACCATTTCACCGGACACCATCCAGGACGAAGCCAAGCCGGAAGTGTTCTATTACAGGGTGTTTATCCGCACCAGCCAGGATTACCTGGTCAATAAAGCGGGCAGGCACTTCTCGATTGTACCGGGCATGATTGCGACAGTGGACATCAAGACCGGCGAGAAAACGGTGCTGGATTATCTGATTAAGCCGTTTAACCGGGCGAAAGAGGCGCTGCGGGAGCGGTAGTCAATCGCCTTACCAGTCCTACACACTAAAGCTAAGGGGAATGCGGTTTTCTCCCTCTCCCTGTGGGAGAGGGTTGGGGTGAGGGCGTCAGACCACAACACAGAAAAAATTCACCGCCGATAGGGCGTTAAAACGGGCGAAAGCATTCGATATCAGCGCTGAATTCTGGCTGAATCTGCAACAAAATGTGGAAAACCGAGGGATGAGAATCCCCCCCTAACATAACCTCCCCCGCCTTATCTGCTAAAGTAGCCCAAATTCATTTTTCAGGAAGAAATCATGCGCCAACGAACCATTGTCTGCCCCATCATCCAGAACGACGGTGCCTATCTGCTGTGTAAAATGGCCGACGATCGCGGCGTGTTTCCCGGTCAATGGGCCCTCTCCGGCGGCGGAATGGAACCGGGCGAAACCATGGAACAGGCGTTGCGCCGTGAGATCCGCGAAGAGCTGGGCGAAGCGCTGGAGATCGTCTCGGTCACGCCATGGGCTTTTCGCGATGACATCAGGGTAAAAACCTACGCCGATGGCACCACCGAGGAGATTTATATGATCTATCTGATCTTCGACTGCATGAGCGCCAACCGGGACGTCACGTTTAATGAGGAGTTTCAGGAGATCGCCTGGGTTAATCCGGAATCGTTAAAAGATCTGGATCTCAACGAAGCTACCCGCATGACCTTCGCGCAAAAGGGTCTTCTTTAATCGCCCACTGCCCCGGCGTTTTACCGGTCCATGTTCTGAAAACCTCAATGAATGCGCTGACGCTGCTGTAGCCGCAGGACAGCGCAATCCACCCTACCGGCTTCCCCGCCGCCAGCCACTCCATTGCCCGCATGACGCGAGTCAGCTGCCGCCAGTTAACGAAGTTCATTCCGCCCGGTGAAGTGCGGTACGATTATACACCCCAACATACCGCGCAAATTTCCCAATAAATACGCCGGCAAACACGCCCCCGGAGACGATCGCCAGCGCGCTCATGGCGGGTTGTTGCATCGTCTGAGGCGAAACCGCGCTCATCACCCCCAGCACATACTTCACGCCAAACGCCAGCATCATAAACGGCAGCGCGGTGTAGTCTGCCTGGCGGTAAAGCGTACGCGGCGCATCTGCCCGGGTGATAACCGCCCGCTTAATCAGGAGATACCCCAGCGCGGCACCGGCGAAGATCCCCCCCGTCCACAATGCGACAGTCGCAGGCGTCAACGTGCGATAGAGCACCAGATCGTAAATATCCCACACCAGAAAGATCGCCGGGATAATGGCAAGCCTCTCCAGCGTAACGGTGGCGGGCCTGCGGGCTTTGATACCACGGGAGATGAGGAAGATAAACAACACCCACACCCAGGCGGGCGTGTGCGTAACAACACCGATCAGAAATTCAAACATGGAACTCACCATGAACGATCGCGGCCCGTGCCGCCCTGAACGCGTATTGCGCATAACGGCAGGAATGCCATTATGCGCAGGTCTTTTAAAGCGATTTCTTCAGGCGCTGCACCGCCTCTTTCAGCTGCTCATCTGTTGGTGTCACAAACGACATGCGCAGCGTGGTCTGGTCCGGTTCATTGCAGTAGAAAAACTCGCCCGGGACAAATACCACGCCGTTGCTTAACGTCTTTTCCAGCCAGCGGGTGGTGTTCATACCGTTGTTCATTTTCGCCCACAGGAACATGCCGCCTTTAGGCTTGTGGAACGACATCACATCACCCAGCTCCGCTTCCAGTTCGGTGGCGAAGGTCTGGTATTTCTGGCGATAAGCTTCGCGGATCATCTTAATCTGCCCGGCCAGGCGACCGGTTTTCAGGTACTCATACGTCATTAACTGCGACAGCGTGCTGGTGTGCAGGTCGGTGGTTTGCTTAAGGTTCACCACTGCACGCTTCAGCCACTCCGGCACCAGCACCCAGCCTACGCGGGTGCCCGGCGCGAGTATTTTAGAGAAGGTTGAGGTGTAGACCACGTTCTCTTCGTTACCGATGTCTTTGGCATGGGCAATTAACGGGCGGAAGACCTCATCGGTGTAGTTAATTTCGCTGTACGGGTCGTCTTCAATAATGACGAAATCATAGCGTTTCGATAATTCCACCAGATGTTTACGACGCGCTTCAGAGAGCGTCACGCCGCCCGGGTTACCAAAGGTCGGGACGATATAAACCGCTTTGATGGTTTTCTTTGCCACCAGCGCCTCAAGTTCGTCGACCTTCATGCCGTCGCCGTCGGTGCCGACGGACTCAAAATTCGCCTGCGCCAGACCGAAAACCTGCAGCGCGGCAAGATAGGTTGGACGCTCGACGACGACGGTATCGCCTGGGTTGATTAATGCACGCGCCAGCACGTCGAGAGACTGCTGCGAACCGGACGTCACCACCACGTCATCGGCTTTACAGGCAATGCCGCGTCCTTCACAGATGCGTTGGATCTCTTCCCGCAGTCCTGGAAAACCTTCGGTCAGACCATACTGAAACGCCTCGCCAAAATGTTGCGATAAGACGGCATCCGCGGCTATTTTAAGCCCTTCGTGATCGAACAAATCGGGGTTCGGAATCCCTCCGCCCAGCGAAATCACGCCAGCCATTTTGCTATGTTTTAATAATTCACGGATGGCAGATGATTGCAGGCCCTGCGCGCTGCTGGCGAGTTTGTTTGCAGACATTCTTTGATTACCTTCTTTTTTTATATTGTGCCCAATCTTAGCAGAATATGAGCGATAAATTCCGTTAGCTTCGGAAGAGGACGTAAATCCTGGCGCCACAATAAATGCACCGGCCTCGGCGCGGGGGTGAACGGCTCCAGTACCCGAATCAACCTGCCGCTTGCCAGCTCTTCCGCCACCAGCACTTCCGGTTGTAGCAACAGCCCCGCCCCTGCGCATGCCGCCATACGCAGGCCATAGCCGTCGTTACATCTTAAGATGGCATCACGCTTCCAGCGTACTTCCCCTTCCACGCCCGGTAGCCGCCACTCGTTACGCGCGGTCCATACCGTGTGCGAAAGACACAGATGATCCACCAGATCGGCAGGCGTTTGCGGCGTACCGTGTCGCGCTAAATAGTCCGGTGCGGCGCAGATCACCATGTTGTAGGGGCACAAATATTTCGCCACCAGATCGTCATTGCGAATATCACCAATGCGAATGGCCAAATCGACCCCCTCCTCCACCAGATCGACCATTCGGTTAGTCAGATCCAGTTCGATGCGCACCTGCGGGTAACGTTGTAAAAAGGTGGCGGTGAGCGGGGCGATCACGCAGCCGCCAAACGACGTAGGCGCCGTGACGCGCAGGGTTCCGGCCGGTGTGGCACGCAGGCGTTCAACCGCGTTTTCGGCGATTGAGACCTGCTCCAGCACCCGTCTGGCTTCTTCAAAATAGACGCGGCCCGCATCCGTCAGGCTCTGACGACGCGTGTTACGCTCAAGCAGGCGGGTGCCAAGCTGGGACTCCAGCAACGCAATATACTTTCCCACCATGACCGCCGACATCTCAAGGCGGGAGGCCGCGCCGGTAAAGCTGCCGCTTTCTACCACCGCGATAAACGTCTCCATGCCGCGAAGCTTATCCATATTCCGAACCTCTGGTTAGCAATCTTCTAACTTTAGCCCAGTTTATCTGACTTTTTATTTATTAAAGAATGAAGGCTCACACATAAGGAGTCTGCTATGAAAATCGTGATTATTGGTGCCAGTGGTACGGTCGGTCAGGCAGTAACAGAAGCGCTAAGCCGCCGTCATGAGGTGATCCGCGTAGGTCGCACGCGGGGCGACTATCAGGTGGATATCACCTCGCAGGAGAGCGTGCAGGCGCTGTTCGAGAAAATTGGCCGGGTGGATGCCATTGTCTCCGCCAGCGGTGGCCTCTACTTTGGCCCGCTTGCGACCATGAAAGACAGCGACTTTAATCAGGGCCTGCAGGATAAACTTCTGGGGCAGGTGCGCCTTGCGCTAACCGGCCAACACTATCTGAACGAAGGGGGCTCTATCACCCTGATTAGCGGCATTGTGGCGCACGAGCCGATTGCCCAGGGAGTAAACGCCACCACCGTGAATGCCGCACTGGAAGGGTTTGTTCGCGCCGCAGCCTGTGAGCTGCCGCGCGGGATCCGCATTAACCTGATTAGCCCGACGGTCCTGACGGAATCCGCTGAAGCGTACGACGGTTTCTTCCCCGGCTTTGAGAGCGTCCCCGCTGCAACCGTGGCGCAGGCCTATCGCCGCAGCGTGGAAGGGGTACAGAGCGGTCGGGTGTATAAGGTTGGTTACTGAGCCTTACGGGCGGCGATCAGCACCAGCATCGGGCGCTCTGCCTCTTCGGCCAGCGCGGGCCAGGCCGCAATTTGCCCCTGCGTTGGCCCCCATTCGTTGACTTCGCTTATCGTTAATCCGGCCTTGATCAGCGCGTTGAGCGTGGTGCCCAGCGTACGGTGATACTTGATGACCCCGTCCGCCAGCCAGTTGCTGACGCGCTGGCTCTCGTCCTGATAATGATTCACGCCCCAGAACCGCTCGCCGTTGTCGTCGGTCAGCCAGCCCTGGCGGGTGGCGCAGGTGTAAATGGGGTGCTCCATCGAGAAGACCAGGCTGCCACCGGGTTTAAGCGCGCGCTGAACGTTGGCGAATAACGTATCCAGTTCCGGCAGGTAGTGCAGTGCCAGCGAGCTGTAGACCAGGTCGAGGCTGTTATCTTTGAGCGCCAGCGACTCCAGATCGCTACGCTGATAATGAATCTGTGGGTCAGCGGTAAGCTCCGCAGCCCGGGCGAGCATCTTTTCTGAGATATCAACACCCGTGATGTCAGATGCACCCAGTTCGCGCGCAGCGCGGCAAAACCAGCCGTAGCCGCAGCCGAGATCGATAACCGATTTGCCGGTTAAATCGGGCAGCATGCTTTTTAGCGCCGGCCACTCTGGCGCACCGTCCAGCCCCTGCACCGAGCGCGGAAGCTGGGCGTAGCCTTCGAAAAACGCCGGGTTGTCGTAGATATTTTGTGCCATGGCAGATCCCTCTTTAAGAATGTGACTCCCAGTATAAAACATTGCCGGGTGGCGCTGCGCTTACCCGGCCTATGATTTGAGGGTTTCAGTAGGCCGGGTAAGGCGAAGCCGTCACCCGGCTCGCCTCTAGCCCACAGTACCCCAGACCAGATTTCCCTTATGGAACGTCGCGGTACGCGGTGAAATCCGCGCCACGGCTTCGGCGGAGCACGAGGCATCCACCAGCACAAAGCTGGCATCGTCCTGCGCTTTCGGCCACACCCGTTCGCCTTTGTCGTTCAGCGGCAGAACGTCACCGGTCGCGATACCGAGCGCCCGGGAGAGCGTCTGCTCGTTCGGGCGAATGTACAGCTGCGCGTAAAGATTGGCTTTTTCCAGCATATCTCCCAGGCCGTACGGCGACCAGTGGTCGATCACGCTGTCGGTGCCGGTCATGACAAACACGCCCTTATCACGCAGCTGTTTCAGCGGCATATGGAGGGTACCAATCGGCACGGTAGAGGCGATGGTCACCTGCTGCGCCGCCATACGAGTCGCAATCGCATCCACCTCCTGCTCGTTAAGCGTCGCCAGCGCGAAGGCGTGGCTGATAGTCAGCTTGCCCTTCAGCTCCGGCGTTTTCTCCACCGTTTCCACCATGTAATTCACCGCCGCCACGCCCGCCGGGCTGGTTTCATGCAGGTGAATATCCACCCCTTTGTCGTAATCCAGCGCTATCTGGAACATCAGATCGAGAGATTTCTCCATCGCGCCGTCGACGTTCGTCGGGTCCAGCCCGCCCACGTAGTGCGCACCGGCCTGCATCGCGTCGCGCATCAGTTTTTCAGAATGGGAAAGCAGCAGTCCGTGCTGTGGAAACGCGACAATTTCACAGTCAAAGCCAGGCTGGCGGCGCGATAACACCGCCTGCAGATTTTCCAGGTTTTTCAGGCCGGAAACCGGCTCAATGTTGCAGTGGCTGCGGGCGATGGTGGAACCTTTCGACTGGATCAGGTCGATAAGTGCCTCCGCGCGTTCCTGGGTGTAGGGCTGCAGCTCCGGCAGCAGCTTCTGCTCAAGGCGGATCATGTCCTGAATCGTGGTCCCCGCCGGGCGGTTCAGGGAGCGCCACGGACCGCCGTAGAAGGTTTTATCCAGATGGATGTGCATGTCGCGCATCGCCGGGAGCATCAGTTTTTTACCCGCGTCATAGTGAGGCAGAGACGCGTCGGCGTGGCTAATGTTATCGCGCAGGGCGACGATCTTGCCGTCTTTAATCTCCAGCGTTTTCAGCTCGGTGCGGGTGCTCGTCGCCACGCTGCCGTCGAAAGTAAACCCGGCTTCGAGCAGCACGTTGTCCAGATAGTAATGCTTCGCGGTGATGTTCATCGGTTTACCGGTCTCGCAGGCGGGCGCAGCGGTATCCGCAGCATACGCGACGGAGCCGGTGGCACCAAACAGCGCGCAGGCGGTGACCATTTTGCCGCTCTGTCTGATAAATTCGCGGCGGCTTTTATTATCATTCATCTTATTTTCCTTCATTCACAATATGGGTACCGGTTTCCCCGCGCAGTGCCGCGGGCAGACAGTCCGGGGAGGTGATAATCACTCGCCTACCGCCGTGGTGTAAAAATTCCAGCGAGGCCACGATTTTGGGCAACATGCTCCCTGCCGGGAAATGGCCTTCCTCCATGTAGCGCGTCATCTGCGCCACGTTGACGGTATCCAGCGCCTGCTGGTTCGGCTTGCCGAAGTGAATGCACACCTTCTCCACGCCGGTGGTGATGACCAGCACGTCGGCGCGGATCTCCCGTGCCAGCAGCGCGGTGGAGAGATCTTTATCTATTACCGCGTCGACGCTGCGGTAGTCGCCCTGCTCCGAGCGCACGACGGGAATGCCTCCACCGCCCGCGCCGATCACCACAAAACCTTTTTGCGTCAGCGCCTTGATGGCATCTGCCTCTACGATGCGCAGCGGCTGCGGCGAGGCCACGACGCGGCGATAGCCGCGGCCTGAATCCTCGACAAAATGCCAGTCCGGGTGCGCCTGCTTCAGATCATTGCGCTGCGCCTCGCTGAAGAAAGCGCCAATCGGTTTCGTCGGGTGCGTAAAGCCGGGATCGTCTTTATCCACTTCGACCTGGGTGACGACCGTGACCGCTTTTTGCTCCCCGCGCCCCGCCAGGCGGTTATTGAGTGCCTGCTGGATCAGGTAGCCGATTCCGCCCTGGGTATCCGCGACGCAGTTTGCCAGCGGCGTCAGAGGGAGCCCTTCCCGTTCGTGAGCGATTTCGGCCCGGCGCAGATCCAGCCCCACCTGGGGACCGTTGCCGTGGGTGAGTACGATGTCATAGTCGGAGGCCAGCATCTCGAGCACGGACTCTGCCACCGCTTTGACCGCCTGCGCCTGATGCTCAACCGACTGGCTGGCGTTGTCTTTGATAATGCTGTTGCCGCCGATGGCGACGACCATAAGCTCTTTCATACGTTTTCCTTCGCAACGGTACCAGTCGCAGCGCTCGCCGCTTCGCGGCTATCCAGCACATGCTTCACCACAAACATGCCGCCCATCATCAGGTAGGCCGTAACGAACATCAGCGAACTGCCTTCGGCAAAGCCCACCACCGGGGCGTGGATCACCCCAAACAGTGCCAGCAGCGCCCCACCCGCGGCCGCAACGGCCCCGCGCAGCGGCTTGTTGATGATGGCGAAGATAGCGATACAGCCCCACAGCATGCTGGCAAGCGGCGCGCCGTTGCCGAGATGCATCAGCCCTTCGTAGTAAATCCCTTTGCTGTGCAGCACGTCGGTGCCGATTTTCGCTGCGCTGGTCCCTGCCGCATTCATCACGCTGTTCATCATGGTGAGCGCCCAGTTGGCGATCCACGGGAACAGGCAGATGAAAATGACGGGCACCTCCACTTTCGGCGTTTCCCGCACCACCTGGTTAGCGGTAACGACGCCGATAAACACCAGAATGGGCACGATGGCAGTCATCGGAATGATGGCGAGCATAAATGCCCCCAGCCCGAACAGCGGCACGATGAACATGGTCACCCCGGAAGCCAGCGTGTAGCCAATGCTGGCCCCCATCGCTTTCCAGCCCGGGTGGCCGACGTAGACCGTGACCGGGAACGGGTTACCCATCAGGCAGCCCAGCATCGACGCCAGACCGTTCGCCAGCATCACCTTACGGGTCGGGTACTCATCCCCCGCCGCGTGGGCGCTTTCGATGTTCTCCAGGTCAAAGATATAATTCGCCAGCCCCAGCGGCACGGCGGATGCCAGATACGGTAGCGCGTGCGGCAGCCCCTGCATAAAGCTGTCGACGTGCACTTCCGGCGGGTTAAAGCCGAAGGATGACATAGACGCCTTAATGGCTTCCGGGCTTTGCAGCCCCGAGATCCACGCTAATGCCGTACCGGCAATCAGCAACAGCAGACCGGTCGGGATTTTGGCGAAAATCGGCTTTTTGCCGAACCAGTTGATAAAAATCAGCAGCAGTACGATGAATGACACGGTCGGCGCTTCAAACGCCTGGAGCATCGGGTTCATCGCCAGCAGCAGCAGGCCTAAACCGGAGAGACACGACAGCAGTACGGTGCGCGGGATCATCTTGCGGATGGTCTCCCCGAGGAACGAACCGCCCGCGAGGATCATTGCTTCCACAAAGCACCACACCAGACCGATCTGAATCGCGAAATCCGCATCCCCGGTCTGCTGGTAGACGGGCATGAGGACCAGGAAGGTCACGGTAAAAATCGACGGCGCGCTCGGGCCGGACGGCAGCGCCGTCACGTCCGTGCGCCCGGTGGCACGGGCCATCTGCAGGCCAAACCAGGCATAACAGATGCTCGCCACCAGCACCGCCAGCCCGAAGGCTGGCGCGATGCGTCCATAAACAATCTCCTTCGGGATGCCGACGACAAAAATGAGCAGCCCCATCATGGTCAGCAAATTGGTCAGGTTGTTGGTCATCAACCCGAAATAAGCCGCCCAGTCACCTCTTTTCCACTCCAGTTTCATGTTTTTCATGGATGCATGCCTTATAAAACGTAGCGATCGCGGAAGGTCAACAGCGCCTTTTCAAAACAGCTGAACGGCGGGTGAACGATGCCCGCCCCAATCATGCCGATACCGGCGTCCTTGTGGGCAATGGCGGTATTAATGACCGGCAAAATGCCGCTGCCTGCCACTTTGGTGATGTCGATGGCAGTCGGGATGCCCATAAAAGAGAGCAGCGGAATGGTGACGTTCGGGTTTTCGCCGAGGGTGATTTCGCGCATCTGGCGGGAGAAGTCGATGGCTTCTTCCACCGTGCCGCCCACCAGCGCCACAATCGCCGGCGCCGTCGCCATGGCAAAACCGCCGATGCCGTAGGTTTCCGTAATTGCGCTGTCGCCGATATCCAGCCCGGAGTCTTCCGGCTTATAGCCCGCAAACATCGGGCCAATGACCTGCTGCGCCGGGCCGGTGAACCATTGCCCCGGCAGGCCGGAGACGCGCAGACCGAACTCGTAGCCGTTGCGCGCCATGGTGGTGACAACGGTGCTGTACTCAATGCCGTGGGCGGCGTCCAGCGCGGCTTTGCACATTGCCATCCACGTCGGGCCGGAGAAGTAGTCGCTGCTGGCGACAAACTCGAACACCTCACGCTGCTGCTCAACAGGATAACCCGCCTGGATCAGACCCGGCGTCAGGGCCTGGATCAGCAGCGTAGTGCCCGCGTTGTTGCGGTTGTGGCACTCGTCGCCCATGTGCAGCGCCTGGGCCAGCATCAGACGAAGATCGATTTCACCGACGATCTTCATCGCGTCGCGCAGCATCGGGCCGAGCACGTCGCGCATCCAGTTCAGGCGGTCAATCACGCTCTGGTCGTTGGCGCCCATGCGCAGGATCTTCGCCATCTGCTCGCTGAGGTTGGTGAACGCGCGGTTGCCGTAGGTTTTGTTCTCAACGATGTGCATAAACATCGACGCGGAGGTGACGCCCGCCATCGAGCCCACGCAGTCGTGCTCGTGGCACGGCGAGAAGGTGATTTCCCCTGAAGCAGCGAGCCTTGCAGCCTCCTCCAGATCTGCCGCCAGCCCCTCGAACACCAGCGCGCCGGTGACCGCCCCTTTCATCGCCCCGCACATGTTTTCCCACGAGACAGGCGGACCGGCATGCAGGATGGTGTTGCGGGTCATGCCCGGCACGACGTTAATCGCCTGGTCATAGCCCACCAGCACCGGGTGGGACTGAATAATGCGCTCAAGCGCGATGTGGTTAGCGGCGGCAATTTTCTCCGCCAGCGATTTTTCGGCCAGTTGATCGAGCGCCTCAACGATCTGCATGTTACCCTGCCCTGGCGGCGTCCAGTCGAGCTGGGTCACGGGAACGTGCTGTTTTTTGAGGTCGTCGCTGAACATCGCGATACCGACGTTAATCACGTTCAGCGGCTGGTTAAATAAGGTGGTCATTATGCGTTCTCCCCTTTGCAGACAAATTCGCGAGCCAGTAATCCGGTATTGGTGCTGCTGCTGGCCCAGATGACGCCCGCATCGGTCAGGAGCTGGCACTGCTGAGCAAGCTTCTGCGGATCCTGGTCGGTACCAAGCACATAGCCTAAGATCGCCAGCGGACGGCTGTCGGCCTTCGCGATCGCCTGCGCCTCTTTGATCGCGTCGAGCATCACGCCAACCGGATCCTCATGCGCGCCAAACCCGAGCACAAAATCCATCACGATGACCCCCACCTGCGGATCGCGCGCCTCCTGCAGCAGGCGGCTGATGCGGTTGGTCGGGTCGATCATCGGGTGCGGTTTGCCGTTGGTGAAATCATCATCGCCAAAGTCGAGGAAGGTATGGGCCTGGCTGACGTTGATGTCGCTCAGACGCTTCGCCGGATCCGGCTGGATGTTGCTGTAGACGTCGTCGTACTTCTCCAGCGCCGCAAACATCGCTTCGTCGCACAGGGTCCCACCGCAGAAGAGCCCACGAATGTATTTTTGCTGCGGGGTCAGGCGGGCGCGCACCTCTTCAATCAGCGGCCAGTTGAGCGGGTGCAAATCCAGAGACGCTTTGTCGATGCCGGTAAGGAGTACCGCTTTCAGGGCTGCCTCTTTGGTGGCTCGGGCAAACTGCAGGCCGTCTTCATCAGCGGGCGGTACGTTGCGGCCGAGGAAACACACGACGACGGGCTTGCGGCAGGCGCGGGCGCGGGCGAGGACTTTTTCAGCCACCGCGGGTGCGGGTGGCTTGGAGATGAGGGCAATCACCTGGGTGCCTTCATCGGCCTCCAGCATGTCGATGGCGTCGAGCATCATCAGGCCACCGATTTTCTCGCTGAGATCGCGCCCGCCGGTGCCAATCAGCTGCGACACACCGCCGCCGAATTCATGAATGCGCACGCTGAGTTCCTGGCTGCCGGTCCCGGATGCGCCGACAATCCCAATCGTCCCGCGACATACCGCGTTAGCGAAGCACAGCCCCGCGCCGTTGATAATGGCGGTGCCGCAGTCCGGCCCCATCATCAGCAGCCCTTTCTGGTGGGCCAGCTGCTTCAGCGCCAGCTCGTCATCGAGCGACACGTTATCGGAAAAGAGCATGACGTTAAGATCGTTTTCCAGCGCCTGACGTGCTTCGCGGGCGGCAAAGGTGCCGTTGACAGAGATCACCGCAAGGTTGCTGTCCGGGCGATGGGTTTTGGCGCTGGCAATCGTGGCGTAGCGCGCTTCGTGGGAGCCTGCACGCTCTTTGCGCGTAAATAACGCTTCGATGGCCGCCAGCGTTTCATCATTCGCCGCATCGCCTTTAATAACGATCATCAGATCGCCGTTTTTCGCGTTTTCTAATTCCGGCGTCAGCAGTCCAAGGTTTTTTAATACGCCTTTATTCATCTCCGTCGCCATCGCCACAAAGGCCTGTTCAACCCCCGGCAATTTATTGGCTTTAGTGGAAATGGACATTAATGAGACGGAGTCAAAATAAGTGTTCTTTTTAATCACGATTTTTGTGGGCATTATTTTCTCCTGAAAGCGGATAAAAGGGGGCCGCCGTCGTGCAAAATGCACGCCGGTAAAAATGCTTTTTTTATTAAGCGGCCAGCCGGAGCAGGCTGACCGTCGTCTTTACGCGCCGGCCGCCAGCAGCAGGTCGGCGATCGCGTGGTAGCCTTTTTCCCGCGCCAGCTCGAGCGGGGTTTTACCGTATTTATCGGTCATGTGCGGGTTCGCGCCGTTATCCAGTAACAACTTCACAATTTCCTGCTGTTTCTCGCCGCCGTCATTCAACACGATGGCCTCCAGCAGCGGCGTCCAGCCGACAAAGTTGGTGTGGTTGACGTTAATATCGGTTTTTGCCAACAGCTCGCGCACAATTTCAACGTGGCCTTTCTCACTGGCCGGGGTAATCCCCACGCCACCGAAGCGCGTCAGGCGATCCAGGTCCGGATTTGCCGGAAGAACGATGCGCAGTAACGTTAAATCATTGGTCAGGCAGCTAATCAGGAAGGGGTTAAAACAGGTCTGGTCCTGTTTATCAATATCCGCACCGGCTGCAATTAAAAATCCCACACAGGCATAATGCTTTTTCAGGCTGGCAATAATAATGGCGGTTCTTTTCTGGCGGTTGGTGGCGTTAATATCCACGCCTTTCTCCAGACAGGCTTTTAGCGCGTCGACGTTCCCCTCTTCTGCCGCCAGCAGAAATTCCGTCACCAGTGCAGTTGCAGACATATTCAGACTCCCTATGTTTCATTTCTGATGACCTGAGAATAGCAACAGCCTGGTGATAAAAGAATCCGCTTAAAATTCATTCATCGACAGGCAATTCATTGTTGAGTTAAATTCAACGGTTCAGCTAAAACGTGCGTCTGTGCAACCTTTTTCTTATGTTTTACCGCTTTTTAGCGCCTCAGGCTGCATTATCCTTATGGCTGAGAAAGCCTTGTACCGCGCGGCCCTGAGCAAATAGCCAGAACTGTGACCGGCTTCAAATGTGATGTAACAGCGCTGTTAAAATATGTTCAAAACTGATGGCAACCAGGAGCCGTAATATGAATTCCATCTTTACCGAAGAGAACCTGCTGGCCTTCACCACTGCGGCACGTTTTGGCAGTTTCAGCAAAGCCGCCGCCGAGCTGGGCGTGACCACCTCGGCCATCAGTTACACCATTAAACGCATGGAGACCGGGCTGGACGTGGTGTTGTTTGTGCGTAACACGCGCAGCATTGAGCTGACCGAATCTGGCTTTTACTTTTACCGCAAGGCAACCGACCTGCTGAACGACTTTCACGCCATCAAGCGCGGAATTGATACCATTTCGCAGGGCATTGAGGCGCGGGTGCGTATCTGTATCAATCAGCTTTTGTATACTCCACGTCATACTGCACGCCTGCTGCAGGTGCTGAAAAAGCAGTTTCCCACCTGCCAGATCACGGTGACCACCGAGGTGTATAACGGCGTCTGGGATTCCATCATCAACAACCAGGCCAATATCGCGATTGGTGCGCCGGATACCCTGCTCGACGGCGGCGGCATTGATTACACCGAGATTGGCGCCATCCGCTGGGTATTTGCTATCGCACCGGAACATCCGCTGGCCTTTGTCCCCGAGCCGATTGCGGAGAGCCAGCTGCGGCTATATCCCAACATCATGGTGGAAGATACCGCGCACACCATTAATAAGAAGGTCGGCTGGCTGCTGCACGGGCAGGAGGCGATTCTGGTGCCGGATTTCAACACCAAGTGCCAGTGTCAGATTCTGGGAGAAGGGATTGGCTTTTTGCCGGAATACATGGCCCGCGAGGCGGGAGAAGACGGGCTACTGGTCACCCGACGCATCAACAATCCGCGTCAGGATTCCCGCATGCTGCTTGCCACACAACATGCGGCGACCGGCCAGGTCACTCGCTGGATCAAACAGCAGTTTGGTCCAGCGGGCGTGCTGACGAACATCTATAGCGATTTACTCTGGCGGGCTTAGCTTTTGGTTTGAACCCAAAACGCGTGGATAAGACCGGGAATGTAACCCAGCAAGGTCAAAAGAATATTCAGGATAAACGCCCAGCCAAACCCCTTACCGAGCAGCACGCCCAGCGGAGGAAGAATAATCGTAAAGACAATACGCCAAAAACCCATAAGCACTCCGTACAAGCTAACCAGTTGAAAATAAATAAGAGTATGACTCTAAGCGTAGCCAGTTTATCGGCTTCTGCCATCCAGACCCGTCCCATTTACCCTCTTTTACGCTTTTGGCAGTGGTGTAACGCACCGTAATAGTTTAGAATTTACTTAATTAAGGAAATGCTAAACTAAAATGACTGAACTTGAACAACTCCAGGCCAGCGCTGAGCAGGCCGCCGCCCTGTTGAAAGCGATGAGTAATCCACGTCGGCTGCTGATCCTCTGCACATTATGCGGAGCTCCCGGCACCCGTGCGGGCGACCTGGCGCGTGCCACCGGGCTGAGCCCTTCCGCCACGTCGCAGCATCTGGCGCGTATGCGTGAGGAAGGACTTATCGACAGCACCCGTGAGGCGCAGCGCATTCTTTATTTCATTAAAAACGATGCGGTGCTTCAGCTCATCAGCACCCTGAAAACCCTTTATTGTCCGTAAGGAGTCGCCATGTCACTTCCGCTGATTACACCGCAACAGGCCAAAGCCCGCGTAGCCGAGGGCGCCAGACTCATAGATATTCGTGATACCGACGAATATGCCCGCGAGCATATTTCCGGGGCAGAGTCAGTACCGCTAGCCACCTTACCCGGCGGACTTAACGCACGGGCGGGTGAAATAGTGCTTTTTCACTGTCAGTCCGGTGCCAGGACGTCCGGGAATGCTGACCGCCTGGCCCAGGCGGCGTCACCCGCTCAGGCATTTGTGGTCGAGGGGGGCATTCAGGGCTGGAAGCAGGCCGGGCTGCTGACCGTTGAAGATAAATCCCAGCCTCTCCCGCTGATGCGTCAGGTGCAAATCGCGGCCGGGCTGTTGATTCTCTGCGGCGTGGTGCTGGGCTATAGCGTCTCCAGCGGCTTTTTCCTGCTCAGCGGTTTTGTGGGCGCCGGGCTGCTGTTCGCCGGTGTAACGGGATTTTGCGGTATGGCGAGACTGCTCAAGGTGATGCCATGGAACCGGCGTACCTCATAAGCAGTAATCTGTGAAAGTCACTGTACCCGGCGTCATACGTGGGCTAAGGTGAAGATCGCTTAAACGATGAGGAGGTAATATGTTTTCTGTCGGTGATTATGTGCAACCGCGTAAAGGCGGCCCGAAGCTGAAAGTGCTCGAAGTGAATGGTGAAAGCGTTGTGGCGGTTCAGGCCAGTAATGAACAAGGCGAAAAATATACCCTGAAAGCGGCCGATCTGGCGCCGTATAGTGAAGAAGGTGATTTCGGCGTCTGCTGAACAAACAACCGGGCGGCGATTACCGCCCGGCTCACGCATTAGATCAGAAAATCATCCAGCGTTTTACCCTCTGCCAGCGCGCTGGCAATAGGCTTCGGCGTGCGGCCCTGGCCGGTCCACGTTTTCTCTTCACCGTTCTGATCAATAAAGCGATATTTCGCTTCACGCGGTTTACGCTTTTTAGTCGGTTTACCCGTCTGCGCCAGCTCGGAACCCAGCAGATCGGTCGGTGAAATACCATCGGCTTTCATCAGCTCCAGCAGGGCATTAATTTTCTCCTGCTGCTCAGCACGCTGCTGCTCTAATTCCGCCAGCTCACTGCGTTTCTCTTCAGTAACGACCCTGACCTTTTCCAGCATTTCCTCAAGAACGTCCAGGGATAATTCACGCGCCATCGCGCGCAGGGTTCGGATATTATTAAGATTCTGTAACGTCAAAGACATATTATTTGAAAACCTTTTCTTTGGGGTAAATAGATAAATCACCCACAGAATAATTCATTTCGACCAGAATATCTACCCAAGGGTCCGCAGGGGCATCAGTGTAAATATATTTAAATATTAACGTTAATAATAACGCAGGATGCCGGCGAGCCTGGTGCGAATCTAATCACCACATCAATATAAATGGTCAACTTTAATTCAAATTACAGCATACTGCGCCGCCATCCAGACAAGGATGACTCACCCTGGCCGCCTCGAAAATCAAGTCTTTGTTTTTTATGAAAAAGCACCTTAACAAGACAGATTATAACGAGCAGAACAAAAAACACCCAATTTTAGAGAATTTTGTGGACAAAAGGCGATTAAATAAAAATTAATCACTAGTTGTTAGTTCAAACACAGAGAGATACGCTATACACGTCAAACAAAGCAACCTAAAGCACTAATCGCCGAAGGGAATCGTTTCCACTGTGTTCTTCTCGAGGAGTTCAGACATGTTCTCGCCGCAATCTCGCCTGCGCCACGCTGTGGCGGATACTTTTGCGATGGTTGTTTACTGTTCCGTCGTGAACATGCTGATTGAAATATTCCTCTCAGGAATGACCTTTGAGCAGTCACTTTCTTCGCGTCTGGTGGCCATCCCGGTCAACATTATTATCGCATGGCCATACGGATTATACCGCGATGCGGTCATGCGTTTCGCCCGTCGTATCAGCCCCGCAGGCTGGGTAAAAAACCTGGCGGACGTGCTGGCTTATGTGACGTTCCAGTCTCCGGTATATGTGGCTATTCTGTTAACCGTGGGCGCAGACTGGCACCAGATCGTCGCGGCGGTCAGTTCGAATATCGTTATTTCGATGTTGATGGGCGCCGTATACGGCTATTTCCTCGACTACTGTCGCCGTCTGTTCAAAGTCAGTCAGTACAGCCAGGCGAAAGCGTGATGTGAAGCGACTGGCGAATGCCAGTCGCCAGTTTACTGTACGTCGCCAAACAGTCCCTTCAGAAACCGCTCCAGCGCCATGCGCGAACTGAAGCCATGCGGAATACCATAATGTTCATGCGTTTCTCCGCCTAAATAGAGCGGGAATTGCTGATAATGATCGCAGGTTTTAATATCCGAGGCAGGCTCAGCAAATGACAGACTTCTGTCTTTCAGCGTCGGGTGAATAATGAGAGCGGTACGTCCCATTCTGGCTTCACGATTAACATACACATAATTCTCACCGCGGCGATATCCATACGCTTTTGACGTCACCTCATCCATGGTGAATCCCTCTTTTTCAAGAACGCGTGCCACCTCGTCAGGTCGTAAATACATATCTTTTCCTCGTTATCTTTTCCTGCCCGGCAACCTTACAGTATTCAGCATTAGCAGGGCTTTCAGAATAGTCCATAAACTGCCGGATAACGCGTGACGCGCTTCAGATATTAAATTTCTGAACTAAACTGATCGGGAACGCAAATTTACGGAGGATCGTATGTTTAACAGACCGAACCGAAACGATATTAACGACGACGCGCAGGATATTCGTAATGATGTCAGCCAATTAGCGGACACGCTGGAAGAGGTGCTGAAGTCCTGGGGATCTGACGCGAAGGACGAAGCGGATGCCGCAAAACGTAAGGCTCAGTCTCTGCTCCGTGAAACCCGCGCCAGAATGAACGGACGTTCACGCGCCACGCAGGCTGCCTGCGACATGGCAAGCTGTGCAACGACCTTCGTACGTGAAAAGCCACTTTGTACGCTGGGAACGGTCGCAGCGGTCGGCATCTTTGTCGGCGCCCTGCTCAGCCTGCGAAAATAAGTGCGGCTTCTCATCAGCCCCGGTGGCCTCAGGCGCCGGGGCTTTTCTTTGCCTTATCCTTTGAAAAACCCGTGCAGCCCGCCCTGCCCCGCTGAGCTCATCACCAGGGCAACATCAATCTGAATTTCCCATATCTTGTATGGTTGAAACTTAAGATAACTACATCTAGTATCCCCTTTAGCAAGACACACACAACCTGACGCGATGATTCGCGCCGCTCTCTCATTTTAAATGGAAATACGAATCATGAGCATTATTATTTACACTCGTAACAATTGTGTTCAGTGCCACGCCACCAAACGGGCGATGGAAAGCCGTGGAATGGTTTTTGAGATGGTGAATATCGACCAGCAGCCTGAGGCCGCTGAGACCCTGCGGGCGCAGGGATTCCGTCAGCTCCCGGTGGTCATTGCCGGTGAAACCCGGTGGTCCGGCTTTCGCCCGGACATGATTAACCGTCTGAGCGCCCAGGCCGCCAGCGCATGAGTGGGCTGGTCTACTTCTCCAGCAGCTCGGAAAACACGCTTCGCTTTATCGCGCGCGTCGGGCTGCCTGCGGTGCGTATTCCGCTTAATGAGCGGGAACGTATTCAGGTAGACGAACCTTACATTCTGGTGGTGCCCAGCTATGGCGGTGGCGGTACGGCAGGCGCCGTGCCTCGCCAGGTGATCCGCTTTCTTAACGATCCGCATAACCGCAGGCTTATCCGTGGCGTGATCGCGGCAGGCAATCGCAATTTCGGCGATGCCTTTGGCCGCGCCGGGGATGTCATCTCTCAAAAATGCGGCGTGCCGTATCTCTATCGCTTCGAACTGATGGGGACACAGCAGGACGTAGAAAATGTGCGAAAAGGAGTGAACGAATTTTGGCAACGACAACCGCAGAACGGATAATCCAGGCAACACCTGATTACCACGCATTAAACGCAATGCTTAACCTCTATGATCGGGAGGGGCGCATTCAGTTTGGCAAAGATCATGAGGCGGTGGAGGCCTTTTTCGCCGCCCACGTCCGTCCAAACAGCGTCGTTTTTGGCAGCCAGCAGGAACGCCTCGATTTTCTGGTTAAAGAGGGCTATTACGAGGAGCGCGTGTTGACCCGCTACGACCGCGCCTTCGTGGTGAAGCTTTTCGAGCGCGCGCATGCGAGCGGTTTTCGTTTCCAGACCTTCCTCGGCGCGTGGAAGTATTACACCAGCTACACCCTGAAAACCTTCGACGGTAAACGCTACCTGGAACATTTTGAAGATCGCGTCGTGATGGTGGCGCTGACCCTTGCCCAGGGCGATGAAGCGTTGGCTGAACGGCTGATGGAGGAGATCCTCGCCGGGCGCTTCCAGCCCGCCACGCCAACGTTTCTCAACTGCGGTAAGGCCCAGCGCGGCGAGCTGGTCTCCTGCTTCCTGCTGCGCATCGAAGACAATATGGAGTCGATTGGCCGTGCGGTAAACTCGGCGCGTCAGCTTTCCAAACGCGGCGGCGGCGTGGCGTTTATGGACTCGAACCAGCGTGAAGCGGGCGCGCCGATCAAGCGCATTGAAAACCAGTCTTCCGGCGTGATCCCGGTGATGAAGATGCTGGAAGATGCATTCTCCTACGCCAACCAGCTTGGCGCACGCCAGGGCGCCGGGGCGGTTTACCTGCACGCGCATCATCCCGATATTCTGCGTTTTCTGGATACCAAACGCGAAAATGCCGACGAAAAAATCCGTATCAAAACCCTGTCGCTGGGGGTGGTGATCCCGGATATCACCTTTAAACTGGCAAAAGAGAATGCCGAGATGGCGCTCTTTTCGCCGTATGACGTTGAGCGTATTTACGGCAAACCCTTTGGCGACGTAGCCATCAGCGAGCGCTACGAGGAGCTGGTAGCCGACGAGCGCATCCGCAAAAAAACCATCAACGCCCGCGATTTCTTCCAGACGCTGGCAGAAATCCAGTTTGAGTCTGGCTATCCGTACATCATGTACGAGGATACGGTAAACCGCGCGAACCCGATTGCCGGACGCATCAACATGAGCAACCTGTGCTCGGAGATTTTGCAGGTCAACAGCGCGTCAACATACGACGAGAACCTGGACTACGCGGCTATCGGCAAGGATATCTCCTGTAACCTCGGGTCGCTGAATATCGCCCACACCATGGATTCCCCTGACGTCGGCCGCACGGTGGAGACGGCCATTCGCGGACTGACGGCGGTATCGGACATGAGCCACATCCGCAGCGTGCCCTCCATCGAAGCGGGTAACGCAGCATCGCACGCTATCGGCCTGGGGCAGATGAACCTTCACGGCTACCTGGCACGCGAAGGCATCGCCTACGGCAGTCCGGAAGGGCTGGATTTTACTAACCTCTATTTCTATACCATTACCTGGCATGCGCTGCACACCTCAATGATGCTGGCGCGCGAGCGCAACCAGCGGTTCGCGGGATTTGAACAGTCGCGCTACGCCAGCGGGGAATATTTTAGCCAGTATCTTGAAGGTGAGTGGCAGCCGAAAACCGCAAAAGTGCGCGATCTCTTTGCCCGCGCGGGGATAACCCTGCCGACGCGCGAGATGTGGCAGCAGCTGCGTGATGACGTGATGCGCCACGGTATCTATAACCAGAACCTCCAGGCCGTGCCGCCAACCGGGTCTATCTCGTATATCAACCATGCCACGTCGAGCATTCATCCGATTGTGTCGAAAATTGAAATTCGCAAGGAAGGCAAGACCGGACGCGTTTACTACCCTGCCCCGTTTATGACCAACGACAACCTGGCGCTGTATCAGGATGCGTATGAAATCGGCCCGGAAAAAATCATCGATACCTACGCCGAAGCGACAAAACACGTGGATCAGGGGCTGTCGCTGACGCTCTTCTTCCCGGATACCGCCACCACGCGGGATATCAACAAAGCGCAGATCTACGCCTGGAAGAAAGGCATCAAAACGCTTTACTACATTCGCCTGCGCCAGCTTGCGCTGGAAGGCACCGAAATCGAAGGCTGCGTGTCCTGCGCGCTGTAAGGAGAAAGGATGAAACTGTCACGCGTGAATGCCGTTAACTGGAACAAAATCCAGGACGATAAAGATCTGGAGGTATGGAACCGCCTGACCAGCAACTTCTGGCTGCCGGAAAAAGTCCCGCTCTCCAATGATATTCCGGCCTGGCAAACCCTGAGCCACGCCGAGCAAAAGCTGACGATCCGCGTCTTTACCGGCCTGACGCTCCTGGACACCATCCAGAACACCGTTGGTGCCCCGGCGTTGATGGCTGACGCGCTGACACCGCATGAAGAGGCGGTGATGTCGAACATCAGCTTTATGGAGGCGGTGCACGCCCGCTCTTACAGCTCGATTTTTTCCACGCTGTGCCAGACCAAAGACGTGGATGCGGCTTACGCCTGGAGTGAAGAGAGCGCGTCATTGCAGCGCAAGGCTGCGCTGGTGCTTGAGTATTATCGGGCCGACGAGCCGCTGAAAAAGAAGGTCGCCAGCGTGTTTCTGGAATCCTTCCTCTTCTACTCTGGCTTCTGGCTGCCAATGTACTGGTCGAGCCGGGGCAAGCTCACCAACACCGCCGACCTGATTCGGCTCATCATTCGGGATGAAGCGGTGCACGGGTATTACATCGGCTATAAATACCAGAAAGGTCTGGAGAAAATCAGTACGGAAAAACGCGATGAACTAAAAGGGTTTGCGCTCGATTTGCTGATGGATCTGTACGATAACGAGCTGAGCTATACCGAAGAGCTGTACGCCGGAACGGGCTGGGAAGAAGACGTCAAAGCGTTCCTCTGCTACAACGCCAACAAGGCGCTGATGAACCTTGGTTACGAGGCGCTGTTCCCGCCGGAGATGGCGGAAGTGAACCCGGCAATTCTGGCGGCGCTGTCGCCTAATGCCGACGAAAACCACGATTTCTTCTCCGGGTCCGGTTCATCGTATGTGATGGGCAAAGCGGTGGAGACGAAAGACGAAGACTGGGATTTTTAATGAGTGAATTAACGTTCATTAATTAAATATAAATCCCTTTATTTCTACCAGAATATTTCCCTGGGAACTACACTGTAATTCCTCCGTCATATTCGCCTGAATCATACCGATTCAGGCGAAATTCCCCGATTCAGCAGCAAAAATTTAAGAAAAACTCAAATGACGCTCAGCCCTTTACTCATGGGAAATTCAGCCGTTTCGCTTACCTGAAAATCCCCACCATAAGCAAACGCAGGGTTGTCTCAGATTCTCAGTATGTTAGGGTTATGCCCGTTAACAATTTACCATGGTAATCATATTGGCATAAACAAATAACAGGACACTCTCTATTGCATGGCAATTAAATTAGAAGTGAAAAATCTTTATAAAGTATTTGGCGAGCATCCACAGCGCGCATTCAAATATATTGAAAAAGGCCTTACGAAAGAGCAAATTCTGGAAAAAACCGGGCTATCGCTTGGCGTTAAAGACGCCAGTCTGGCCATTGAAGAAGGCGAGATTTTTGTCATCATGGGGTTATCCGGTTCGGGTAAATCCACTATGGTTCGCCTTCTCAATCGCCTGATTGAACCCACCCGCGGACAGGTGCTGATTGACGGCGTGGATATCGCCAGAATATCAGACGCAGAGCTCCGCGAGGTGCGCAGAAAGAAGATTGCAATGGTGTTCCAGTCATTCGCGCTAATGCCGCATATGACGGTGCTGGATAATGCCGCTTTCGGTATGGAATTAGCGGGCGTTGCTGCGCAAGAACGTCAGGAAAAAGCGCTTGATGCGCTGCGTCAGGTTGGGCTCGAAAATTATGCTCACGCCTACCCGGATGAACTTTCCGGCGGGATGCGTCAGCGTGTGGGTTTAGCCCGCGCATTAGCCATTAATCCAGACATATTATTAATGGATGAAGCCTTCTCCGCGCTCGACCCGTTAATTCGCACCGAGATGCAGGATGAGCTGGTAAAATTACAGGCAAAACATCAGCGAACCATTGTCTTTATTTCCCATGATTTAGATGAAGCCATGCGTATTGGCGACCGCATTGCGATTATGCAAAATGGTGAGGTGGTGCAGGTCGGCACGCCGGATGAAATACTGAATAATCCGGCAAATGATTACGTGCGTACCTTCTTCCGCGGCGTGGATATTAGCCATGTGTTTAGCGCGAAAGATATTGCCCGTCGAACGCCAAACGGCATTATCCGTAAAACGCCAGGTTTCGGCCCACGCTCCGCGCTTAAGCTTCTGCAGGACGAAGACCGTGAATACGGTTATCTGGTTGAACGCGGCAATAAATTTGTCGGCATTGTCTCCATCGACTCCCTGAAAACCGCCCTTAGCGAAAATCAGGGAATCGATGCGGCGTTAATCGACGCTCCCCTTGCCGTGGACGCCGAAACGCCGCTCAGCGAGTTGCTCTCCCACGTCGGCCAGGCACCGTGTGCCGTTCCGGTCGTCGGGGAAGAACAACAGTACGTCGGCATCATCTCAAAACGCATGTTGCTGCAGGCTTTAGATCGCGAGGGAGCAAACAATGACCGATCAATCTAACCCGTGGGGCACCACTGAAGCAGCGGACAGCGCTGCGCAATCTGCCGATGCGTGGGGCTCCACGCCAGCACCTGCCGATGGCGGTGGCGCGGCGGACTGGCTCAACAGCGCACCTGCGCCTGCGCCAGAACACTTCAACATTATGGATCCGTTCCATAAAACGCTGATCCCACTCGATAGCTGGGTCACGGAGGGGATCGACTGGGTAGTAACGCATTTTCGTCCGCTCTTTCAGGGGATCCGCGTCCCGGTGGATTACATCCTCAACGGCTTCCAGCAGCTGATGCTCGGTATGCCAGCTCCGGTCGCGATCGTTTTGTTCTCGCTGATCGCCTGGCAGTTCGGTAGCGCAGGAATGGGGATCGCCACGCTGATTTCGCTGATTGCCATTGGCGCCATTGGCGCCTGGTCGCAGGCGATGATCACCCTGGCACTGGTGCTGACCGCCCTGCTCTTCTGTATTGTCATCGGCCTGCCGATGGGGATCTGGCTGGCACGTAGCCCGCGGGCGGCGAAGATCATTCGTCCGCTGCTGGATGCGATGCAGACCACACCGGCATTCGTCTATCTGGTGCCTATCGTAATGCTGTTCGGTATCGGTAACGTGCCGGGCGTGGTGGTAACCATTATCTTCGCCCTGCCGCCGATTATTCGTCTGACCATCCTGGGCATTAACCAGGTGCCGGCCGATCTGATCGAAGCGTCACGCTCGTTTGGTGCCAGCCCGCGTCAGATGCTGTTTAAGGTCCAGCTCCCGCTGGCGATGCCGACCATCATGGCAGGCGTTAACCAGACGCTGATGCTGGCGCTGTCGATGGTGGTCATTGCCTCAATGATCGCCGTGGGCGGTCTGGGCCAGATGGTGCTGCGCGGTATTGGCCGTCTCGACATGGGGCTGGCTACCGTAGGCGGCGTGGGCATTGTGATCCTCGCCATTATTCTTGACCGCCTGACACAGGCTGTCGGTCGTGATTCACGCAGTCGCGGCAACCGTCGCTGGTATACCACCGGCCCTGTCGGGTTATTCACTCGCCCTTTCACGAAATCAAAATAAGGAACAACGATGCGACATAACGTACTTTTTGCCACAGCGTTTGCCACCCTTGTCTCCACCAGCACGTTTGCAGCTGACCTGCCGGGTAAAGGCATCACCGTGCAGCCGGTGCAGAGCACCATTTCGGAAGAGAGCTTCCAGACGCTCATCGTCAGCCGAGCCCTGGAAAAACTGGGCTACACGGTCAACACGCCGAGCGAAGTGGATTACAACGTGGGCTACACCTCGATTGCCTCCGGTGATGCCACCTTTACCGCGGTGAACTGGCAGCCGCTGCACGACGATATGTATGCCGCCGCCGGTGGCGACAAGAAATTCTATCGTGAAGGCACCTTCGTAACCGGTGCAGCGCAGGGTTATCTGATCGACAAGAAAACCGCCGATAAGTACCACATCACCAATATTGAACAGCTGAAAGATCCGAAGATCGCCAAACTGTTCGACACCAACGGTGACGGTAAAGCCGACATGATGGGTTGCTCACCGGGCTGGGGCTGTGAAGCGGTGATTAATCACCAGAACAAAGCCTATGACCTGGCGAAGACGGTTGATGTCAGCCACGGTAACTATTCGGCGATGATGGCCGACACCATTGCCCGGTTCAAAGAGGGTAAACCGGTGATCTACTACACCTGGACGCCGTACTGGGTGAGCGACGTGCTGAAGCCGGGTAAAGACGTGGTGTGGCTGCAGGTGCCATTCTCCTCCTTGCCGGGCGAGCAGAAGGATATCGACACCAAACTGCCGAACGGCATGAACTACGGCTTCCCGGTGAATACCATGCATATTGTGGCGAACAAAGCCTGGGCCGAGAAAAACCCGGCGGCAGCAAAATTGTTCTCGGTAATGAAACTGCCGCTGGCGGATATCAATGCTCAGAACGCCATGATGCATGCGGGCAAATCGTCTGAAGCGGATGTCAAAGGTCACGTCGACGGCTGGATCAAAGCCCACCAGCAGCAGTTTGACGGCTGGGTGAAAGAGGCGCTTGCGGCGCAGAAGTAAAGCACAAAGCCTTACCCCTCACCCTAACCCTCTCCCCTTTGGGGAGAGGGCCGGGGTGAGGGGGCACCAGACCGTACGATCCCCCTAAACCGCACAATCCATCACCCAACAATCCCCCCACCTTAACAATCATTCGCTATTATGGTTTCCGGAAAAATAATCACTTAACGAACGATTCCTGAAACTCATGACAAAAACAACTCCAGGGCTTAGCCCCGCACTTATCCTTTTAATGTCCGTGGCAACGGGTCTGGCCGTCGCCAGCAACTATTACGCGCAACCCCTTCTCGACACCATCGCCCGCGCGTTCAACCTTTCTGCCAGTTCCGCTGGCTTCATCGTGACGGCGGCACAGCTCGGCTACGCCGCCGGGTTGCTGTTCCTGGTGCCGCTTGGCGATATGTTTGAACGCCGGATGCTGATTGTTTCGATGACGCTGCTGGCGGCAGGTGGCATGCTGATCACCGCCAGCAGCCAGTCGCTGACGATGATGATCGTCGGTACCGCGCTGACAGGGCTGTTCTCCGTCGTCGCGCAAATCCTGGTACCCCTCGCCGCGACGCTGGCCTCACCGGACAAACGTGGCAAGGTAGTGGGCACCATCATGAGCGGCCTGCTGCTGGGGATTTTGCTGGCGCGTACCGTGGCAGGACTACTGGCAAGCCTCGGCGGCTGGCGCACCGTTTATTGGGTGGCGAGCGTGTTAATGGTGGTGATGGCGCTGGCGCTGTGGCGCGGCCTGCCGAAGGTGAAGCAAGAGAACCACCTTAACTATCCGCAGCTTCTGGCCTCCGTGTTCAGCCTGTTCACTCAGGATAAACTCCTGCGCACCCGCGCTCTGCTTGGATGTTTGACCTTCGCCAACTTCAGTATTCTCTGGACCTCAATGGCGTTTCTGCTCGCGGCACCGCCGTTTAACTATTCTGAAGGCGTCATTGGTCTGTTCGGCCTGGCCGGTGCTGCGGGCGCGCTGGGTGCGCGTCCGGCGGGTGGGCTGGCCGACAAAGGCAAATCACATTTGACCACCACCGCCGGGCTGGTTTTGCTCCTGCTCTCCTGGGCGGCGATCTGGTATGGACACGTCTCGGTGCTGGCGCTGATCGTCGGTATTCTGGTACTCGACCTCACCGTACAGGGTGTCCACATTACTAATCAGACCGTGATTTATCGCGTGAAACCCGAAGCGCGTAACCGCCTCACCGCCGGATACATGACCAGCTACTTCATTGGTGGTGCTGCTGGTTCATTAATTTCAGCGTCGGCGTGGCAGCATGCCGGCTGGTCGGGCGTGTGTGGGATTGGGGCCATCGTTGCCGCGCTCAACCTTCTTGTATGGTGGCGCGGCTACCATCGCCAGGAGGCGATTCACTAAGTTTTACATTGCTTTGGGCCTCTTAGGGTATAAAGGGGCCCTGCAGTCTGTTAATGTAAACGTAATCATTTATCCCAGAAATTTTAATGTGGGTGACATATCTACAATTGGCATGAATAGTTCAGACCCCCGTCCTCACATCCTCTCTTCTACGGGTTCACACCCTACTCTTTCTGTGCTCACCGGGTCACGGACTTACCCGGCGCTTTCTGACGGTGACATTCATTTGGCGGATATAACCGCACAAATAATTCATTTACATTATTTGTCACTGTCGTTACTATATCGGCTGTAATTAATGAGGTTATGCCCAAATGGATAGTTCGTTTACGCCCATTGAACAAATGCTTAAATTCCGCGCCAGTCGCCATGAGGACTTCCCGTATCAGGAAATCCTGCTGACTCGCCTGTGCATGCACATGCAGGGTAAGCTTCTGGAAAACCGTAATAAGATGCTGAAAGCTCAAGGGATTAACGAGACGTTGTTTATGGCGTTGATTACGCTGGAGTCTCAGGAAAACCACAGTATTCAGCCTTCTGAGCTGAGCTGCGCGCTGGGCTCTTCCCGTACCAACGCAACCCGTATTGCCGATGAGCTGGAAAAGCGCGGCTGGATTGAACGCCGTGAAAGCGACAACGATCGTCGTTGCCTGCATCTGCAACTGACCGACAAAGGTCACGAATTCCTGCGTGAGGTACTGCCACCTCAGCACAATTGCCTGCACAAACTCTGGTCTGCCCTCAGCACCGCCGAGCGCGACCAGCTTGAGCACATCACGCGCAAGCTGCTCACCCGTCTGGATCAGATGGATGAAGATGGCGCCATTCTTGAGGCGCTGCGCTAACGCGACGACACGCTCAACAATCCAGATTCATAAGAAAACCGACAGGCCAGCACGTCACACTGCTGGCCTTTCTGACAACAGGTCGGCTCAGCCGATGTGAAAATAAGAAGATCGTGGAGAACAACAATGAGCGCAAATGCGGAGAGCACTAACCCGCAGCAACCGGCCAACAAGAAAGGCAAACGTAAAAGTGCCCTTCTTCTGTTGACCTTGCTCTTTATTATTATTGCCGTGGCATATGGGATCTATTGGTTTTTAGTATTGCGTCATGCTGAAGAGACAGACGACGCCTACGTGGCAGGGAACCAGGTACAGATTATGGCGCAGGTGTCGGGCAGCGTGACGAAAGTCTGGGCTGACAATACCGACTTTGTGCAAAAAGGCGATGTGTTGGTCACCCTCGATCCGACTGACGCGCAGCAGGCATTTGAGAAAGCCCAGACCGCGCTGGCCTCCAGCGTTCGTCAGACCCGCCAGCTGATGATCAACAGCAAACAGCTGCAGGCCAATATCGACGTGCAGAAAACTGCACTCGCCCAGGCGCAGAGCGACCTCAACCGCCGCGTACCGCTCGGCACCGCCAACCTGATTGGCCGTGAAGAGCTGCAACACGCCCGCGATGCCGTTGCCAGCGCTCAGGCGCAGCTGGATGTGGCGATTCAACAGTACAATGCCAACCAGGCAATGGTGCTGGGCACCAGCCTTGAAAACCAGCCCGCCGTGCAGCAGGCGGCGACTGAAGTGCGTAACGCATGGCTAGCCCTGCAGCGTACCAAAATCGTCAGCCCGATGACCGGCTATGTCTCCCGCCGTTCCGTTCAGCCTGGGGCGCAGATCAGCCCGACCACGCCGCTGATGGCGGTCGTTCCGGCAGACAATCTGTGGGTAGACGCTAACTTTAAAGAGACGCAACTTGCCCATATGCGTATCGGCCAGACCGCGACGGTTGTCAGCGACATCTACGGCGATGACGTGAAGTACACCGGGAAAGTGGTTGGCCTGGACATGGGTACCGGCAGCGCCTTCTCCCTGCTGCCTGCGCAGAACGCCACCGGTAACTGGATCAAAGTGGTTCAGCGTCTGCCTGTGCGTATTGAACTGGATGCAAAACAGCTGGCGGATCACCCGCTGCGTATCGGCCTCTCAACGCTTGTGACGGTTGACACCGCGAACCGCGACGGTCAGATCCTGGCAAGCCAGGTGCGTAGCAGCCCGGCTTATGAAAGTAACGCCCGTGAAATTAGCCTCGATCCGGTCAACAAGCTGATCGATGACATCGTGAAGGCAAACGCCGGTTAATCCGAAGGTGAGCGTTATGCAACAGCAAAAGCCGCAAAAACCGCTGGAAGGCGCGCAGCTGGTCATTATGACCATTGCGCTGTCGCTGGCGACATTCATGCAGGTGCTGGACTCCACCATCGCAAACGTGGCGATCCCGACCATCGCCGGTAACCTTGGCTCGTCGCTGAGCCAGGGGACCTGGGTCATTACCTCATTCGGGGTGGCAAACGCCATCTCCATTCCGATCACCGGCTGGCTGGCAAAGCGTGTCGGTGAGGTGAAGCTGTTCCTGTGGTCTACGGTGGCGTTTGTGCTGGCCTCCTGGGCATGCGGCATGTCAAACAGCCTGACGATGTTGATTTTCTTCCGCGTCATTCAGGGGATTGTCGCCGGGCCGCTGATCCCGCTTTCCCAGAGTTTGCTGCTGAGCAACTATCCCCCTGCGAAACGCTCCGTCGCGCTGGCGCTCTGGTCAATGACCGTGATCGTCGCGCCTATCTGCGGACCCATTCTCGGCGGATACATCAGCGATAACTATCACTGGGGCTGGATCTTCTTCATCAACGTACCGATTGGCGCCGTCGTGGTATTAATGACGCTGCAATCGCTGCGGGGACGAGAGACGCGCACCGAACAGCGGCGTATTGACAGCATCGGGCTGGCGCTGCTGATCCTGGGTATCGGTAGCCTACAGATCATGCTCGACCGGGGTAAAGAGCTCGACTGGTTCAACTCGCAGGAGATCGTCATCCTGACCATTGTCGCGGTGGTGTCGCTCAGCTTCCTGATTGTCTGGGAGCTGACGGACGACAACCCGATAGTCGATCTCTCGCTGTTTAAGTCGCGAAACTTCACCATCGGCTGTCTGTGTATCAGCCTCGCCTATATGCTCTACTTCGGCGCGATTGTTCTGCTGCCACAGCTGTTGCAGGAGGTGTATGGCTATACCGCAACCTGGGCGGGGCTGGCGTCTGCACCTGTTGGGGTGATCCCGGTCCTGCTGTCGCCGATCATTGGCCGCTTCGCCCATAAGCTCGACATGCGTCGTCTGGTGACGTTCAGCTTCATCATGTACGCGGTGTGCTTCTACTGGCGTGCGTATACCTTCGAGCCAGGAATGGACTTTGGCGCCTCGGCGTGGCCGCAGTTTATTCAGGGCTTCGCGGTCGCGTGCTTCTTTATGCCGCTAACCACCATCACGCTCTCCGGCTTACCCCCTGAGCGTCTGGCGGCGGCGTCGAGCCTGTCGAACTTCACCCGAACGCTGGCGGGCTCCATCGGGACGTCGATCACCACCACCCTGTGGACGAACCGTGAATCGATGCACCATGCCCAGCTGACCGAAGCGGTGAATCCGTACAACCCGAATGCCCAGCAGATGTACAGCCAGCTGCAGGGCATGGGGATGACGGAGCAGCAGGCATCCGGCTGGATTGCCCAGCAGATCACCAGCCAGGGACTGATTATCTCGGCCAACGAGATTTTCTGGATTTCGGCAGGGATCTTCATCGTCCTGCTGGGGCTGGTGTGGTTTGCCAGACCACCGTTTGGTGCCGGTGGCGGGGGCGGTGGCGCGCACTAGTCCTCTGCGGCGGTTGCCGGGTGGCGGCTACGCCTTACCCGGCCTACGATAACCGGGCCGCCATCCGTAGGCCCGGTTGTCCAAAACGCGATAGCAATTGTCATTTCCGATAAAGCAGCGCGCCTGAAATCTCGTCACGATAGTGAAAAGACAACAGGAGCGCACCATGCTGAACACACCCGCAGACAAATACACGCCTTACCCTACTCTCTCTCTGCCCGATCGCCGCTGGCCGGAGCAGCGCATCACCCGCGCGCCGCGCTGGCTCTCAACCGACTTACGCGACGGCAACCAGGCGCTGGCCGAGCCGATGGACAGCGCCCGCAAACTCCAGTTTTGGGGACTTCTGCTGAGCTGCGGCTTTAAGGAGATTGAGGTCGCCTTTCCTTCCGCCTCACAGACGGACTTCAACTTTGTTCGCCAGCTGATTGAAGAGAACCGCATCCCGGATGACGTCACCATTCAGGTGCTCACGCAGGCGCGGGAAGATCTGATCGTCCGCACCTTTGAGTCCCTGCGCGGCGCAAAGCAGGCCACGGTACATCTTTATAACGCCACCGCCCCGCTGTTCCGTCGTCTGGTGTTTGGCATGGAGAAGGCGCAAATCGTCGAGCTGGCTACGCGCTCCACCCGCCTTATTCGTCAGCTGTGTGAAGAGAACCCGGATACCCACTGGCAGTATGAATATTCACCGGAAACCTTCTGTTTTACCGAGCCGGAGTTTGCGCTGGAAATTTGTGAGGCCGTGGCAGAGATCTGGCAGCCGTGCGATGCGCGTCCGATGATCATCAACTTACCGGCCACCGTTGAAGTCAGTACGCCAAACGTCTATGCCGATCAGATTGAATATTTCTGCCGTCACTTCAGCCGCCGCGCCGACGTCTGCATCAGCGTGCATCCGCATAACGACCGCGGCACCGGCGTCGCCAGCGCGGAGCTGGCCGTCATGGCCGGGGCTGACCGCGTCGAGGGCTGTCTGTTTGGTAACGGCGAGCGGACGGGCAACGTCTGCCTGGTGACGCTGGCGATGAACCTCTACAGCCAGGGCGTTAGCCCCGACCTGGACTTTAGCGATATGAACCGGGTGGTGGAAGTGGTGGAAACCTGCAACCAGCTGCCGGTACACCCGCGCCATCCGTGGGCAGGACGGCTGGCCTATACCGCCTTCTCCGGTTCGCACCAGGACGCGATCAAAAAAGGCTTTGATGCCCGCAAGCCTGGCGAGCGCTGGGAGATGCCCTACCTGCCTGTTGACCCTCAGGATATCGGCTGCACCTATGAAGCGGTGATCCGCGTGAACAGCCAGTCAGGGAAAAGCGGTAGCGCGTGGCTTATCGAGCAAAATCATGGGCTGAAACTGCCCCGCGCCCTGCAGCAGGATTTCAGCCAGCACGTGCAGCAGGAAACCGACCGCCACGGAAAAGAGATGACGCAAAATGCACTGTGGCAGCTGTTCCGCACCCGCTACGGTCTGGTGGAAACACCGCAGTTTGCGCTGCAATCGTACCGCAGCGACAGTCAGCAGGATGGCCAGTTGCGTTTAACGGCAAGCGTCACAACGCAGGGGGGGACGCGTCAGCTTGAGGGACACGGGAATGGCTTGCTGTCCGCTGCCGCTCATGGCCTGAGCCGCTGGATCAACGCGCCGTTTGTAATTAAGGATTATCACGAACACACGCTGGGTGAACGCAGCGACAGCCGCTCGGTGGCATACATTCGCTGTCTGTTCCAGGACGGTACCAGCCGCTGGGGCGTAGGCATTGATAGCGACGTTGCACGCGCATCGCTTCAGGCGCTCTTTAATGCGGTCAGTCGTTCTTAAAATAATCGCTGGGTGAGATACCCATCACCCGGCGGAACATGGCCGTAAAGGCGCTGTGGCTGCCGTAACCCAGATCCAGCGCCACACCTAATACCGGCTGGCCCTGCGCCAGCCGCACTAAGGCTTCCAGCAGCCGCGCCCTTCTCACCCACTCGCTGTAGCGTAATCCCGTCTGCTGCTGAAAATGACGGTTCAGCGTGCGCTCGCTCATGCCAAGCGCGCTCGCGCTCTGTTGACTGTTCCAGCTCTCTCCTGGCGACTGACGGATCTGTCGGCACAGCTGGCGTAACGGTTCACTTTCCGGCTCCGGCAGATGAAACGGCAGCACCGGCATGATGCGAAGCTCATCCAGAATGAGTTCATACACGCGCTCGTCACGGCTTCCCGGTGAGTACGATTCAGGCAGTGAGAGGGCGGAGAGGATCAGCTCGCGCAACAGGGGCGAGATCTGCACGATCTGGCACGTGGCCGGGAGATCGGCTCGCGCCAGTGGATCAATAAACAGCGTCCGCGCCGCTACGCTACCGGTGATGCGCAGGGCGTGTTGTGTCCCCGCAGGAAGCCAGACGCCGCGTCCGGGGGGTACCACCCAACAGCCAGATGCCGTTTCGACCCGCACGACGCCCGTCAGGCTGTGCAGCAGCTGCGCGCAATCGTGCTGGTGCCATGGCTCACTGTCGCCATGAACGTAATCATGGGCAAACGGAACAAGGGGACGATGGGTAAAGGAGAACGTTGAGGTTGTGGTCATGGGCTAAACAACCCTCACCCTACCCTCTCCCGGAGGGAGAGGGAAAAGGTGCACTAGATGTGCAGTTCCTGCAGTTTTTCTTTCGGCAGGGCCAGCTCTTCGTTGCTGTTCACGCGAACATCACGCTCGATGATGTGACGAGCGATGTCCTGCGCTTCTTCCAGAGAGTGCATCTGGTAAGTCCCGCACTGGTAAACGTTCAGCTCTGGGATCTGGTTCTGCTCTTTCACCTTCAGCACGTCTTCCATGGCTGCTTTCCACGCGTCTGCAACGCGTTTCTCTTCCGGCTGACCGATCAGGCTCATGTAGAAACCGGTACGGCAGCCCATCGGAGAGATATCGATAATCTCAACGCCGTTACCGTTCAGGTGGTCGCGCATAAATCCGGCGAACAGGTGCTCCAGCGTGTGAATGCCTTTCTCTGGCATCACTTCTTTGTTCGGCACGCAGAAGCGCAGATCGAAGACGGTGATTGTGTCGCCGTGCGGGGTGTGCATGGTCTTTGCCACGCGGACTGCAGGTGCTTCCATACGGGTATGGTCGACAGTAAAGCTATCTAATAACGGCATACGTCACCTCCGATAGTGATTTTTTTTAAAATAAACTGAACTCTTCTACACAATGCGCGTCTGAGTATATGAAAGACGCGCATTTGTTATCATCATCCCTGAATTCAGAGATGTATATTTTGGCCACAGCGATGTGGCCTTTTTCTTTTGGTTCAAGCCTGTTTCGCCAGAAACGCTTCAAACGACTCCGTATCCGCCGCTTCAACTTCTTTCTGACGCACCACGGACGCATCGCGTTCTGCTTCAAAATCCGCTTCGCGCAGGATCTGTAATGGCTCCTGCATCAGCATCTCACGGTACTCCGCGGAGAGTGCACGCCCGGTACCACCAATGCCCTGATCAATCATAGAACGCAGAATGCGTGCTGAGAATGTCAGTTCCGGGTTATCGAAGCACTCTACCAACTGGTCGCAGATCTGTTGGTAGGCGTCGCCGCCGTCAATGCTGTCCAGAGTCCGGGCAACACGCTTCAGGTCACGGAACAGATCTTTACCCACTTTGGTCAGCGGGAACTGTGCCGTTTCGCAGCCAATACCCAGCGTCAGACCCGGCTTACGCCCTTCCAGAATCACGCGATTCCAGTTTGTACGGGTGCAAAGCAGTTCGTCTGCACTCATTTCCGGCGCATCCGCCAGCGCACACCAGACCATAAACAGATCCAGGAAGCGAACCTGCTGCTCATCAACGCCAATCGGTGAGAACGGGTTGATATCCAGCGAACGTACTTCAATGTATTCAATGCCGCCGCGCTGTAGCGCATCCGACGGGGTTTCACCGCTGCGCGTCACGCGCTTAGGACGAATCGGCGCATACAGTTCGTTTTCAATCTGCAACACGTTGCTGTTGATTTGCAGGCGTTTGCCGTCTTTTTCGAGGCCGATTTTCGCGTACTCTTCCGACGGGGTTTTGATCGCCCGCTTCAATCCTGCCACATATTCGTGCAATTCGTTAAACGTAATACCGAGATTGCTTTGCGATTTATTGGTATAGCCCAGATCGCTCATGCGAAGAGACGTCGCGTACGGGAGATAGTACATGCCGCACTCAGTCTTTTCGAACGGCAGCGTGGTGGGTTTCCCCTGCAGGAACGAAGAGCAAATGGCAGGTGACGCGCCAAAGAGATACGGGATCACCCAGCCGAAACGGTAATAGTTGCGGATCAGACGGAAATACCCGGCTGAGATCGCTTCTTTGTCCGTTTCTCCCCCTTTCGCCTGCCAGAACGCCATCGGCAGCGAGAAATTGTAGTGCACGCCAGAGATGGTCTGCATCAATGCGCCGTAGCGATTTTTCAGACCTTCACGATAGAGCGTTTTCAGCCGACCGATATTTGACGTGCCGTACTGCGCCAGCTCAATCTCCTGGCCCTGTTCGATATAGCACGGCATGCTGAGCGGCCACATACGCTCGTCACCAAGATTGCGCGCCGTATAGCGATGAATATCGCGCAAGATTGTCAGCATGTGATCAATATCGCCGTCCACCGGCGTGATGAACTCCAGCAGCGCTTCAGCGAAATCGGTTGTGATCCATTTATGTGTCAGCGCCGAGCCTAACGCCTTCGGGTGACCCGTCGTCGCTAAGCTACCGTCCGCGTTAACGCGCAGCGTTTCACGCTCAAGACCACGCTGAATACCCTTCAGAGCCTGAGGGTGGTTTTCCAGCCAGGCCAGCGCCTGAGATACGTCCGGGATCAAATTGACCTCCCGCCTGTCAAAGTAATGTTACTCAGCATAATTGTAATGGTTGACGATTGAAGGTCGCGTATTCATTCCACCAATTAGTGCCACCACGTCATACCCTGTAGTGTTGCCCACGCCACGAGAACATAGCGCAACGCCTTGCCAAGGCATAAAAAAAAGAGCACCGGTCCCCAGGAGATGCGCATCCATCCCGCCAGCAGACACAGTAAATCGCCTATTACAGGCATCCAGCTTAATAACAGCGTGGCAGCGCCATAGCGTTTTAGCCAGCCAACTGCCTTTTCCTGCCAGCGCGACGTTTTGCGCAGCGGAAAGAAACGCCCAAGAATAACGTTAGTCAGCCCTCCAAGGCTATTACCCATTGTTGCTATTAATACAAGTAGCCAGGGCTGACTGACGCCGGACAACAACATCGCCACCAGCACCACTTCCGAATTTCCCGGTAACAGCGTGGCGCTTAAAAAACTGCTGGCGAATAATGAGGCAAGTGACAATGCGTCACTCACAGTAAGCGCACATCCACCGCATCCATTCCGGCATCACGTGCGGCCTGGATACCAAAATCGGCATCCTCAAACACGACGCATTTTGCCGCCGGTACGCCCATTAATTCTGCGCAGAGCAGGAAGGTGTCCGGTGCTGGCTTGTGACGCTTAACATGATCGGCAGCGACGACAGCTGAAAAATAGTGGCGCAGGCCAAGATGGTTGAGCAAGGCTTCTGCAATCGCGCTCTCGCTGCCCGTGCCGACAGACATAGGGCGACGTCCGTGCCACGCTTTAACCACGTCGATAAGGGGTAAAGGTTGTACGGTGTCTAACAGTATGGCTTTAACCGCATCGGTTTTTTCGCGCGCAAGCAGGTAGGGGTCGAGATCGGCCTGATTCAGTTCAATCACGGCCTGCGCAATACGCCAGGTTGGGGATCCGTTGAGGGCTATCATCGCCTGCAGGTCGAAACGCATACCGTAGCGGCCCAGGACCTCGGTCCAGGCTTGACGATGCGTGGGTTCGGTATCCAGCAGGGTGCCATCCATATCGAAGATCAAACCGTCATACTGTGCGTACATCGTGCTCTCGCTAAACGATTAACAAAGCATTACTTTATCGTAAATGGTGGTTTTTGTCGCTGATTGCGAGTGTCATTGCTGAGGGAACGTCGAAGGAATAAACAAAGAAGGAGAAGATGGTGCATCCGGGAGGATTCGAACCTCCGACCGCTCGGTTCGTAGCCGAGTACTCTATCCAGCTGAGCTACGGATGCATCAGGGAAATGCTTTTAGAAACAGTAAATGGTGCATCCGGGAGGATTACTCGGCTGCGCCTCGCCCTTCGGGCCGTTGCTGAAGCAACGTTATCCTCCCTGGTGCTCGCGATTCATTCGCAGAACTTGAAACAACAGTATGGCTGTTATCTCGGAGAATATGGTGCATCCGGGAGGATTCGAACCTCCGACCGCTCGGTTCGTAGCCGAGTACTCTATCCAGCTGAGCTACGGATGCATCAGGGAACTGCTTTCAGAAATAGTAAATGGTGCATCCGGGAGGATTCGAACCTCCGACCGCTCGGTTCGTAGCCGAGTACTCTATCCAGCTGAGCTACGGATGCATCAGGGAACTGCTTTCAGAAATAGTAAATGGTGCATCCGGGAGGATTCGAACCTCCGACCGCTCGGTTCGTAGCCGAGTACTCTATCCAGCTGAGCTACGGATGCATCAGGGAACTGCTTTCAGAAATAGTAAATGGTGCATCCGGGAGGATTCGAACCTCCGACCGCTCGGTTCGTAGCCGAGTACTCTATCCAGCTGAGCTACGGATGCATCGGGATTTACTACTGTACTGCTCGATATTCATATCACTTCGAAAGCAATATGAAGTAATAGATGGTGCATCCGGGAGGATTCGAACCTCCGACCGCTCGGTTCGTAGCCGAGTACTCTATCCAGCTGAGCTACGGATGCAAAATGGCGGTGAGGCGGGGATTCGAACCCCGGATGCAGCTTTTGACCGCATACTCCCTTAGCAGGGGAGCGCCTTCAGCCTCTCGGCCACCTCACCACACAACGCCTCTTTCGAGTGCTTCGAGTAACTCGTTAAGAGCTTCTCGTCGCTGCGTGGCGCATATATTACTTTCTGGGACTTATAAGTCAAACAATTTTCCAAAAGCTTTTATCGTTTGCACAAATCACACGCAATTCGCATGTAAAACCCGCAAAGAGGGTGTTTTATAAGCGGATTTTGCATCGAACTTCTCAAAAAACGTTTGTAGAAAGGCTGGTGTTGGGGCGCGTTAAGAATAGTAGAGTGGTTAAAAAGAGAGCGGTTGAAATGAAACGGTAACGTTGAGCAGGAAAAATGACAGGAGGGTTGCGTCTCGCCCGACAGCGAGACGCGACAATATCAGTAACTGGACTGCTGGGATTTTTCAGCCTGGATACGCTGGTAGATCTCTTCACGGTGGACAGATACTTCTTTAGGAGCGTTAACAGCAATACGTACCTGGTTACCCTTTACCCCTAAAACTGTCACGGTGACCTCATCCCCAATCATGAGGGTCTCACCAACTCGACGAGTCAGAATCAGCATTCTTTGCTCCTTGAAAGATTAAAAGAGTCGGGTCTCTTGTATCCCGGCATTATCCATCATATAACGCCAAAAAGTAAGCGATGACAAACACGTAAAGTGTAAGCAGTCACGGCATCACATTCTGTTAAACGTAAGTTTAGCCGATATACACAAACTCAACCTGACTTTATCGTTATCGATAGCACAGTGAACAAGACGCCATAACGTTGCCGCTATGGCGTCTGATTGTGCTTTGTAGTTATTACAGTTTCGCGCTCACCCAGCTTTCTACGCTGGCCAAAGCTTGCGGAAGTGCCGCCGCATCCGTACCACCGGCTTGCGCCATGTCCGGACGACCGCCTCCCTTGCCACCCACCTGCTGGGCGACCATACCAATCAGTTCCCCTGCTTTTACGCGGTCGGTCACATCCTTAGAGACGCCCGCAATCAGAGAAACCTTACCTTCTGCCACTGTCGCCAGCACGATAACGGTAGAACCAAGCTGGTTCTTGAGATCGTCGACCATAGTACGCAGCATCTTAGGCTCAACGCCCGCCAGATCGCTGACCAGCAGTTTGACGCCCTTAATGTCTACCGCTTTGCTGGAGAGGTTTGCACTCTCCTGCGCCGCAGCCTGTTCTTTCAGCTGCTGGAGCTCTTTTTCCAGCTGACGGGTTCGCTCCAGCGCAACACGCACTTTCTCGCCCAGATTCTGGCTATCGCCTTTCAGCAGCTGCGCGATGTCGTGCAACTGATCGCTCTGCGCATGCAGGCTGGCAATTGCGCCTTCACCGGTTACCGCTTCAATACGACGCACGCCAGCCGCCGTACCCGACTCGGAAACGATGCGGAACAGGCCGATGTCACCGGTGCGCGATGCGTGAGTACCACCGCACAGTTCGGTCGAGAAGTCGCCCATGCTCAGTACGCGAACACGTTCGTCATATTTCTCACCAAACAGCGCCATCGCACCTTTTTTCTTCGCGTCCTCGAGGTCCATGATATGGGTCTCGATCGGCAGGTTACGACGGATCTGAGCGTTCACCAGATCCTCCACCGCACGGATTTCCGACGGTTTCATCGCTTCAAAGTGCGAGAAGTCGAAACGCAGCACTTTGTCATTAACCAGAGAACCTTTCTGTGCAACATGGGTGCCCAGCACGTCGCGCAGGGCAGCGTGCATCAGGTGGGTTGCAGAGTGGTTCAGACGAATACGCGCACGGCGTGCTTCATCAACATTCGCCTGCACGCCCTCGCCCACTTTCAGCGAACCGGAAACCAGTTTGCCCTGGTGACCAATCGCCTGACCGAATTTCTGGGTGTCGCTTACGCTGAAGCTGAAACCATTGCCTTTCAGTTCGCCCTTATCGCCAACCTGGCCGCCGGACTCAGCGTAGAACGGCGTTTTGTCCAGAATGACAACCGCATCCTGACCTGCACTGATGCTGTCTACGGCTTTACCGTCAACAAACAGGGCGGTCACTTTACCGGTCAGTTCCAGTGCGTCGTAGCCTTTGAATTCAGACGCGCTATCAACGCGGATCATCGCGTTGTAGTCTGCGCCGAAACCGCTGGATTCACGCGCACGACGACGCTGTTCTTCCATCGCGGCTTCGAAGCCCGCTTCGTCAACTTTGATGTTACGCTCACGGCAAACGTCCGCCGTCAGGTCAACCGGGAAGCCGTAGGTGTCGTACAGGCGGAAAGCGGTTTCGCCATCCAGCGTGTCGCCCTTCAGTTTTGCCAGTTCTTCATCCAGCAGCGCCAGACCGCGCTCCAGCGTACGGGCAAACTGCTCTTCTTCGGTTTTCAGAACCTGCTCGACCTGCGCCTGCTGGCGTTTCAGCTCGTCACCGGCTGCACCCATCACGCCAATCAGTGGCCCAACGAGTTTGTAGAAGAAGGTGTCCTTCGCGCCCAGCATGTTGCCATGACGGATCGCACGACGAATGATACGACGAAGCACGTAGCCACGATTTTCATTCGACGGGATTACGCCGTCGGCAATCAGGAACGCACAGGAACGAATGTGGTCTGCAATCACGCGCAGCGATTTGTTGTTCAGATCGGTCGCACCGGTCACTTCCGCAACGGCTTTGATCAGGGTGCTGAACAGGTCAATTTCGTAGTTGGAGTTAACGTGTTGCAGAACGGCGGCAATACGCTCCAGGCCCATACCGGTATCAACGGACGGTTTCGGCAGCGGCTCCATGGTACCGTCTGCCTGACGGTTGAACTGCATGAAGACGATGTTCCAGATCTCAATATAGCGATCGCCGTCTTCTTCCGGGCTGCCAGGAGGTCCACCCCAGATGTGGTCGCCGTGATCGTAGAAGATCTCGGTGCACGGACCGCAAGGACCGGTATCACCCATCTGCCAGAAGTTGTCAGACGCGTATGGCGCGCCTTTGTTATCACCGATGCGAATAATGCGCTCGCGCGGGATACCGACCTCTTTTTCCCAGATTTCGTAGGCTTCGTCATCGGTTTCATAGACGGTAACCCACAGACGCTCTTTCGGCAGGTTGAACCAGTTTTCACCGGTCAGCAGTTCCCACGCATATTGAATGGCATCGTGTTTGAAATAGTCGCCGAAGCTGAAGTTACCCAGCATTTCGAAGAACGTGTGGTGACGCGCGGTGTAACCGACGTTTTCCAGGTCGTTGTGTTTACCGCCCGCACGTACGCAACGCTGTGAGGTTGTGGCGCGGGAATAATTACGCTTGTCGAGACCAAGGAACACATCCTTGAACTGGTTCATCCCGGCGTTGGTAAACAGTAAAGTCGGGTCGTTGTTCGGTACCAGGGAGCTGCTGGCAACAACCTGGTGTCCCTTACTATGGAAAAAATCGAGAAACGCCTGACGGATCTCAGCGGTGCTCTTGCTCATAATTATCCTGAAATCAAGCTAACGAAATGTCGCAGCCAGCCTGTATCGATAAACCGTTGGACAGACCAGCTACTGGAAAAAGTGGGAATAAGATAAGTTTTCTTTGGTGGGAAGTAAAATCCCGCATGCGTTCAATCCACAAAATTGCGCCAGATATCCTGAATATCTTCCATCAGAAAGCCGCGGTAGAGCAAAAAGCGCTGGATTTTGACTTTATCTGAAAAATCACGCGGCAGCGGTTCGCCGTACTTTCGAATCGCCTGCTTTTTCGCCAGTTCACACCAGTCTGTGTCGCATTCACGCATCGCTTTTTCAATCGATTCCCGGGCCACCCCTTTCTGATTCAGTTCCTGACGGATGCGTGCAGGACCGTAGCCTTTACGTCCGCGGCTGGCGAGAAAGCGGGCGGCAAAGCGTTCGTCATCGAGGTAATGATGTTCATAGCACCAGGCAACCACGCGGTCATAATCTTCGGCAGTGGCATCAATCTCTTCCGGCCCGTTTTTGCTCATGACAGGCGCTGACAGTTTTCGTCTTAGCTCCTGTTCGCTGTGGTCACGCACGGCAAGTATACGTACGGCACGGTCCAGCAAGCGCGAGTAGGCGGGTCGGCGTGTGGTCGGTTCACTCATATAAAACCTGCAGATTCAGAAATGCAAAAAGGGCCGCATCAGCAGCCCTTCATCTTTACACGAGAGACTTAAAAGTCTTCGTTGGTTTCTTCAGCATCCGCAGCATCCACCACGAAATCAGGTTTAGAGTCCTGGTTGCTCAGCAGAAGCTCACGCACCTTCTTCTCAATCTCTTTCGCCGCAGCCGGGTTCTCTTTCAGCCAGGAAATCGCATTCGCTTTACCCTGACCAATTTTGTCACCGTTATAGCTATACCAGGCGCCCGCTTTTTCAATCAGCTTCTCTTTCACGCCCAGGTCAACCAGCTCACCGAAGAAGTTAATCCCTTCGCCGTAGAGGATCTGGAATTCAGCCTGTTTGAACGGTGCGGCGATTTTGTTCTTCACAACCTTCACGCGCGTTTCGCTACCAACGACGTTTTCACCCTCTTTCACCGCGCCGATACGGCGGATATCCAGACGGACAGAGGCGTAGAATTTCAGTGCGTTACCACCGGTTGTGGTTTCCGGGTTACCGAACATCACACCAATTTTCATACGGATCTGGTTGATGAAGATCAGCAGCGTGTTGGACTGCTTCAGGTTACCTGCCAGCTTACGCATCGCCTGGCTCATCATACGTGCCGCGAGGCCCATGTGAGAGTCGCCGATTTCACCTTCGATTTCCGCTTTTGGCGTCAGTGCAGCAACGGAGTCGACCACGATAACGTCAACAGCACCAGAGCGCGCCAGCGCGTCACAAATTTCCAGCGCTTGCTCACCGGTGTCCGGCTGAGAACACAGCAGGTTGTCGATGTCCACGCCCAGTTTACGCGCATAAACAGGATCCAGCGCGTGCTCGGCATCGATAAACGCACAGGTTTTACCTTCGCGCTGTGCCGCAGCAATCACCTGCAGCGTCAGGGTGGTTTTACCGGAGGACTCTGGCCCGTAGATCTCTACGATACGGCCCATTGGCAGACCGCCCGCGCCCAGCGCGATGTCCAGAGAAAGCGAACCGGTGGAGATCGTTTCAACATCCATGGTACGGTCTTCACCCAGGCGCATGATGGAGCCTTTACCGAATTGCTTTTCGATCTGGCCCAGTGCTGCCGCCAACGCTTTCTGTTTGTTTTCGTCGATAGCCATTATTACTCCTGTCATGCCGGGAGAAGCGACTGTGCTTCACCGTGGATTTCTGTTCTGTTGGTGCAATTATACTGTATAGTCATACAGTATCAAGTGTTTTGTAGAAATTGTTGCCAGAGCGTTTTTAACGCATATTCCGTTGCCTGACGACGCACGCTTTCACGGTCGCCGCTAAAGCACTCCCGGCGAGTGATACCTTCACCTTTTGAGGTCGCAAAACCAAACCAGACGGTGCCTACAGGCTTCACGTCACTGCCGCCGTCCGGGCCCGCGATGCCGCTGATTGAAATCGCGTAATCTGCCCGCGCCTCTTTTAGCGCGCCAATGGCCATCTCGATCACCACCGGCTCGCTGACCGCGCCGTGCTGTTCCAGCGTGGATTCACGCACGCCAATCATCTGTGCTTTAGCTTCGTTACTGTAGGTCACAAAGCCGCGTTCAAACCAGGCGGAACTGCCGGCAATATCGGTAATCGCTTTCGCCACCCAGCCGCCGGTGCAGGATTCCGCGGTGGTAAGGGTCGCCCCGCGTTGCTTAAGCGCCAGTCCGACTATCTCGCTAAGCTGCATCAATTCATGGTCAGTCATTCTCGCTCCAGGCTTCAGAAAAACGTGCAGCACAAGATAGCACTTTCTCGTCAAATATGGGGATGCGCTTCGGGTTTTACGAGGGGGCTTCAGAAAAAAGCCGATGCGGGCGCACCGGCTATGGGGGAGGTTATTTCATACTGTCAGCGAGGGTGTTCACGTTGTGGCGAAATGCCTTAACGTAGGTATCAGCAACCCCACCTTTTGCCGACAGGGCTTCCGGGTAAAGTTCGCCTCCCGGCTGCGCGCCTGTCGCCGTCGCAATTTGCTTCACCAGACGCGGATCGAGCTGGTTTTCCATAAACCAGGTTTTCACGCCATCGGCTTTGATCTGATTGATAATCTCAGCGACCTGCGCTGCGCTGGCCTCGCTCTCTGAAGAGAGCCCTTGCGGTGCCATGAAGGTGACGCCATACGCGCGGCTAAAATAGCCGAATGCGTCATGGCTGGTCAGCACGTTACGTTTTTCCTGTGGGATCTGGCTAAAGCGGGTTTTGGCCCAGCCGTCCAGTTGCGTCAGTTGCGCGATATACGGCTGGCCTGAAGCCTCCAGTGCCGCTTTATCCTCTGGATCTGCTTTCACCAGCCCGTTCAGAATATTTTGTGCATACAGCGCACCGTTCGCCGCGCTATTCCAGGCATGCGGGTCGGTCACGGTCTTTCCATCTTCCTCGAGCGTGTGCGTTTTTACCCCGGTTGAGGCCACAACCAGCTGCCCTTTGAAACCGGAGGCTTTCACAAGACGGTCGAGCCACCCTTCCAGCCCCAGGCCGTTGACCACCACCACGTCAGCCTTGCTCAGCGCCGCGCTGTCTTTAGGTGACGGTTCGAAGGTATGCGGATCGCCGTCCGGCCCGACCAGCGTCGTCACGTTCACATGGTCGCCGCCCACTTCCTGCGTAATATCTCCCAGTATCGAAAAGCTGGTCACCACATTCAGCGTTTTCGCCATCACGCCGTTCGACAGCATACCCAGCGCAAGCGCCATCACTAATCCTGTATGTTTCATCGTTTCCCCTTGCCTTAAAAAAGCGCGCGCAGACTGCCAGCCAGCCTGCTTCGCGTGCCAAATAAAACAGAAATAAAGAACAACGCGCTGGCGGTCAGCACAATGGACGGTCCGGCGGGCAGACTGATTGCCCAGGACAAACTTAAGCCCAGCCACGCGCAGAAAATTCCGCTGATGCCGGCCATCAAAAGCAAACCTGGCAATGTGCGCACCCAGCAGCGTGCCGCCACCGCCGGGAGCATCATCAGCCCGACGGCCATCAGCGTGCCGAGCACCTGAAAACCGGCCACCAGGTTAAGCACCAGCAGCGCCAGAAACAGTCCGTGGAGCAGGCCGGGCAACCCGCGGGCATTGACCTGCAACCAGGCGGTATCAAAGGCTTCGGTCACCAGCCCACGATAGAAAATCGCCAGCGTTATCAGGGTGAACATGCAAACGCCCGTGACAAACAGCGCCGCATCGTTGTCCACCGCAAGAATGGAACCAAACAGCAGATGCAGCAGATCGACATTCGACCCGCGCAGCGACACCAGCGTGACGCCCAGTGCCAGTGAGCCAAGGTAAAATCCGGCAAAGCTGGCATCCTCTTTAAGCGGCGTGCGTCGGCTGACCAGGCCGGCCACCAGCGCCACGGTAATGCCGGCAATAAAACCACCGATACTCATCGCCAGCAGCGACATACCGCTGAGCAAATACCCTACGGCGACACCGGGTAAAATGGCGTGAGAAAGGGCATCACCCATCAGGCTCATCCGGCGCAGCTGGAGGAATACGCCGAGTGCGGTTGTACTGACAGAAAGGGCCAGGCAGACCACCAGCGCACGACGCATAAAGCCGTACTCAATAAACGGCTGGAAAAAGAGATGCCAAATCATGCCACCCTCACCCGCTCGGTTTTCCAGTGGGGAATGTCAGCATCCAGCATTAATGTTTGCGGGAAGTGGCGTGCCACACGCTCGCTGTCATGCAATACCGCAAGCAGAGTCTGGCCCTGCATATACATCTCCAGCATTAGATCCATCAGCACGTTGCAGGTCGCTTCGTCGACGCCGGTGAAAGGCTCATCGAGCATCACAAGCGGTGCCTGCTGCACTAAAACGCGGGCAAATAACATGCGCTGAAACTGCCCACCGGAGAGTTCATCAATGGTGGAAAGCGCCATCGACGCCAGCCCGACCCGCTCCAGCGCGCTGGCAATGCGTAACCGCGTTTCCCGACGAAACCCGGATAAGAGCGATATGCCCGGCCAGCAGCCCATACTCACCACGTCCTGAACGGTGAGCGGAAATTGCGCCTCGAGTGCGTGGCGCTGTGCCAGCCAGCCAATCACCGGGCGCTTACCCTGCCAGCGAAAGCTGCCGCCCACGGGAGGAATAAACCCGGCGAGCGTTTTCAGCAGCGTGGATTTTCCGCAGCCATTGGCGCCGACGATAGCCGTCATACTGCCGCGCTCAATCGTGCCTGAGAGGGGCCGCGTTACAGGCTGGCGGTCATAGCCCGCGACCAGTTCGTTCATCAGGATCATGGCAGCGCCACCGCCCAGCGCACGGCCAGCCCGATAAAAACAATAAGCACCAGCGCCAGTAAAAGCCGAACCGGAGCAGACAGAGAGAAAAGGGACGTTGACATCTCGACACCACGTTAAATGTTATAACATAACAATAATGAAAGGTGATTGAGATGTAAATGGCGGGTTTGAAAAGGGAGTGTGGCGAAATGTTTCTGTAAAACGACCCTCTCCCGTGGGAGAGGGTCAGGGTGAGGGCATCAGGCCTGCCCGTCAGAGCGACTTACTGACTAAACGGTGACGCCGCCGGCACGCGGGCCTGCGAGACCGCCAGCCCCAGCTGCCATACGGCCATGGCATAATGAGTGCTGTGGTTATAACGGGTGATGGTGTAGAAGTTCGGCATGCCGTACCAGTACTGATAACCGGTTCCCACGTCCAGACGCAGCAGGCTTACCTGGTCAACATTGCCCAGCGGCTGCGTTGGCGTTAAGCCTGCCGCCGTCAGCTGCGCGACGCTGTATTTGGTTTTAAAGCCGTTTTCCAGACCAAATGCCTCGCCGTTCGCCTGCACGGCTACCTGACCACCTGGCGTCCAGCCGTGCGCTTTGAAGTAGTTTGCCACGCTGCCGATGGCATCCACCGGATCCCACAGGTTGATATGACCATCGCCATTGAAGTCGACGGCATATTGTTTATAGGAGGATGGCATAAACTGGCCGTAGCCCATCGCACCGGCAAACGAACCTTTCAGATCGAGCGGGTCGTCCTGCTCGTTGCGCGCCATCAGCAGGAAGGTTTCCAGCTCGGAAGAGAAATACTCCGCGCGGCGCGGGTAGTTAAAGGAGAGCGTCGCCAGCGCATCGAGGATGCGGGTTTTGCCCATTACGCGGCCCCAGCGGGTTTCCACGCCGATAATCCCGACGATGATCTCCGGCGGCACGCCGTATACCTGCCACGCGCGATTAAGGGCATCTTCATACTGATTCCAGAACACCACGCCGTTTTGCACGTTGTCCGGGGTAATAAACTGTTTGCGATAGCGCAACCATGCGCCGTTTGGCCCGGTAGGGACCTGTGCCGTCGGTGCCTGTCTGTCCATCAGGCGCAGCACGTAGTCCAGACGCTTTGCCTGGGACAAAATTTCGTGCAGCTGCTGGCGGTCAAAGCCGTGTTTGCTCACCATTTTATCAATGAACTGCTCGGCCGCCGGGTTATTCGCGAAGTCGCCACCCATCTGCATCATATTGTGCTGCGGCTCCAGCAGGAACCCTCCGGAAGGGGCGCCAGCCGTTTGCTGAACAGCTTCGGTCTTAGGTTTGCTACTGCAGGCAGACAGCAGAATAAGCGCTGGCAACAGCGCTGCATAACGACGCTTGAACATGAGACATCCATTTAACGGGTTCGATAAGAACCCAGTATGGTAAAGCATCCGTAACACCTCAAGGAAGCGGTACGCACCTCCCCAACGCAAATCCGTGCTTTTTCCACCGGAAATCATTCATCACATCAATTAACTTTCAAAATAATCCATTTTTCTTTCATTGTGAGATCCAACTAACACTTTAAAACCTTTCAAAGTGATTATTATTAGCCCCAGTAATACAAAACAAAAAAGCCCCACAGGAGAGAAGAATGATAGAAACCATCACCCACGGCGCCGAGTGGTTCATCGGGCTGTTTCAGAAAGGCGGAGAAGTGTTCACCGGCATGGTGACCGGGATCCTGCCCCTGCTGATCAGCCTGCTGGTGATCATGAACGCGCTGATTAACTTTATCGGCCAGCATCGCATTGAACGCTTCGCTCAGCGCTGCGCCGGGAACCCGCTGTCCCGCTACCTGATTTTGCCGTTCATCGGCACCTTCGTGTTCTGCAACCCGATGACCTTAAGCCTCGGCCGCTTTATGCCAGAAAAGTACAAGCCGAGTTATTACGCCGCCGCCTCCTACAGCTGCCATTCGATGAACGGCCTGTTCCCGCACATCAACCCCGGAGAGCTGTTTGTTTACCTCGGTATCGCCAGCGGCCTTACCACCCTTGGTCTGCCGCTCGGCCCGCTGGCGGTCAGTTACCTGCTGGTTGGCCTGGTGACCAACTTCTTCCGCGGCTGGGTCACAGATCTCACCACCGCCATTTTCGAGAAAAAAATGGGTATCCAGCTTGAACAAAAAGTCCATCTTTCAGGAGCCACAGCATGAACCGGATCCGCATTGAGAAAGGCACGGGTGGCTGGGGCGGCCCGCTGGAGTTCGACGCCAACGAAGGCAAAAAGATCGTTTACATCACCGCAGGCACGCGCCCGGCGATCGTCGATAAGCTGCGTGAGCTGACCGGCTGGGAAGCCGTCGATGGCTTTAAAGAGGGTGAGCCGCCGGAAGCGGAAATCGGCGTGGCAGTGATCGACTGCGGCGGCACGCTGCGCTGCGGCATCTATCCGAAGCGGCGTATTCCGACGGTGAATATCCACTCCACCGGCAAATCCGGCCCGCTGGCACAGTACATCCTTGAAGACATCTATGTGTCAGGCGTGAAGGAGGACAACATCACTCTGGTGAATGGCAGTCCCGCGCCGCAAAAAGTGGCCCCGCGAGATTACGACACCAGCAAGAAAATCACCGAGCAGAGCGACGGCCTGCTGGCGAAGGTCGGGATGGGGATGGGCTCCGCCGTGGCGGTGCTGTTCCAGTCCGGGCGCGACACCATCGACACGGTACTGAAAACCATTCTGCCGTTTATGGCGTTCGTCTCGGCGCTGATCGGCATCATCATGGCGTCCGGCCTGGGCGACTGGATTGCCCACGGCCTCGCCCCGCTCGCCAGCCACCCGCTCGGGCTGGTGACGCTGGCCCTGATCTGCTCCTTCCCGCTGCTGTCGCCGTTCCTCGGCCCGGGCGCGGTGATCGCTCAGGTCATCGGCGTACTGATTGGCGTGCAGATTGGCCTCGGCAATATTCCGCCACACCTCGCCCTGCCCGCCCTGTTTGCCATTAACGCCCAGGCCGCGTGCGACTTCATCCCCGTCGGACTGTCACTGGCCGAAGCGCGCCAGGACACCGTGCGCGTAGGCGTGCCGTCCGTACTGGTCAGCCGCTTCCTGACGGGCGCGCCGACGGTGCTGATTGCCTGGTTTGTCTCCGGCTTTATCTATCAATAAGAGGTTCCTGCGATGACCGTGATTTATCAGACCACCATTACCCGCATCGGCCAGAGCGCAGCGGATGCGCTCAGCGACCAGATGCTGATTACTTTCCGCGAAGGTGCCCCGGCGGATATCGAAGAGTTTTGCTTTATTCACTGCCACGGCGAGCTTAACGGCGAGCTGAAAGCAGGAAGCCAGCTGGAGCTGGGCGAGACGCGCTATGCGGTAACCGCCGTCGGCGATGTCGCCGAGCAAAACCTGCGCGAACTGGGCCATATCACCCTGCGTTTTGACGGACAGCCGCAGGCGGAGTATCCCGGTACGGTTCACGTAGCGGGCCCGGTTCCGCAGGCTGTCACCCCAGGCTGCACGTTAAAATTTGTTGCGTAATTAAGGAGAAACACATGAGTCAGGTTGCCGTTGTCATTGGTGGAGGACAAACCTTAGGTGAGTTCCTTTGCCGTGGGCTTGCCGCAGAAGGCTACCGCGTGGCGGTCGTGGATATTCAGAGTGAAAAAGCCGCCCGCGTGGCGGACACCATCAACACCGAATTTGGTGAAGGGATGGCGTACGGGTTTGGTGCCGACGCCACCAGCGAGCAAAGCGTAATGGCGCTCGCCCGCGGCGTGGACGAGATTTTTGGACGTACCGACCTGCTGGTCTACAGCGCGGGAATTGCGAAAGCGGCGTTTATCAGCGATTTCGAACTGGGGGATTTTGACCGCTCGCTGCAGGTCAATCTGGTGGGTTATTTCCTCTGCGCCCGCGAGTTTTCCCGCCTGATGATCCGCGACGGTATTCAGGGGCGCATTATTCAGATCAACTCGAAATCCGGGAAAGTGGGCAGCAAGCACAACTCCGGCTACAGCGCGGCCAAGTTTGGCGGCGTGGGGCTGACGCAGTCTCTGGCGCTGGATCTGGCTGAATACGGCATTACCGTTCACTCGCTGATGCTGGGCAACCTGCTGAAATCGCCAATGTTCCAGTCCCTGCTGCCGCAGTACGCCACCAAGCTCGGCATCAAGGCTGAAGAAGTGGAGCAGTACTACATCGATAAAGTGCCGCTGAAGCGCGGGTGCGATTATCAGGACGTGCTGAACATGCTGCTGTTTTACGCCAGCCCGAAAGCGTCGTACTGCACCGGGCAGTCGATTAACGTCACCGGCGGGCAGGTGATGTTCTGATCGAGCGGTTTTGCCCGGTGGCGCTAACGCTTACCGGGCCTACAAAAACCTTCAAACCGTAGGCCGGGTAAGGCGCAACCGCCACCCGGCAATTAAAGGAGTCAATATGGTCACCGCACTCATCACCGTCGCCGCCCTCGCCTGGATCTGCCAGATGGCGTTTGGCGGCTGGCAGATCCATCAGTTCAACCGCGCGTTTGATGCCCTGTGTCAGAAAGGTCGCGTGGGCGTCGGACGTTCCGGCGGACGCTTTAAACCGCGCGTGGTGGTCGCCGTTGTGTTGGATGAACACGATCGCGTATGCGATTCCCTGATCATGCGTGGCATGACGGTGTTTGCTCGTCCGACTAAAATCCAGGCAATCAACGGCATTTCACTGCAGGAATTACGGCCTGATGTGATCTTTCCCCATGATTCAGGCTGTCAGAATGCACTATCATTAGCGCTTAATCTGAAACATGGATAATTTCGTTGTGAAAGCTATAGACTTGCGAAATTATCATTTCGCAACCTAAGGAACGAAGCGCCTATGAAACCACGTCAGCGGCAGGCGGCCATTCTCGAGTATCTGCAAAAGCAGGGGAAATGCTCGGTGGAGGATCTGGCCCACTACTTTGACACCACCGGCACGACAATACGCAAGGACCTGGTATTGCTCGAAAACTCTGGCGCCGTCATCCGAACTTACGGCGGGGTGATGCTGAATAAGGACGAAGCTGACCCGCCTATCGATCACAAAACGCTGATCAATACCCACCAGAAAGCGCTTATTGCCGAGGCTGCCGTTAAATTTATTCACGATGGTGATTCCATCATCCTCGACGCAGGCAGCACCGTCCTGCAAATGATCCCCCTGCTCAGCCGCTTTAACAACATCACGGTGATGACCAACAGCCTGCATATCGTCAACGCCCTGTCGGAATTTGACAGCGAGCAGACTATCCTGATGCCCGGCGGCACCTTTCGCAAAAAATCGGCGTCGTTTCACGGTCAGCTGGCCGAGAACGCTTTCGACCACTTCAGCTTCGATAAGCTGTTTATGGGCACCGACGGCATCGATCTGAACGCAGGCGTCACGACCTTCAATGAGGTATTCAGCGTCAGTAAAGCGATGTGCAACGCCGCACGGGAAGTGATTTTGATGGCAGACTCGTCGAAGTTTGGCCGCAAAAGTCCCAACATTGTCTGTAGCCTTGAAAGCGTTGATAAGCTGATTACCGACGCGGGGATTGATCCGGCGTTCAAAAAGGCGCTGGAAGAGAAAGGTATCGACGTGATCGTAACCGGAGAGAGAGATGAGTGATTTTCTGTTAGAAACGGGCCGCCAGACGCTGATGCTGGAGCTGCAGGAAGCCAGCCGCCTGCCAGAACGTCTGGGCGAGGATTTTGTCCGCGCCGCCAACACGATTATCCACTGCGAAGGCAAAGTGATCGTGGCGGGCATCGGTAAATCCGGCCATATCGGCAAAAAAATTGCCGCGACGCTGGCGAGCACCGGCACCCCGGCCTTCTTCGTGCATCCCGCCGAGGCGCTGCATGGCGATCTGGGGATGATTGAAAGCCGCGATGTGATGCTGTTTATCTCCTACTCCGGTTCGGCCAAAGAGCTGGATCTTATTATTCCGCGCCTGCAGGAGAAATCGGTCGCTCTGCTGGCGATGACCGGCAAATCCCGCTCGCCGCTGGCGCTGGCCGCTAAAGCGACGCTGGATATTTCCGTTGAGCGTGAAGCCTGCCCGATGCACCTTGCCCCGACCTCCAGCACCGTCAACACCCTCATGATGGGTGACGCGCTGGCGATGGCGGTGATGCAGGCGCGCGGATTTAACGAAGAAGATTTTGCCCGTTCGCATCCGGCGGGCGCGCTCGGCGCGCGGCTGCTCAATAAGGTTCATCATCTGATGCGCACTGACGATGCCATTCCCCAGGTCAAGCTCGATACCAGCGTGATGGACGCGATGCTGGAACTGAGCCGCACCGGGCTGGGGCTGGTCGCGGTGTGTGACGACAACGGTAGCGTCCAGGGCGTATTCACTGACGGCGACCTGCGGCGCTGGCTGGTGGGGGGTGGCAAACTGGAAACGAAAGTGTCTGACGCGATGACCAAAGGCGGGCTGACGCTGAATGCCGACAGCCGCGCCATTGAGGCCAAAGAGGTGCTGATGAAGCGCAAAATCACCGCCGCACCGGTGGTGGATGACGCCGGCAAGCTCTGCGGTGCCATCAACCTGCAGGATTTCTACCAGGCGGGGATTATTTAACCCTTCAGCCCAAGACGCTTCGCCAGCCGGTGCAGGTTGGCGACGTCCATCTCCAGCGCCCGCGCGCACGCCGCCCAGCTGCGGTTGTTCTGCTCCAGCGCGCGGGTAATCATCTGACGCTGGAACGCTTGCGTCGCCTCGCGCAGGTTTTCATTTGCATTCTCCGGCACACGCTGAGCCACCGCCTGCACGGCGTCATCGTGCAACGCAAAATGACGCGCGTGGATCACAACCTCATCACCCGCACGCGTCGCACGCGCCAGCACCACCGCACGGTGAATCGCATGCTCGAGCTCCCGCACGTTGCCCGGCCAGCCGTAGCTCAACAGATGCGCCCTTGCCCCCGGGCTGAGTACCACGCGGGAAAGCCCCATTCTGAGACGGCATTGCTCGCAGAAATAGCCCGCCAGCAGAACCACATCTTCTCCGCGCTCGCGCAGCGGCGGCACGGTAAGCGGGAACACGCTCAGACGGTGGAAAAGATCCGCGCGGAAATGCCCGGCCAGCACCGCTTCTCGCAGGTCGCGGTTGGTCGCCGCCAGCACGCGCACGTCCACCCGTAAGCTGCGGTCATCCCCCACGCGCTGGATGTCACCGTACTGCAATACGCGCAGCAGTTTGGCCTGGAGCGAAAGCGAAAGCTCTCCAATCTCATCGAGAAACAGCGTCCCGTTATCGGCCATCTCAAACTTACCGCTGCGGTTACTGATGGCCCCGGTAAATGCCCCTTTGACGTGACCAAACAGCTCGCTTTCCGCCACGCTCTCCGGCAATGCGGCACAGTTAAGGTATACGAGCGGGTTGGCCGCGCGTGGTGAGGCTTCATGAATTGACTTCGCCACCAGCTCTTTACCGGTGCCGGTTTCACCGAAGATCAGCACGTTCAGGTCGGACGCGGCGACAATCTCAATCTCTTTTTTAAGCTGCGCTATGCCCGGCGACAGGCCGATCATCTCCGTGTGCGCCACCGGCTCAAACGCCGACGGGCTGCCGGGAAGAATATTCTGGCTTTCCAGCTGTTCTATCAGCAACGCGTTATTGAGCGCCCCGGAGGCCAGCGCGGCAATCAGCCTTAACTCTTCATCACTGAAGGTGTCGAACTGGTCCGGCGACATACCGTCGAGGGTTAATGCGCCAATCAGGTGTTGTCCGGCAAACAGCGGCAGACCGATACAGGCGTGCACCTTCAGGCTCTCCTGCCCCGGGATCAGACCGTCGTAGGGATCCGGCAAGTCGCTGTCCGCCGGGAAACGTACCACGTCACCCGCACGGGCAATGGTTTCCAGCCGCGGATGCCCTTCAAGAGTAAACCGCCGCCCGAGAACATCTTTCGCGAGCCCGTCGATAGCCAGCGGAATAAATTGTCTCCCCTCGTAGCGCAACAGCGCCGAGGCATCGCACGCCAGCACGTGACGCAGCGTGGAGATAAGCCGCTGAAAACGGTCCTGATGACCGATACCGGTTTGCAGTTCAATGGCGATCTTCGCCAGCACATCTACGGAAAAACTCATGGCTGCCTCGCTGTCATTTTGACAATAAATAGTGTCATATTGACCGTCATCAGGATAGTCATAATGACTACTCATCACGAGGTATATAAATAATAATCCATTAAAATCAATAAAATAAAAGTTGGCACGCAATGTGATATAGGCAAATCATCTTATTCAAAAACGCTGTATTACGTTGAGGTTGCTATGTCTATTCTGGTTAAAAATAACATTCATTGGGTGGGTCAACGTGACTGGGAGGTGCGTGATTTCCACGGGACGGAATACAAAACGCTGCGCGGCAGCAGCTACAACAGCTATCTTATCCGTGAAGGCAAAAACGTACTGATCGATACCGTCGATCATAAATTCAGCCGCGAGTTCGTGCAGAACCTGCGCAGCGAAATCGATCTCGACGCAATCGACTACATCATCATCAACCACGCTGAAGAGGATCACGCCGGTGCGTTGACCGAGCTGATGTCGTACATTCCGAATACACCGATCTACTGCACCACCAACGCCATCGACTCGATCAACGGTCATCACCATCATCCGGAATGGAATTTCCACACCGTGAAAACCGGCGACTCGCTGGATATCGGCAACGGCAAACAGCTGATCTTCGTTGAAACCCCGATGCTGCACTGGCCGGACAGCATGATGACCTACATGACCGGCGACGCGGTATTGTTCAGCAACGACGCCTTTGGCCAGCACTACTGTGACGAACGCCTGTTCAATGATGAAGTGGATCAGACCGAACTGTTTGAGCAGTGCCAGCGCTACTACGCCAACATTCTGACCCCGTTCAGCCGTCTGGTGACGCCAAAAATCACCGAGATCCTCGGCTTTAACCTGCCGGTGGACATGATTGCCACCTCCCACGGCGTGGTGTGGCGTGAAAACCCCACCCAGATCGTTGAGCTGTACCTGAAATGGGCGGCGGATTATCAGGAAGACCGCATCACGATTTTCTACGACACCATGTCCAATAACACCCGCATGATGGCGGACGCCATAGCCCAGGGCATCAACGAAGTGGATCCGAACGTGGCGGTGAAAATCTTCAACGTGGCGCGCAGCGATAAAAACGAGATCCTCACCAATGTCTTCCGCTCAAAAGGCGTGCTGGTGGGCACCTCCACGATGAACAACGTGATGATGCCGAAAATTGCTGGCCTGGTGGAAGAGATGACCGGCCTGCGTTTTCGCAACAAACGCGCCAGCGCGTTTGGCTCTCACGGCTGGAGCGGCGGCGCGGTAGATCGCCTCTCTACCCGTCTGCAGGATGCAGGTTTTGAGATGTCCCTGAGTCTGAAAGCGAAATGGCGCCCGGATATCGACGCGCTGGAAATTTGCCGTCAGCATGGCCGCGACATTGCCCGTCAGTGGGCGCTCGCACCGCTTCCTGAGGCGTCTGCAAAACCTACCGAACAGCAGGAAGCCTGTGCCTGTGCAGCTGCCGCTGCTGCACACCTCGGCCCACGCATGCAGTGCAGCGTTTGCCAGTGGATATATGACCCGGAACGGGGCGAACCCCTTCAGGACGTTGCCCCGGGCACACCGTGGTGCGACGTGCCGGATACCTTCCTCTGCCCGGAATGTTCCCTCGGTAAAGACGTCTTTGACGAACTGGGTACGGAGGCAAAATGAATCACGGAATCGTCATCATCGGTTCGGGCTTCGCCGCCCGCCAGCTGGTGAAAAATATCCGCAAACAGGACGCTAACGTGCCGGTGACGGTGATCGCCGCCGACAGCATGGATGAGTACAACAAGCCTGATTTAAGCCATGTCATCAGCCAGAATCAGCGCGCCGAAGACCTCACCCGCCAGACGGCGGGGGAGTTCGCGGAACAGTTTAACCTGCGCCTGTTTCCCTACACCTGGGTTACCGATATCGACGCCGCCGCGCACGTCGTGAAGGCGAAAGACAAAATCTGGCAGTACGACAAGCTGGTGCTGGCCACGGGGGCCTCTGCCTTTGTGCCACCCGTTGAAGGGCGAGAGCTGATGATCACCCTAAACAGCCAGCAGGAGTATCAGGCAAGCGAAACGGGGCTTCGCGATGCGCAACGCGTGATGATCGTCGGCGGTGGGCTGATTGGTACCGAGCTGGCGATGGATTTCTGCCGCGCGGGAAAAACCGTTACCCTGGTTGACCACGCGGCGAGCATTCTGTCGGCGCTGATGCCCGCAGAAGTAAGCAGCCGCTTACAGCATCGACTGACCGACATGGGCGTCCATCTGCTGCTCAAATCGCAGTTACAGAGTCTGAGCAAAACCGCAGGCGGCATTCGTGGGGCGCTCGACCGCAACCGCAGCGTTGAGGTGGATGCGGTGGTTGCCGCGACGGGTCTGCGCCCGGAAACCGCGCTGGCACATCGCGCAGGCGCCGAAACAGACCGCGGCGTAAAGGTCGACAGCTACCTGCAAACCTCACAGCCGGACATTTATGCCCTGGGCGACTGCGCGGAAATTAACGGCCGGGTGCTGCCGTTCCTGCAACCGATCCAGTTGAGCGCCATGATCCTGGCGAAAAACCTGATCGGCGTCAGCGCGCCGCTAAAGCTTCCGCCGATGCTGGTGAAGGTGAAAACGCAGGACCTGCCGCTGCACCTTGCGGGAGAAACGCAGCGACAGGATCTGAGCTGGCAAATCGCCATTGAATCACAGGGGATGGTGGCGCGCGGCATCGACGCAGATGACCAACTGCGCGCCTTTGTGGTGAGCGAAGAGAGAATGAAGGAGGCGTTCGCGCTGCTGAAATCGCTACCTGCTTAACCGTCGTATTGCCGGGTGGCGCTGCGCTTACCCGGCCTACAAAACAACAAAAAGAGAGTTGAGGCAAAAATTCAGGAGCGCACCACCAGCGCATCGTAGCCTCGCCAGCGGTAGTTGGCCATGGAGATCAGCCAGCAGGCGACAAACAGCCCGACCACCACAAATCCGGCGTTGCCGAGGTTATCGTTCACCGCGCCCACCACATCCCAGACGCCGCCGCTAAGGGCAAATTTATCCATCAGCAGACCCAGCGCTTCCAGCCCACCAATGAACAGCGCCACCACCACGGAGGTACCGGTAATGGTCATGTTGTAGTAGAGCTTGCGCTGCGGTTTGTTAAACGCCCAGCCGTAGGCACCGACCATCAGCAAATTGTCGAGGGTATCCACCAGCGCCATACCGCTGGCGAAGAGCGCCGGGAAGATCATGATTGACCACACCGACATCCCGCTGGAGGCGCTGGCGGCAGAAATCCCCAGCACGCCAATTTCAGTGGCGGTATCAAACCCGAGACCAAACAGGAAGCCCACCAGGTACATCTGCCAGCTTTTATTGACGAGGCGGAAGGTTTTGCCAAACAGCCAGCTCATCACCCCACCCTGGGCGGGAAGCTCCACGTCGCTGCGGGCCGCATGCCCCTTTTTCAGCGCCTGGAAACTGCACCATACGCCGCGCAAAATCACCATATTCACCAGCGCCATCGCCAGCAGGAAGGTGGCGGAAACGGCGGTGCCAATCAGGCTCCCGGTCTCGTGGAACCATGCCATATTTTTCTGAAACGCCGTGGCGGTGGCGGCGATAGCGATGGAAGCCAGCACCACGATAGTGGAGTGCCCCAGCGAGAACCACGCCCCCACGCCGGACGGGCGTTTGCCCTGCTGCATCATCTTACGCGTCACGGTATCAATGGCAGCAATGTGGTCGGCATCCACCGCATGACGCAGCCCGTAACACCAGGCCAGCAGGCTTGCCGCCATCAGCGCCGTACTGCCGCTGAAGGTGTGCCATGCCCAGCCCCAGGCCAGCAGGTTTGCCATTACCAGTGCCAGCAGCAGAAGCGCGGCGCGAGGTTCATTGCGTAACAGTCGTAACATTTTAAATCCTTTGTGAACATGACCGGGCAGCGGCGACCACCGCCTGCCCGAAGGAGATCGCTCCGTCACCTGCAGGCAGGCGCGAAGGAAAAAGAAGCGTAAAGTCAGAAAGATAATGCCGCAGGCGCGCGCGCAGCAGGCGGTTATGTAACACACCGCCACTGAGGCAGATTGTTGAAAGCGATAAGCGTCGGGCATGGGATGCGGCATGCTCCGACAGCCCTCTGGCCAGCGCATCGTGAAACGCCCACGCGCGCTCGCAGGGCTCCGCCTGCCAGGCAAGCCACTGTTGCCAGAAAAGTGCAAGGTCGTCCACCGACAGCGTAACCGGGTGTTTCACACCGTTGCACCGTGCCGCCAGCGCCTCCAGCCTGCAGGCCGCTTCGCCTTCGTAGCGCTGCGTATCGATGCCCAGCGCACAGGCAACCGCATCAAACAGGCGTCCACAGGACGAGGCCCGCGGCGCGTTGATGCCACGCTGGATCGCCGTCGCCAGTAGCGGCCAGTTCTGGCCCTGCACTGCCCGCGTTTCCGGGAACTGCTGCCAGTCAGGCACAAAGGCCAGGCAGTGGGCGAGCAAATTGCGCCACGGCTGTTTCGCTGCCAGATCGCCCCCCGGCAGCGCAACGGCAGGCAGGCCACCCAAATGTTCGCAGTCGACATAGTTCACCCGCAGGCACTCTCCGCCCCACAGCGCGCCGTTCTCGCCCATGCCGATCCCGTCCAGCGTCAGGGCGATAACGTCCCCACCGCCGAGCGGCCAGCCATTTTCAGCCAGACACGCCGCCGCATGGGCATGATGATGCAGCACGGTTTCAACGGGCAGCGCCTGCTCCAGCGCCCACTGACGGGCGTGATACGCCGGATGGGCATCGCACACGACACGCGCGGGCTTAAAGGCATAAACCTGTTGCATCATTGCCAGCGCCGAACGCCACTGTGCGTCGACCCCCTCGTCACTGAGATCGCCAAAATGCGGGCTCAACACAGCCTGATTTCCGCGCACCAGGCAGAAGGTATTTTTCATCTCTGCCCCGGTTGACAATATGGCAGGGATATCGTCAAACCCGGCGGGTAACGTGATGGCATCCGGCACAAAACCGCGCGCGCGACGCAGCATCGCGCCATCCCGATCCACCACCGAATCATCCATCCGTTGCAGAATATCGCGGTTGTGCAGCAGGAAGCCGTCAGCCATGTCGCGGAGCGCATCCAGCGCTTCCTGATTCGTCATCGCAGGCGGGTGGCCGCTGAGGTTACCGGAGGTCATCACCAGCGGACGCTGGCAGTCCATCATCAGTAAATGCTGAATCGGATTCGCAGGCAGCATCACGCCGACACAATCTAGCCCCGGCGCAATGGCCTCAGGCAGCGCGGGAAGCGAGGCTTTGGGCGTCAACACAATGGGCGCAGCAGGAGAGCGTAGCAGGGTCTGCATCGCCTCCGGCAGGTCATCCGCATCGGGGATCATCACCGCCAGCGGCTTCGTCGGGCGCTGTTTGCGTGCCCGTAGCGTCGCCACCGCCTGCGGGTTAAGCGCGTCGCAGGCAAGGTGAAAGCCTCCCAGCCCCTTGATGGCGACAATACCGCCGCTTTTTAGCTTCTCCACTGCGGCGCGTAATGCCGGTTCGCGCGTGGCAACGCTGTCCCCGGCTCGCCACATCAGCGCTGGCCCGCAGTCCGGGCAGGCCACCGGCTGAGCGTGAAAACGCCGATCGGCCGGGTTGCGATACTCGGCTTCACACGGTGCGCACAGCGGGAAGTCGGCCATTGACGTGGCCGGGCGATCGTAGGGCATGGCGCGGATGATGGTGAAGCGCGGGCCGCAATGGGTACAGTTGATAAACGGGTAACGATAACGGCGCTCGCGGGGATCGCGCATCTCCGCCAGGCACGCCGGACAGGTGGCGGCATCCGGCACGATTTGCGTGTCCATCGCCCCGCTCTCGCTCTGGCGGATGGTAAAATCCGTCGGCAGAGCGGACCAGCTAAAGGGCTGCGTGTCTACGTCGTCAATCCGCGCCAGCGGTGGGCAGTCCTGGCGCAGCCTCGCGGTAAAGTCCCCCCCATTACCCGCGAGACGCACCAGGACACCCTCTCCGTCGTTACAGACGTCGCCCGTCAGCATCATCTGGTGCGCCAGCTGCCAGACAAAGGGACGAAACCCTACGCCCTGCACTTTGCCACGCACCCGAAGCTGTACGCCGTTAACGCGCATTGCGACTTAAAACAGCAGCGATGACGAGGTGTCAAACGCTGCGCGACGGCGTTTTTCTGCGCTCATCTGCTCGAGCTTGTCGCGATCCACGCAGACCAGCGCGTGGGTCGGGCAGGCTTCCATACAGGCCGGGCCAGCTTCACGGTGGTAGCAAAGGTCGCATTTGTTGGCCTCGGCTTTCTCCGCCCGCACGCTCAGGCCCATACCGCTGTTGCGTACTACCGGACGGACAACCACTTCCATCGCGCCATACGGGCAGGCGACCACGCAGGTTTTACAGCCAATGCAGCGCTCCTGCATCACATGCACAAAGCCCTTCTCGCGTTTAATCGCCCCGTTCGGGCAGACGTTCGCGCACGGTGCGTCTTCGCACTGGCGACAAATAGCGGCGGTGGAAATATTCACGCCTTTAATGACGTGGATGCGTGGCAAAAACGTGTCGGGGGTAAGTGATGCGCAATCCTGCTCCGCCTGATGGGAAACCACGCACGCCACTTCACAGGTACGGCAACCAATGCACTTACTGGCATCGGCCATAATAAAACGGTTCATCTGCTTCTCCAGCATTACAGTTATGCGCGGAGCTATTCATAAACCGTGCCAATTATTAAACAATTGATTTTAAACGACTTTAAAAATCACAGTCGCGCTGTCATCGTCACTTATGACGATGACAGCTGTCGACATCAGCAGTGGGGGCCGTCAGTCACGGAGTCGCGCAGGATAAGCTCGCCGGAGAACGTTTGCTGATATTTGAATTTACCGCCGTCGAGCATGAAAATCAGACGACTGATGGTTTCCTGGATCATCTCCGTGACCGGAATACGCACGCTGGAGAGCGAAGGCACAATGTACGGCGCTATCGCCACGTCGTCGAAGCCGATGACTGACACCGCGTCCGGCGTGGCAACGCCGCTCTCGTGCAGCTGTTTAATGGCGCCAATCGCCATGTCGTCATTGCTCGCCACCAGCGCCGTAAAGCGTTCGCCGCGTGCGAGCAGTTCGGATACCGCCGCCGCGCCGCTGGCCGGGTTCCACTTCCCTTCGGCGATAAGCTCGTCGCGCAGGGCAATACCGTGCTGCGTCAGCGCATCTTTGTAACCGGACAGTCGCTCAACGCCGGTCGGGGAATCCAGCGAACCGGTGATAAACGCAATCTCCCGGTGCCCTTTTGCAATCAGCTGCGACACCGCGTCCTGACAGGAAGCTTTATGATCGGACCAGACGCTGTGGCTGCTGTTTTTCCGCAGGCGGCGGTTGAGCACCATAATCGGCTGCTCACACTTCTCGACGATCGCATCCAGTTCATCCACGTTCAAAAAGCGCGGGTAGATGATCACCGCGTCGCAGCGCATATCGAGCAGATACTGGATCGCCTCGCGCTCTTCATCCGCGCTGTGCTTGCCGTCCGCGAGGATCAGCTGCCGCCCTTTCTCTTCCGTCATTCGTGCGGCATGAAACAGCAGTTCGCTAAAGTAGACGCCGTGATAAAGGGTGTTCGTCACCACCAGCCCCAGGGTCTGGGTACGTTTGGTCGCCAGGTTTCGCGCCAGTAAATTCGGGCGATAACCGCTCTCTTCAATGGCCTGAAAAACCCGGTCTTTGGTCTCCTGGCTGACATAGCCATTTCCCGACAGCACGCGGGATACCGTCGCTTTCGAAACGCCTGCCCGCTTCGCCACTTCAAGCATCGTGGTCATGTTGTTATTCCATCTGAATCTGATGAAGCGCAGTGTACTGCACTGCAGAAAAATTGTCGCAGCGGCGAAATCACGCTTTCGCTACCGACCAGTGATCATCATCACGAATTGAAAAAATGACCAAAAAGCGATCTTGTTTCACTCAAAGAAACTCATGATGATTATGTGGAACCGGTTTCCTACATTTCACACAACGATAACAGGATCACATCCGATGGCCAAAAATTACGCTGCGCTGGCGAACGACGTTATCAGCGCGCTGGGCGGCAAAGAGAACATCGTCGCCGTCACCCACTGCATGACGCGACTGCGTTTCGTTCTGAAAGACGAAACCCTCACCGACGCCGCGCGCCTGAAAAGCATCAGCGGCGTGCTTGGCGTAGTGCGTAACGACAACCAGTGCCAGGTGATCATTGGCAACACGGTTTCTCAGGCCTACCGCGAAGTGGTAAGCCTGCTGCCCGTTGACCTGCAGCCCGCGGTGCCGGAAGGCCCGCAGAAGCTGACGTTACGCCGCATTGGCGCCGGGATCCTCGACGCGCTGATCGGCACCATGTCGCCGCTGATCCCCGCGATCATCGGCGGTTCGATGGTCAAGCTGCTGGCGATGATCCTTGAGATGACCGGCGTGCTGCCAAAGGGTGCGCCAACGCTTACCATTCTGACGGTGATTGGCGACGGGGCATTCTTCTTCCTGCCGCTGATGGTGGCCGCCTCGGCGGCAGTGAAATTCAAAACCAATATGTCGCTGGCGATCGCCATTGCGGGCGTGCTGGTGCACCCGAGCTTTATCGAGCTGATGGCGAAAGCCGCGCAGGGCGAGCATGTTGAGTTCGCCTTTATCCCGGTGACGGCGGTGAAATACACCTACACCGTTATCCCCGCGCTGGTGATGACCTGGTGCCTGTCTTACATCGAACGCTGGGTCGATCGCATTACCCCGGCGGTGACGAAAAACTTCCTCAAGCCGATGCTGATCGTCCTGATTGCCGCCCCGCTCGCCATCGTGCTGATTGGGCCGCTCGGGATCTGGATCGGGAGCGCTATCTCCGCACTGGTTTACACCATTCACGGCTATCTGGGCTGGCTCTCCGTCGCCATCATGGGCGCACTCTGGCCGCTGCTGGTCATGACGGGGATGCACCGCGTCTTTACGCCAACCATCATTCAGACCATTGCCGAAACGGGTAAAGAAGGGATGGTCATGCCGTCAGAAATCGGCGCCAACCTGTCGCTCGGCGGTTCGTCTTTAGCGGTGGCATGGAAAACCAAAAACCCGGAACTGCGCCAGACGGCGCTGGCTGCGGCGGCTTCTGCCATCATGGCGGGGATCTCTGAACCGGCACTGTACGGTGTGGCGGTACGTCTCAAGCGTCCGCTGATTGCGAGCCTGATCAGCGGCTTTATCTGCGGCGCGGTGGCCGGCATCGCGGGTCTTGCCAGCCACTCCATGGCGGCGCCGGGGCTGTTTACCAGCGTGCAATTCTTCGACCCGGCCAACCCGATGACCATCGTCTGGGTATTCGGCGTGATGGCGCTGGCAGTTGTGCTGTCGTTTGTTCTGACCCTGCTGTTAGGGTTTGAGGATATCCCGGTCGAAGACGAGGCCGAAAAAGCGCGCGCTCTGCAGACCGCGGCGGTACAGAACAACGCAGCAAAAGCATAAATTGAAAGCGAGGTAAGAATGTCTGTTTTTCCACAAGGATTTTTATGGGGCGGCGCGCTTGCCGCTAACCAGAGTGAAGGTGCTTACCGTGAAGGCGGCAAAGGACTGACGACGGTCGATATGATCCCCCACGGCGCCAATCGTCTGGCGGTGAAGCTCGGCAAGGAAAAGCGTTTTTCGCTGCGTGACGACGAGTTTTACCCGAGCCACGAGGCGATTGATTTTTACCATCGCTATAAAGAAGACATTGCCCTGATGGCGGAGATGGGCTTTACGGTATTCCGCACCTCGATTGCCTGGAGCCGCCTCAACCCGAACGGTGACGAACCGCTGCCGAACAAAGAGGGCATAGCCTTTTACCGCGCGGTATTTGAGGAGTGCAAAAAGTACAACATCGAGCCGCTGGTGACGCTCTGCCACTTCGACGTGCCGATGCACCTGGTGACGGAATACGGCTCCTGGCGCAACCGCAAGATGGTCGACTTCTTCGCCCGCTACGCCCGCACCTGCTTTGAGGCATTTAACGGGCTGGTAAAATACTGGCTGACTTTCAACGAAATCAACATCATGCTGCACAGCCCGTTCTCCGGTGCCGGGCTGGTGTTTGAGGAAGGTGAAAACGAAGATCAGGTAAAATATCAGGCCGCGCACCACGAGCTGGTGGCGAGCGCGCTGGCAACCAAAATCGCTCACGAGGTGAACCCGGAAAATCAGGTGGGCTGCATGCTGGCGGGCGGTAACTTCTATCCGTACTCCTGCAAACCGGAAGACGTGTGGATGGCGCTGGAGAAAGACCGCGAGAACCTGTTCTTTATCGACGTGCAGGCACGCGGCCGCTATCCGGCCTACTCCGCTCGCGTGTTCCGTGAGAAAGGCGTGGTCATTGTCAAAGACCCTGGCGATGACGAGCTGCTGAAAAACACCGTCGATTTTGTCTCGTTCAGCTATTACGCCTCGCGCTGCGCGTCGGCGGATATGAACGCGGGCAACACCAGCGCGGCAAACATCGTGAAGTCCCTGCGTAACCCGCACATTCAGGTGAGCGAATGGGGCTGGGGCATTGACCCGCTTGGCCTGCGCATCACCATGAACATGATGTACGACCGCTACCAAAAGCCGCTGTTCCTGGTGGAAAACGGCCTGGGTGCGAAAGATGTCATTGATGAAAACGGCGAGATTAACGACGACTACCGCATCAGCTATCTGCGCGAGCATATCCGCGCGATGGGTGATGCGATTGAGGACGGCGTGCCGCTGATGGGCTACACCACCTGGGGTTGTATCGACCTGGTTTCAGCGTCTACCGGCGAAATGAGCAAACGCTACGGGTTCGTGTACGTTGACCGCGACGATGCGGGGAACGGCACGCTGGACCGAAAGCGCAAGAAATCGTTCTGGTGGTATAAGAAGGTGATTGCGAGTAACGGGGGCGATCTCGAGTAGCCTGTTGCCCTCACCCCGGCCCTCTTCCACAGGGAGAGGGAACGGGTTTGGTAGGCCGGGTAAGGCGAAGCCGCCCCCCGGCACTGCTCAGAGCGGAGAAAACCCCCCGTCTCCAACCCACCCTTCAAGCCGTGAATAAACCACTTCCACCGCCTCTTTTACCGGCGGCGTCATCGGGTAATAAAACCCAACAATGTCCGGCTGAATCCCCAGGAACAGCACCTCGCCCACGTCGTCCTTGATCTGATCCACGAGGTAATTCAGCGGCATATTGTGGGTCGTCATCATAAACATCCCGGCAATGTCGTCCGGGTCAATGAGTCGGATCTCTCCGGGGTTGAGCCCCATATCGGTAGCATCGACAATCAGCAGCCTCTCCGGGCGCAGCTCGCGGATGGCGACCACGTCATTTTCTGGCGCGCTACCGCCGTCAATCACCACCCAGTTGCCCTGAGGGTTCGCGGCGCACATCTCTGCCAGCAGCGGGCCCGCGCCGTCGTCGCCCATCATGCTGTTGCCGACACACAGTAAAACGTCAGTCACGTAATCTCCTCACCATCAGGTAGATGGCACTCTCCTGATGAATATCATGCAGCATGCCGAGCAACGTTTTGCTCCACGCCTGCTGTTCGGCGGATTGCCTGCTCAGCGCCGCATCAAAGGCGTTGGCGAGTATCGCAATGTGGTTGGCATCGATGACGATCTCACCGTACTTTGGCACGCCTTCCATTTTACGCCGTGCCGTGCTGCCCTCCTCCAGCGTGGCGATCCACGCCAGGTACTCAGGCCAGGGGCAGCTCAGCGCGGCCTCCAGACAGTCAATCACCCCGAGGTGATGCCCAATCGCCAGGCTGTAATAGACCACCTGCTGCGCCGCATCCGGCGTGGCATCGTTCTCATCAATAAACTTACGGCTCAGTTGACTGAACACCACCGTTTCACTCATCGGATACGCGCCTCGTCCACAATGCTGTTCAGGTTCGCCACAATCTCATTCAGACGCGGATCGTTTTCCGCCTCCAGCCAGCGGGCTACCTGCTGCTCGCCCTGACTCAGCAAACGCAGATAATCGTCGGCAATCTGACGACCATAACGGTAGCCCGCCAGCCTGCGCGCCGTGCGGTCGACCTTCACCCGCAGCGGCTGCACCATATCCGGATGGAGGAGCATCGCGGGCTGGTTGTCGAGCTCGCCCGGTTCACGGGCGTGGATTTTCTGCTCCAGCAGGCCAAGCGCCATCGCAAAGCCGTACAGCGTGGCGGCAGGCGTCGGCGGGCAGCCCGGAATGTAAACATCCACCGGTACGATTTTGTCGGTGCCGCCCCAGACGCAGTAGAGATCGTGGAAGATGCCGCCGCTGTTGCCGCAGGCACCGTAGGAGATGCAGATTTTCGGGTCTGGCGCAGACTGCCAGGCACGTAGCGCGGGCGAACGCATGGCACGGGTGACCGCCCCGGTAAACAGCAGAATATCCGCATGGCGCGGAGACGGCACCACTTTGATACCGAAGCGTTCAGCGTCAAACAGCGGCGACAGCGTAGCGAAGATCTCGATCTCGCAGCCGTTACAGCCGCCGCAGTCCACGCGGTAGACGTAGGCCGAACGTTTGATTTTTTTCAGCAGCGACGCCTTCATGCTGGCAATGGATTCCTCCACCGTCATTGGCACCGGTATGCCATTGTCGTCGCGCGGGCCGAGTAAGTGTTCCATCAGCTGACCTCTCTCATATGGCGGGTGATATCAATCCGGTCGGACGGCAGCAGGCATTTCTGACGCTTACACTCCGGGCAGGTTTCAAAACTTTCACGGTGATGCTCCGCCCGGACGTCACCGTTGTGCTGCAGCAGCGCGATGGCGTAGTCGATCTCTTTTTGCACGGCGAACGGACGCTTGCAGACGCGGCAGTGACACAGCGCGAAACGCGACTGCTGGAGGAAATCGGCTTTCTTCCACACTGCCAGCTCGTACTCCTGCGACAGGCGAATGGCGACCGTCGGGCAAACTTCCTCGCAGCGGCCGCAGAAAATGCAGCGTCCGAGGTTAAACTGCCAGGCCAGTTCGCCGGTTTTGAGATCCGTTTCCACCGTCAGGGCATTCGACGGGCAGGCATTGACGCAGGCCGCGCAGCCGATGCACTGCTGCGGGTTGTGCTCCGGCTTGCCGCGAAAGTTTTTATCGACCGGCATCGGCTCCAGCGGATAACGGCTGGTCTGCGTGCCGGTTTTGATCACTTTTTTGATAAAGGTAAACATGACGAGTCCTTATTTCAGCGGCGAGTTCTTACGCTCGATGCTGTAGCGCTCAAGCTCTTTGTACGGCACCACCTGACTTTTCTTCTTGCGCACGTCCACCACGGTCATGCGGTCGGTGCAGGAGTAGCACGGGTCGAGGCTACCGATGATCAGCGGCGCATCGGAGACCGTATTGCCGCGCAGCATGTAGCGCAGCGTTGGCCAGTTGGCGTAGGTCGCCGCACGGCAGCGCCAGCGGTAGAGCTTCTGGTTGTCGCCAGTCATGCTCCAGTGGATATCGTCCCCGCGCGGCGCTTCTGCAAAGCCGAGCGCGAAGCGGTTCGGGATGTAGGTGAAGCCCTCTACCATCAGCGGACCGCCCGGCAGGTTATCGAGGCCAAAGTCGATCATGTTCAGGGCAGTGAACACCTCGTTAATGCGGACTTTCAGACGTGAGATGACGTCGCAGCCCTGCTCGCTGTGCACGGTCATGGGCAGCAGGCCGTAGCCGACGAACGGGTGATCGGCGCGGGTGTCGCGGGCGTGGCCGCTGGCGCGCACCATCGGGCCGACGTTGCTGAAGTCGCGGGCAATTTCCGGATCAAGACGGCCAATCCCTACGGTGCGCTGCTCGATGTTTGGCGTGCTGAGCAGCATATCCACCAGCTCCTGCACGTCCCGGCGCATCTGCTGCGCCAGCTGACGGGTCTGGATCATGTCATCTTTCAGCAGGTCGCGGCGGATCCCGCCGATCAGGTTCAGCCCGTAGGTTTTACGCGCCCCGGTGAGGATCTCCGCCATCTTCATCGAGGCTTCACGCACGCGGAAGAACTGCATAAACCCGGAGTCAAAACCGACGAAGTGGCAGGCCAGGCCGAGGTTTAGCAGGTGCGAGTGCAGACGTTCCACCTCCAGCAGAATGGCGCGGATCATCTGCGCACGTTCCGGCACCACGATCCCCATGCCGTTCTCTACCGACGTGGTGTAAGCGGTGCTGTGGGCAAAGCCGCAGATGCCGCACACACGGTCAGAAAGGAACGTCACTTCGTTGTAGCCCATGCGGGTTTCCGCCAGCTTTTCCATGCCGCGATGGACGTAGAAGAGGCGGTAGTCGGCGTCGATAATGTTTTCGCCGTCGACGAACAGGCGAAAATGGCCCGGTTCGTCGGAGGTGACGTGCAGCGGGCCAATCGGCACCACGTTGTTCTTTTTACTGCCCAGCTCGTTAATGAACTCGTAGGTTTCGCTGTCGGTGGTCGGCGCCGGGCGCTGGCGGTAGTCCATGCTGTCTTTACGCAGCGGATAGAGTTCATCCGGCCAGTCGTCCGGCAGCACCAGACGGCGCTCGTCCGGCAGGCCGACCGGCACCAGGCCGTACATGTCGCGCACTTCGCGTTCGCCCCAGACGGCAGCAGGCACCCGCGGCGTAACGGACGGATATTCCGGCTTATTCGGATCGACTTCGACGCGCACGGTCAGCCAGCACTTCTCGCCCTGCTCCATCGACATCACGTAGTACACGGCGTGATTGCCACATAGCTGGCGCTCGTCGTTACCGAACAGCACCGACAGCCAGCCGCCCTGCTGGTAGTAAAGAAACTCCACCACCTCCGGCAGGTAGTTCACCTTTATGGTGACGGTGATCTGGTCTTTGGTTTGCCAGGACTCTTCCAGCACCACGCCGGGGAAAGCCTGGTGCAACGCGGCGAGATACTGCTGACCTTTCTTTTCTTCAGACATAAACACTCTCTTTAATCACGCCACCAGCAAGGAGACGAACGCTAAAAATGCAAAGCCAAAACCGGCCCAGGTGATGCGCGAGGTCGCCACAAAACGCAGACGCGCCATGCTGTTCTCGAACAGCGCAATCACCAGCACGCCGATAAGCAGCTTGATTGCAGCAACCACGACGGCCAGCACCAGGCCGCCCGCGGAAAAGTGCGTCATCTGCCCCCACGGGAAGAAGACGCCGACAAACATCTGCAACACCACCAGCTGCTTGAGGCTGATCCCCCACTTCAGTACCGCAAAGCCGTAGCCGCTGTATTCGGTGAGTGGCCCCTCCTGTAATTCCTGCTCGGCTTCCGCGAGATCGAACGGCAGTTTGCCCATCTCAATAAACGTGGCGAACGCGCAGGCGCAGAGTGCCAGCACCAGCGGAATGGAGCGGCTTACCGGCCAGTGATAAACGGTATGGGTGATAAAGCTGATATGGGTGGAGCCTGCGACCTGCGCGGCGACCCACAGCCCCAGCAGCAGGATCGGCTCAACCAGCACACCCAGCATCGCCTCGCGGCTGGCACCGAGGCCGGTAAACGGACTCCCGGTGTCCAGACCCGCAATCGCAAAGAAGAAACGGGCGATGGCGAAGAGGTAGATAAGCGTGATCAGATCGCCGAGCGCAGGCAGCGGTGAGCCCACCGTGACGACGGGCAGCGCGGTGGCGATGGTGAGCATCACGCCAACCATCACAAACGGCGTCAGGCGAAAGACCCAGCCTGCGGCATCGGGCGCCACGCTCTGGCGAGAGAGCAGCTTGAAGAGATCGCGATACTCCTGGAGCACGCCAGGCCCGCGACGGTTGTGCATCCGGGCGCGCGCCACGCGCGTGATGCCCGAGAGCAGCGGCGCAACGGCAAACAGCACCAGCGCCTGAAGAATTGCCAGTAACAGACTCATGTCAGGCTCCTCGTGAAATCACAATGACCACCAGCACCGACAGCTCAATCAGCGCCAGACGGCGGAACAGTGCGGGCGCGGCAGCACTCTGCCAGCCCGGAACCCAACCCTGCGGGTTGAGCCAGTGGCGCAGCTTCAGCACGGCGGCGAAGTTCTCTTTTACCGGCATGGCGAAACCGTGGGCGGTGATGACCATTGACTGCTCGTGTTTGTAGCCGCAGGCCCAGGCTGCGCCGCGCGCACGGGAGGCGAGTCGATCGCGTTTAAAGAACAGCATCAGCACGAACGGCAGTAGCGGAGAGGCAATCAGCAGCAGGGCTATCATCGGTTGGGAAACGGTGGTTTGTGCCGTCTCAAGCGGCAACGGAATAGCGTTTCCGAGCAGCGGCAGCAGCCACGGCGCGGCAACCCCACCCGCGATGCAGCACAGCGCCAGCGCAACCACGCTGGTGGCCATCAATACCGGTGCACAGCAGGCATTTTCAGCCTCACGCGTGCGCGGTGCGCCAAGGAAGGTAACGCCGTAGACTTTCGCCATACACATCACCGCCAGCGCCCCGGTAATCGCCAGGCCGACCGCCAACAGCGGCCCCAGCAAACGGCCGATAAACGCATCGCTCTGACCGAGCGCGAAGAAAGACTGGTAGATCACCCACTCGCCGGCAAAACCGTTCAGTGGCGGCAGCGCGGCCATCGCCATCAGCCCCACCAGCATCGCCAGGGAAATCACCGGCATCTTTTTGCCAATGCCGCCGAGCTTTTCGATATCCCGATGACCGGTGCGGAACCAGACGCTGCCCGCGCCGAGGAACAGGGTGCTTTTAAACAGGCTGTGGTTGACGAGGTGATACAGACCACCGATAAACCCGGCGGCAATCAACGCGGGCTGATTCAGCGCCAGACCGGTGACGCCCGCGCCAAGACCGAGCAGGATAATGCCGATATTTTCGAGCGTGTGGTACGCCAGCAAACGCTGGATGTTGTGCTCCATCAGCGCGTACAGGCCACCCACGAACGCGGTGATCATCCCGGCCAGCAGCAGAACGACACCCCACCACAGCGGCGGTTGCCCGCTGGTCAGCGTGAGTACCAAAATCCCGAATAAACCCACTTTCATCACCACCACAGAGAACAGCGCGGCGGCGGGCGCGGAGGCATTGGCATGCGCCTGCGGCACCCAGCCGTGCAGCGGGATGATCCCGGCGAGCAGGCCAAAGCCCACAACGCCCAGCAGCCAGACGTCATTCCCCAGCGGATGGCCGTTGAGCGCAGAGAAATCCAGCGTGCCAAAGCGTTGCCACACCAGCCAACTGGCCAGCGCCAGCAGCAGCGTGCCGAGGCGACCGAGAGCAAACCATAGCTTGCCGGAGGCGCTACAGCCCGTCAGGAACACGCCGCACAGGGCCATAATTTCGGCCATCACCACCAGCGCGCCAAGATTGCTGGCGATAACGGTGCAGACCGCCGTCGCCATGAGCAGGTTTACCAGCAGACCATTAGCTCTGGTGTGCTGGTGGCGGTGCCAGTCGATATTGAACAGGCTGACAAACAGCCCGCACAGACCGAACGTCACCAGCCAGATGGCATTCAGCGGCGTAATCTCAACGCTGTGACGAATCAGCGGCATCACGGCCTCTGTGGATTGCCCCCCCAGCAAAACGACACCGCCTGCCGCGAGCGTCATCAGGCTGCCGAGCGCCCCGCCGATACCGGCTATCCAGCCGCTCAGGATTTTATGGAAAGAGAAGAGCAGCGCCAGCACGGCGGCGGCCGCAAAGTACGCTACGGCGCTGTTAATCATGTCTATCGCGTTCATTTCGCCCCCTCGTTAAGCGCCTGCAGAAGCGAAAGATCGCCGACGTCGGTATTAATGGTCAGCTCGCGCTTGCGTTTGCTGGTACGGGCGATATCGCGGATGTTAACCAGAATGAGCGCCTTGGTCGGACAGGTCCGCACGCAGGCCGGTCCCTGTTCATCAAAGCTGCACAGGTCACACTTCACCGCCACGGCGCGGATGCCGGGAACCCAGTCCAGTAGCGTACTTACGCGTGCCGGAGCCGGTGGCGCGGGCGGCGCTTTCGGGGAGTTGGCATTGGCCGGAATGTGCAGCGGACGGCTGCCGGAAAATTCAATGGCGCCGAACGGGCAGGCAATGCCGCACAGCTTGCAGCTGACGCACAGGCTTTCGTTCAGCTGGACCGCGCCATCAACGCGGGTGATGGCATTCACCGGACAAACACCCGCGCAGGGGGCATCTTCACAGTGGTGGCAGAGCTGCGGAGCAGACTCTTTTTCATTACGCATGACGCGAAGGCGCGGCATGGACTGCAGCCCGTGCAGGCGGTGGGTTTCCGAACACGCCGCCTCACAGGTTCGACAGCCAATACAGACCGTCGAGTCAGCAATTACAAAACGGTTCACCGGGCAATCCTCAGGTGATGGTCATTTTTGACGACGAAAAGCTGTCTTCTCGACACTTTTCGACACTCGGTTCTCAGGCAACGTTTGCGGAAGGGTTTCCGGCGATCAGCTGTTTCAGGTCGACCGGTAAGTCGTGTTCAACCGCGTGATAAAGCCCGTTGTAAACCGGCGCGATTTTCTCCAGATAGTGTTCAAGCACCTGCTGGCGATCGCGGTTGCTGACGTAGCCATCGACCATGCCGTCAGCCATCAGTTGCGCTTGCGCAATACACTGTTTTTCACCCTCTTTGTTCTCGACGTAGTACTCAATGGTGTGGCTGTTAAAGCTGTCTGCCAGGGTGACAAAGACCGTGAAGTGGCCGAAGAGGACAAAGCGCATATCGCCTTGCGCCGCACAACTCATCGCATGATGCAGACGCGCTTTTGACAGGGTGATCCCCTGAACCAGAGAGTTGCAGTAGAGGTGCCACTGCTCCTGTAGCTGCTGGTGGCGCTGCGCGATGTAATCCGCTTTTTCGCTGATTTCCCAAATAGTCATAAAAGGTATCCGGTTAATGGAGATAGCGGCTGTTAAGCAGATTCCGTGCCAGTTTTTAATCAACTGATTTTATTGATCTTTAATTTCAAAACTGCTGTCAACGCGGCGGTGTCGACGTGTCATTTCGACAGCATTGACATCGTCACGCCCTGACAAAATCCAGGCTGGCACTGTTATTGCATTACCGGGGCAATTCATTGAGGAGGCGTCATGCACGAAATCACCCTCTGCCAGCGAGCGCTTGAACTTATCGAACAGCAGGCAGTGCAAAACCACGCGAAACGCGTCACCGGCGTCTGGCTGAAGATCGGGGCATTTTCCTGCGTCGAGACCAGCGCCCTGACCTTCTGTTTTGAGCTGGTATGCCGCGGCACGCTGGCGGAAGGCTGCGAGCTGCATATCGACGAGCAGCAGGCGGAGTGCTGGTGCGAGCACTGTCAGCAGTACGTCACGCTGCTCTCCTCAAAGGTTCAGCGCTGTCCGCAGTGCCAGCGTACCGGGCTGCGGATCGTGGCGGATGACGGTATGCAGATCCAACGCCTCGAAATCGAGAAGGAGTAATGTATGTGTAGTACCTGCGGTTGCGCCGAAGGCAACCTGTATATAGAAGGGGACGAACACCGCCCCCACTCCGCGTTTCGCTCCGCGCCCTTTTCCCCTGCCCCGCGTCCTGCGGCAGTTCTGACCGGCATTACCTTTGCGCCGCAACGCTCCGACGCGGGCGACCTGCACTACGGCCAGGGCGAAGCGGGCACTCATGCGCCGGGTATGAGCCAGCGGCAGATGCTGGACGTCGAGATCAACGTGCTGGACAAAAATAACCAGCTCGCGGCCCGCAATCGCGCGCGCTTTGCCGCCCGCAAACAGCTGGTGCTGAACCTGGTCTCCAGCCCGGGTTCAGGCAAAACCACGCTGTTAACCGAAACACTCAAGCGCCTGAACAAACGCGTCTCTTGCGCGGTGATCGAGGGCGATCAGCAGACCGTAAACGATGCCGCGCGCATTCGTGAAACCGGCACCCCGGCGATTCAGGTCAACACGGGCAAAGGCTGCCATCTGGATGCGCAGATGATTGCCGATGCCGCACCGCGTTTGCCGCTTGAAGAGAGCGGCATCCTGTTTATTGAAAACGTCGGTAACCTCGTGTGCCCGGCGAGCTTTGACCTCGGCGAGCGCCACAAAGTCGCGGTGCTCTCCGTCACCGAAGGGGAAGACAAGCCGCTGAAGTACCCGCATATGTTTGCCGCCGCCTCCCTGATGTTGCTGAACAAAGTCGACCTGCTGCCGTACCTGAATTTCGACGTGGAGAAATGCCTGGCGTATGCCCGCGAAGTGAATCCGGAGATTGCGATCGTGCTGGTCTCCGCCACGCGCAGCGACGGCATGGACGCATGGCTAAACTGGCTGGAGAGCGAACGATGTGCATAGGCGTACCCGGACAAATTCAGGCAATCGACGGTAACCAGGCCAGGGTGGAGGTCTGCGGTATATTGCGCGATGTGGATCTGACGCTGGTGGGCTGTACCGATGAAACCGGCGCGTCACGTCTCGGCCAGTGGGTGCTGGTCCATGTGGGCTTTGCAATGAGCGTGATTAACGAAGCGGAAGCCCACGACACGCTGGATGCGCTGCAAAACATGTTTGACGTGGAGCCTGACGTGGGCGCCCTGCTGTACGGCGAGGAGCGGTAGCACATGCGTTACGTTGATGAATACCGCGCGCCAGAACAGGTACTGCAGCTTATCGGGCACCTGAAAACACGGGCGGCGCTGCTGAACAACACGAAAGAAAGGCCGCTGCGGATCATGGAGGTATGCGGCGGACACACGCACGCCATCTTCAAATTTGGCCTCGACCAGCTACTGCCAGATAACATCGAGTTTATCCACGGCCCCGGCTGCCCGGTCTGCGTGTTGCCAATGGGCCGCATCGACAGCTGTATTGAAATTGCCAGCCTGCCTGAAGTCATTTTCTGTACCTTTGGCGATGCGATGCGCGTGCCGGGGAAAAATGGCTCGCTGCTGCAGGCGAAAGCGCGCGGTGCGGACGTGCGGATCGTCTACTCGCCAATGGATGCCCTGACGCTGGCGAGGGATAACCCTGAGCGCAACGTCGTCTTTTTTGGGCTGGGTTTTGAAACCACTATGCCCGCGACGGCCATTACGCTGCAGCAGGCCAAAGCCCGCAACGTCACTAATTTTTTCTTTTTCTGTCAGCACATCACGCTCATTCCCACGCTGCGCAGCCTGCTGGAGGAGCCGGATAACGGTATCGACGCCTTTCTGGCGCCGGGACACGTCAGCATGGTGATTGGCACAGACGCCTACGGTTTCATCTCTGAACAGTACAATCGTCCGTTAGTGGTCGCTGGTTTCGAGCCACTTGATCTACTGCAAGGTGTGACCATGCTGGTTGAGCAGAAAATAGCGGCCCTGAGTGCGGTCGAAAACCAGTACCGCCGCGTGGTGCCCGATGCGGGAAATGAACGGGCCCAGCAGGCCATTGCCGACGTGTTTAGCGTTGAAGGCGACAGCGAGTGGCGCGGTCTGGGGCTGATTGCCGAATCCGGCGTGCGCCTCACGCCAGCCTATCGCGCGTTTGATGCAGAAACACATTTCCGCCCGCAGCCGCAGCAGGTGTGCGACGATCCCCGTTCTCGCTGTGGCGACGTGCTCACCGGTAAGTGTAAACCTCATCAATGCCCGTTATTTGGCAACACCTGTAACCCGCAAACCGCGTTTGGCGCGCTGATGGTCTCCTCCGAAGGGGCATGCGCCGCGTGGTATCAATATCGCAACCAGGAGTGTGAAGCATGAACACGGTGGAAATGGCGCACGGAAGCGGTGGACAGGCGATGCAGCAGTTGATTAACCGGCTGTTTATGGAGGCTTTTAACAACCCCTGGCTCGCCGAGCAGGAAGACCAGGCGCGCATCGCGCTCTCGACACTCACTGCCCAGGGCGACAGGCTGGCGTTCTCCACCGACAGCTACGTCATTGACCCGCTGTTTTTCCCGGGCGGTGATATTGGCAAGCTCGCCATCTGCGGCACGGCCAACGACGTTGCCGTCAGCGGCGCCATTCCGCGCTACCTCTCCTGCGGGTTTATCCTTGAAGAGGGGCTGCCGATGGAGACGCTCACGGCGGTGGTCAACAGCATGGCACAGACGGCGCGCGAGGCGGGGATCGCTGTCGTCACCGGCGATACCAAAGTGGTTCAGCGCGGCGCCGCCGACAAACTGTTTATCAACACCGCCGGGATGGGCGCGATCCCCACCGACATCCACTGGGGCGCACAGCAACTTAGCGTGGGCGACGTGCTGCTGGTGAGCGGCACGCTGGGATGCCATGGCGCGACGATTCTTAATCTGCGCGAAGGGTTAGGGCTGGACGGCGAACTGCGTAGCGACTGTGCGGTGCTTACCCCGCTTATTCAGACGCTGCGCGCCATTCCTGGTGTGAAAGCCCTGCGCGACGCCACCCGTGGCGGCGTGAATGCCGTCGTCCACGAGTTCGCCGTAAGCTGCGGGTGCGGGATTGAACTGACCGAGCGTGGTCTGCCTGTCAAACCCGCCGTACGCGGGCTGTGCGAGATGCTAGGGCTTGATCCCCTCAACTTTGCGAACGAAGGCAAGCTGGTGATCGGCGTTGAACGCGCAGCGGCGGAATCTGTCCTGGCCGGGCTGCGGTCGCATCCATTAGGGAAAGATGCCGCCATCATTGGGGAAGTGGTTGAGCGCAAAGGGGTGCGCCTGACCGGGCTTTACGGCGTGAAGCGCACACTGGATCTGCCGCACGCTGAACCGTTACCCCGAATTTGCTAGAACCGCGCCATAAGCGGTCAGCACTGAATGTCTCTTTTCTGCCAGTTTCAATTGGAAAGCAATAATGCCGTATACACCGATGAGCGATCTTGGACAGCAGGGCCTGTTTGATATCACGCGCACACTTTTACAGCAGCCCGATCTCAGCGCGCTAAGCGATGCTTTGACGCGACTGGTCAGGCAATCAGCCCTGGCAGACAGCGCCGCAATTGTGCTCTGGCATAGCGGAACGCAACGCGCGAGCTACTACTCAACGCGTGATAATGGCAAAACGTTTGAATACGAAGATGAAACGTATCTGGCGCATGGTCCGGTGCGCCGCATTCTCTCCCGTCCGGAAGCCTTGCACTGCAATTTTGAGGTGTTCAGGATGGCGTGGCCGCGGCTTGCCGGGAGCAACCTCTATCAGCCTTTTGGCCACTACAGCATGCTGCCGCTGGCGGCGGAGGGCCATATCTTTGGCGGCTGCGAGTTCATCCGCACGACCGACCGGCCCTGGAGCGAAGCGGAGTACGAGCGTCTGCACACCTTTACCCAGATTGTGGCCGTGGTGGCAGAGCAGATCCAAAGTCGCGTCACCAATAACGTGGATTACGACCTGCTGAGCCGCGAGCGCGATAACTTCCGCATCCTGGTGGCAATCACTAACGCCGTGCTGTCACGTCTCGATATGGATGAGCTGGTCAGCGAAGTCTCAAAAGAGATCCACCACTATTTCAAAATCGACGCTATCAGTATTGCGCTGCGGGGGCATCGCAAGGGCAAGCTGAATATCTATTCCACGCACTATCTCGATGAAGCCAACCCGGCGCATGAGCAAAGTGAAGTGGATGAAGCGGGCACCCTTTCTGAACGGGTATTCAAAAGCAAAGAGATCCTCCTGCTTAACCTGAGCGAACAGGATCCGGTGGCGCCGTATGAGCGAATGCTGTTTAACACCTGGGGCAATAAGATCCAGACCCTGTGCCTGCTACCGCTGATGTCCGGCAACACCATGCTTGGCGTGCTGAAACTGGCGCAGTGTGATGAAGCCGTGTTTACCACCGCCAACCTGAAGCTGCTGCGTCAGATTGCCGAGCGTATCTCCATCGCGCTGGATAACGCCCTCGCCTATCAGGAGATCCATCGCCTGAAAGAGCGGCTGGTGGACGAGAACCTGGCCCTGACCGAGCAGCTTAATAATGTGGACAGCGAGTTTGGCGAAATCATCGGGCGCAGCGATGCGATGTACAGCGTCCTCAAGCAGGTGGAAATGGTGGCGCAGAGCGACAGCACGGTGCTGATTTTGGGTGAAACCGGCACGGGTAAAGAGCTGATTGCCAGAGCCATCCACAACCTGAGCAATCGCAACAGCCGCCGGATGGTGAAGATGAACTGCGCGGCGATGCCTGCGGGCCTGCTGGAAAGTGACCTCTTCGGCCACGAGCGCGGCGCATTTACCGGGGCCAGCAGCCAGCGCCTGGGGCGTTTTGAACTGGCCGATAAAAGCTCGCTGTTCCTCGACGAAGTGGGCGATATGCCGCTGGAGTTGCAGCCTAAACTGCTGCGCGTCTTGCAGGAGCAGGAGTTTGAGCGCCTTGGCAGCAACAAGCTTATCCAGACTGACGTGCGGCTGATTGCCGCCACCAACCGCGACCTGAAAAAAATGGTCGCCGACCGCGAATTCAGAAGCGATCTCTACTATCGCCTGAACGTCTTCCCGATCTGCCTGCCCCCGCTGCGCGAACGTCCGGAAGATATCCCCCTGCTGGTAAAAGCCTTTACCGCGAAGATCGCCCGCCGAATGGGGCGAAATATCGACAGTATTCCTGCCGAAACGCTACGCACCCTCTCGTCGATGGAGTGGCCGGGTAACGTCCGCGAACTGGAAAACGTCATTGAGCGTGCGGTGCTGCTCACGCGTGGCAATGTGCTGCAACTCTCCCTGCCGGAGGTTTCTCTGCCTGAAACGACCGTGACCGCAGCCGAGATCGCAAAAGAGGGAGAAGATGAATATCAGCTCATTATGCGCGTGCTGAAAGAGACGAACGGCGTGGTTGCCGGCCCGAAAGGGGCAGCCCAGCGTTTAGGCTTAAAACGCACGACCCTGCTGTCGCGCATGAAGCGCCTCGGGATTGATAAAGAGAACCTGCTGTAAGTCCGCAATCTGGCGGTGTGATTCTGGCACCGCCTTTTGTCACCCTGCGCAATTGTCCCTCATTGACACAAAATCGTTTCCTCTGTATAAAATTCCGCCTTAATAATGAGTTTCATTTGCATCAAAAAATAATTTTAATGAAGGGTAGCGTTTAATGAAAAAGGTCATCTGCGCGTTGGGCCTGGCGATTGCGTCGGTCAGTTCTGCTCTGGCAACCACATATCCTCTGACCATTGAAAACTGTGGTTATAAAGAGACCTTCACCAAAGCGCCGGAACGCGTCGTGGCCCTGGGTCAGAATACCGTCGAAATTTTGCTCCTGCTCGGCCTGCAGGATAAGGTGAAGGCCAGCGCCTTCTGGCCGACCAAAGTGCTGCCACAGCTGGCTGAACAGAACGCAAAAATCAAAACCCTGACGGTAGAAATCCCTACGCTTGAATCTATCCTTGCGCAAAATCCTGATTTTGTACCTGCCCAGCTTCCTCTGTTACTTGGGCCTGAGAGTAAGGTCGCAAAACGTGAAGATTTGGCGACCGTCGGTGTGAATAGCTACGTCTCACCGGGCATGTGCGCGACCAAAAAAGCCACAGGAGATATGTACGGCAGCCGCCAGAAGCTGTGGGACATGACCTATCTCTATAAGGAGATTGAGGATTTTGCCAAAATCTTTAACGTGGAAGATCGCGGCCAGGCCGTCATTGCCGATTTCAAAAAACGTGAGGCTGACCTGCGCCAGGAGTTTGGTAAAAACAAAAAGGACCTCTCCTTTGTTTTCTGGTTCTCAAGCTCCTCTCCTTCGGCTGATGCTTACGTCGGCGGTAAAAACAGCGCCTCCGGATTTATTGCCAACGTGCTGGGCGGGCACAACGCCATTACATCTGAAACCGAATGGCCAACCGTGGGCTGGGAAAGCATTATTGCCGCTAATCCGGATGTGATTGTGGTCTCCAGTCTGGACCGTAACCGCTGGGCGCTGGATAACGCGGAAGAAAAAATCAAATTCCTGAAAAACGATCCTGCCGTCAGCCAGCTTGATGCCGTCAAAAAAGGCCATATCGTGGTGATGGACGGCCAGGCGATGAACCCAACGATTCGTACAATTTACGGTGCTGAACAGGTGGGTGAACAGCTCAGAAAACTGGGGCTGAACTGATGACAGCCGCTGTACTTCAGGCCCGCCAGGGCCTGTTCCTGACCACGTCTGCTCTGCTTGCCATTGTACTGTTGTTTCTGGTCATCGCCCTTGGCGTCAGCGTCGGTGAACTGTCCATCCCGCTGGATAACGTGTTTTATGCTATCAGCAATAAAATGGGGCTCACCGAGGTTCCGCTCAACCGCATCTATGAGAGCGTTATCTGGGACTTTCGTCTGAGCCGTGCGCTGGTTGCTGCCTGCTGTGGCGCCGGGCTAGCCATCTGCGGTGCCGTCCTGCAAAGTCTGTTGAAGAACGCGCTGGCGGAACCCTATGTTCTCGGCGTGTCTGCGGGGGCCTCAACCGGGGCGGTTTCCGTCGTGGTGCTGGGTGTGGGAACGGGAGCCGTTTCGCTCTCAGCTGGGGCCTTCGCGGGTGCCTTCGCCGCCTTTGCATTTGTCGCTTTTCTGACGAACGGCGCACGCGGCGGCAATGAACGCACTATTCTGGCAGGCGTTGCGGCTTCGCAGTTGTTCAATGCCATTACCGCCTACACCATCAGCACGTCAGCCAGCGCACAGCAGGCGCGAGATGTCATGTTCTGGCTGCTGGGCAGCTTCAGCGGCGTACGCTGGCCGGAATTCCAGCTGGTACTGGTGGTGGTCCTGCTGGGGTTAGCCGTTTGCCTCTACTATTCCCGGGCGCTGGATGCCTTTACGTTTGGTGACGACGCTGCCGCATCGCTGGGGATCGCCGTTCCCTGGGTACGCCTGGCGTTATTTATCACGACCGCACTGATTACCGCGACCATCGTCAGTATGGCAGGCTCCATCGGCTTTGTGGGGCTGGTGGTTCCGCACGTCATGCGTTTCCTGTTCGGACCTTTGCATCGCACGCTGCTCATTGCCAGCGCGCTGGCCGGGGCGATCCTGATGGTGCTGGCAGACATTGCCTCACGCATGCTGATTGCGCCGCAAAGCCTGCCCGTCGGCGTAGTGACCGCACTGGTGGGCGTTCCCTTCTTTGCCGTGATTATTTACCGTTCAAGGAATAAGTGATGAGTATCTGCGCTGAAAATATTACCTGGAAGGTCGGCAAAAAGGCGATCGTCAATGACGTCTCGCTGAAGGTCTCCCGGGGGGAAACCGTCGGCCTGCTGGGCCCAAACGGCTGCGGTAAATCGTCTCTTTTGCGTATCCTCGCGGGACTGCGTCGCCCGGAAGCGGGCCGCGTGACGCTGGACGGGCAGGACATCTCCCGCATCGCCAAAAAGCAGCTTGCCCGCCGGGTAGCGTTCGTTGAGCAGCACGGGATGACCGACGCCAACATGCGCGTGCGCGACGTGGTGAAACTTGGACGAATTCCGCACCACTCCGCTTTTTCCAACTGGAGCACGCACGATGACGAGACCGTCACGGCGGCACTGCAACGCGTGGATATGCTGGATAAAAGCGACCAGGGCTGGCTGAGCCTCTCCGGCGGAGAGCGCCAGCGGGTGCACATTGCCCGCGCGCTGGCCCAGACCCCAACGGAAATCCTGCTGGACGAACCGACCAACCACCTGGACATTCATCATCAGATGCAGCTGATGCAGTTGATCAGCGAATTACCGGTCACCAGCATTGTCGCTATCCACGATCTCAACCACGCCTCGATGTTCTGCGACTCGCTGATTGTGATGCAGAAGGGGCAAATTGTGGCGACGGGGACACCTCAGGACATCTTATCCGAGTCGTTGCTGTGGGATGTTTTCCGGGTCAAAACCAAAATTGAGATCTCGCCGTTCCATGGCAAAAAGCACATCCACTTTATCGTTTAGGGGCGCGTAAATCACAATGCTCCTTCGCCCAGCCGCCACGCTCTGGCCGCCCGTCTTACTGGGTAGCCAGTTTGTTTTCAACATTGGCTTTTACGCCGTCGTTCCTTTCCTGGCGATATTCCTGCGCGACGACATGCTGCTCTCCGGCGGACTGATCGGGCTGATTCTGGGCCTGCGCACCTTCTCCCAGCAGGGGATGTTTATCGTTGGCGGTGCCCTCTCGGACCGGTTTGGCGCGAAAGTGGTTATCCTCAGCGGCTGTATTGTTCGTGTTTCAGGTTATCTGCTGCTGGCCTTCGGGGAATCGCTCTCGCCGATTATTGTGGGCGCATGTCTGACGGGCATCGGCGGCGCATTATTTTCCCCTTCGATTGAGGCATTGCTGGCCAAAGCGGGCACGCACAGTGAGGCGAAAGGGACACGAAGCCGGGCGGAGTGGTTTGCACTGTTTGCAGTCTGCGGGGAACTCGGCGCGGTACTGGGCCCGGTTGCTGGCGCCCTGTTAACGGGACTTGGCTTCCGCCAGGTGGCGCTGGCGGGTGCAGGGGTCTTTATTATTGCGTTAGTGGTGCTCTACTTCTGCCTTCCTGCTTCTGGCCGCCGTTCGCAAACGCTGAAAATACAGCCCTGGTGGACAACCTTCCGCCAGCCTCGCTTCGTCGCCTTCATCATTGCCTATAGCTCATGGCTGTTAAGCTACAACCAGCTTTATCTGGCGCTGCCGGTGGAGATCCAGCGATCTGGTGGTAACGAGAAAGATCTCGGTCCGCTTTTTATGCTCGCCTCCGTGCTGATCATTACCTTACAGCTGCCGCTGGCACGCTTTGCCCGCCGCGTGGGCGCGGTGAGGATCCTGCCGGTGGGCTTTTTGCTGCTTTCTACGGCCTTTGCGAGCGTAGCGATGTTTGCAGCGACTGAACCGCCGGAGGGCTGGTTGCGGTTGCTGCCGTCGGTCTTATTTGTCACGTTACTGACGCTGGGACAAATGCTGCTGGTCCCCTCGGCAAAAGATCTCATTCCGCGGTTCGCCGAGGAATCAACGTTGGGGGCGCATTATGGTGCTCTCGCCACCGCCGGAGGGATGGCGGTACTGGCGGGAAATTTGTTGTTTGGCAGTCTGCTGGATCGCGCGCTGGTGCCTTCGGCTCAGGCAATATACCCCTGGCTGCTGCTGGCCCTCTTCCCGTTATGCAGCGCCCTGGCCCTGCAGGTAATTTGCCGACCACTGCGAAGCTGAACGGCTCACTTTTTCGGGCGATACTTTTCCGGTAATTCCGGCACCGGACGACGATCGTCAATCAGATGACGAACGGTCAGGAAAGGATGACGCCATAACATGCGTGGCCCCGCCCAGCGCATAATCTGCTTCATCTCTTCCCGCTTTGCGGGCTGGTAGCAGTGTACCGGACACTGTTTACAGGCAGGCTTTTCTTCACCAAAAACACACTTATCCAGGCGCTTATCGGCATACGCGTTCAGCGCCTGATAATGCCCCTCTTCCCGAGACGCCTGCGGGCACTGCTTTTCAAACAACGCGATCATTTTCGCGATAGTCTCTTTTTCTCGTGATATGCGTTTACCGGACATAGCGACTTACCGATTAATAAGATGCATCAATAATACTCTTTTAAACCCTGAATTTCAGTTGTTGCATTCCGTTTTCTGAAGCCTGATTCCAGCATTAATGCTACACCTCCTGAAAATCACGGGTATTTTATACAGGCATCAGGAGTGACCGTTGTCCGTATTGTCTGGAGGTTCTATGCAAGAGATCGCGACTGGCAAACCCTACCGCCATTTAAAAGTGGGATATTTCAGAAAACGTCACGAGGATCGAAAAACTAAGATACCTAAGCGTTACAGCGTACATGCGGCGTTGAGCTTAAAAGGGGACTGGCTTGAAAAGGCGGGCTTTACTACCAACGCCCAGGTCAGGGTGGGCGTGGAACATGGCAAAATTGTCATCGAGTTGATGCCGGAAGGCACCTCGTAAAGCCGCGACATTTTTCTGCGACATCGCTTTTTTTCATGCGACAATAGCAGGAACTAACGGCCACTGAGCCGCTCAAAACGGTTTCTTTTCAAAGAAATGGACATCATAACTCCATGAGCACAATCGACAATTTCGACGCACATACGCCGATGATGCAGCAGTATCTGAAGCTGAAAGCACAGCACCCGGAAATCCTGCTGTTTTACCGTATGGGCGATTTTTACGAGCTGTTTTATGACGATGCCAAACGTGCATCGCAGTTGCTCGACATTTCGCTGACCAAACGTGGCGCATCGGCAGGTGAGCCCATCCCGATGGCAGGCATCCCGCACCATGCGGTAGAGAACTACCTGGCCAAACTGGTCAATCAGGGAGAATCCGTCGCCATTTGCGAACAGATTGGCGATCCGGCGACGTCGAAGGGGCCGGTTGAACGCAAAGTCGTGCGCATCGTCACGCCAGGTACCATTAGTGATGAAGCCCTGCTTCAGGAGCGCCAGGATAACCTGCTGGCGGCGCTGTGGCAGGACGGCAAAGGGTTTGGTTATGCCACACTGGACATCAGCTCCGGGCGTTTTCGTCTGAGTGAACCCGCTGACCGTGAAACGATGGCTGCCGAATTGCAGCGCACCAACCCGGCTGAGCTGCTCTATGCCGAAGATTTCGCCGAGATGGCGCTGATTGAAGGTCGCCGAGGTTTACGCCGTCGCCCGCTGTGGGAATTCGAAATAGATACCGCGCGCCAGCAGTTGAATCTGCAGTTTGGCACCCGCGACTTGATCGGTTTTGGCGTTGAAAATGCGCCGCGCGGGCTGTGTGCAGCAGGTTGCCTGCTGCAATACGTGAAAGACACCCAACGCACCGCCCTGCCGCATATCCGTTCTATCACCATGGAGCGCCAGCAGGACAGCATCATCATGGATGCCGCCACGCGCCGCAACCTGGAGATCACGCAGAACCTGGCGGGTGGCATAGAAAATACCCTCGCGTCGGTCCTCGACAGCACGGTGACGCCGATGGGGAGCCGTATGCTGAAACGCTGGCTGCATATGCCCATTCGCGATACGAATACGCTTGTCTGCCGTCAACAGACGATTGCCGCATTGCAGGATCGTTACACCGAGCTGCAGCCCGTTCTGCGTCAGGTGGGCGATCTCGAGCGTATCCTTGCCCGTCTGGCATTGCGCACCGCACGCCCACGCGATCTCGCACGTATGCGTCATGCTTTCCAGCAGTTACCGGAACTGCGTGCTCAGTTGAGCGACGTTGACAGCGCTCCGGTTCAGAAACTCCGTGAAACGATGGGCGAGTTTACCGAGCTTCGCGAACTGCTGGAACGCGCCATTATCGATGCGCCTCCGGTTCTGGTGCGTGACGGCGGCGTCATTGCCCCTGGCTACAACGAGGAGCTGGACGAATGGCGTGCGCTGGCCGACGGTGCAACGGATTATCTTGATAAACTGGAAATCCGCGAGCGCGAGCGTCTTGGGCTCGACACCCTGAAAGTGGGGTATAACGCGGTACACGGTTACTATATTCAGATCAGCCGCGGGCAGAGCCATCTGGCACCAATTCACTACGTCCGTCGTCAGACGTTGAAAAACGCCGAGCGCTACATTATTCCCGAGCTGAAAGAGTACGAAGACAAAGTGCTCACCTCGAAAGGTAAAGCGCTGGCGCTGGAAAAACAGCTGTACGAAGAGCTGTTTGACATGCTGATGCCACACCTGGCCGATCTGCAGCTTAGCGCCAGCGCGCTGGCGGAGCTGGATGTGCTGGTGAACCTGGCTGAACGCGCGGAAACGCTGAACTATACCTGTCCGACCTTTACCGACAAGCCCGGTATCCGCATCACTGAAGGCCGTCACCCGGTGGTCGAGCAGGTACTGAATGAGCCGTTCATCGCCAACCCGCTGAACCTCTCGCCGCAGCGAAGAATGCTGATCATTACCGGGCCAAACATGGGCGGTAAAAGTACCTATATGCGCCAGACCGCTTTGATTGCGCTGCTCGCCTATATCGGCAGCTACGTCCCGGCGCAACACGTTGAGATTGGCCCTATCGACCGTATCTTTACCCGCGTCGGGGCGGCAGACGATCTGGCGAGCGGTCGCTCAACCTTTATGGTGGAGATGACCGAAACGGCTAACATTCTGCACAACGCGACGGAACACAGTCTGGTGCTGATGGACGAAGTCGGACGCGGAACATCAACCTACGATGGCCTGTCGCTGGCATGGGCCTGCGCTGAAAGCCTCGCGAACAAAATCAAAGCCATGACGCTGTTCGCCACCCATTACTTCGAGCTGACGCAGCTACCGGAGAAGATGGAAGGGGTGGCTAACGTCCACCTTGATGCGCTGGAACACGGCGATACCATCGCCTTCATGCACACGGTGCAGGACGGTGCGGCGAGCAAGAGCTATGGCCTGGCCGTCGCGGCGCTGGCTGGCGTACCGAAAGAGGTAATTAAGCGCGCGCGTCAGAAACTGCGTGAGCTGGAAAGCCTGTCACCGAATGCGGCGGCGACGCAGATTGATGGCACGCAGATGTCGCTGCTGGTGCCTGCGGAAGAGACGTCGCCTGCGATGGAAGCACTGGAGAATCTCGACCCGGATTCACTGACGCCGCGTCAGGCGCTGGAGTGGATTTATCGGTTGAAGAGTCTGGTTTAGTTCTCTGCGGTCTTTATTGCCCGGTGGCGCTGCGCTTACCGGGCCTACGGGTTTTGTAGGCCGGGTAAGGCGAAGCCGCCACCCGGCTTTTTTTACAGCAGCGGCGGGATCGTCGGCACCTGCGGTGCCTCGTCAATATCCTTCTGCGTCATACGAAACGCTTCCGGATAATGTTCACGGCTGGTGCGGCGCAGCGGCTCGGTATCGCGCCAGGTATAGAGACAATGCTGGCACTGATAAACCGTCCAGACCCCCTTCACGGGTGATGTCGCCATCACTTCAATATGTTCATCGGCACAACGTGGACAAATCATCTTTTCCTCCTTATTGACGTGCTGCCAGCATCGCGGTCAGTTTTTCAGCCCAGGCTTTGGTCTCAGGCAGATCCTGTACCGGCTGGCTATAGTGGCCTCGGGTGTCCGGGGCGACAGGCGTCGTCGCATCAATAATCAGTTTGTCGGTAATGCCCGCCGGGCTGGAGCCAGGGTCGAGTTCAAGCACCGACATGTTCGGCAGTTGAACCAGATCGCCTGCCGGGTTGACCTTCGATGACAGCGCCCACATCACCTGCGGGAGGTTGAACGGGTCAACATCTTCATCCACCATAATCACCATCTTCACGTAGCCCAGGCCATGCGGCGTAGTCATGGCACGCAAACCGACCGCGCGGGCAAAACCGCCGTAACGCTTTTTGGTGGAGATAATCGCCAGCAAACCGTGGGTGTACATCGCGTTCACCGCCTGCACTTCCGGGAATTCGGCTTTTAGCTGCTGGTATAACGGCACGCAGGTGGCTGGGCCCATCAGATAGTCAATTTCGGTCCACGGCATACCGAGGTACAGGGATTCGAAAATCGGTTTCGTGCGATAAGAAACTTTATCAATACGTACCACCGTCATATTACGGCCACCGGAATAGTGCCCGGTAAACTCTCCAAACGGCCCTTCGATTTCACGTTTACGACCTTCAATCACCCCTTCCAGGATCACTTCAGAGCCCCACGGTACATCGAAGCCGGTCAACGGTGCGGTGGCAATCGGGTATGGGCTTTCGCGCAGGGCACCCGCCATCTCATATTCTGACTGATCGTATTTCAGCGGCGTCGCACCCATCAGGGTGATGATCGGATCGTTGCCGAGAGTAATTGCAATCGGCAGATCTTCTCCACGCTCTTCCGCTTTATGCAGATGCAGGGCGATATCGTGCATCGGCACCGGCTGTAGGCCGAGCTTGCGCTTACCTTTCACCTCCATGCGATAAATGCCGACGTTCTGCTTGCCGAAGTTATCCGGGTCAAGCGGATCGCGCGAAACAACGCACGCTTTGTCGAGATAAAAACCACCGTCTCCGTCATTCAGGCGAAACAGCGGCAGGATGTCGAACAGGTTGATGTCTTCACCGTCCACCGTATTCTCAGCCCAGGCCGGGTTGGCGCGGCGCTCCGGTGCGATGGGGAATTTATCCCAGCGGCGGATAAACTCGTCGATCTGTTTTTTCACCGGGGTATTCGCAGGCAGCCCCATTGAAATGGCGTGGTTCTGCCAGGAGCCGATGGTGTTCATCACCACGCGGGCATCGGTAAACCCGCGAATATTGTCAAACCACAGCGCGGGCGCACCGTCGCCAATGCGACCGGTGGCGTTGGCTGCCGCCGCCAGATCCGGCTCCGCATTCACCTCTTCCTCAATTTTCAGCAGTTGCCCTTGCTCATCGAGTGCCTGCAGAAAGCTTCTCAAATCATCAAATGCCATTTTTATTCTCCTGTGAAAAATCTTTCGCCTCCCGCAGCCCATTCCAGCGGCGTGCCTTTTTATGCTCCAGACCAAACTGGTCGAGCACGCGGGTCACGATATGCTGGGTGATGTCATCGGCGGTCTGCGGATGGTTGTAATACGCAGGCATGGGCGGCACCATCGCCACGCCCATTCGGGAAAGCGCCAGCATGTTCTCCAGATGGATGGTGCTGAGCGGCGTTTCGCGGGGAACCAGCACCAGCTTGCGCCCCTCTTTCAACACCACATCCGCCGCACGGCCCACCAGCCCTTCGGCGTAGCCTGCGCGGATCCCCGCCAGCGTTTTCATGCTGCAGGGAATAACGATCATGCCGTCGGTACGAAACGAGCCGGAGGAGATAGTGGCGGCCTGGTCAGCCGGGCTGTGGACAACGTCAGCCAGCGCAGCAACGTCCTGCGCGGTGTAAGGCGTTTCCAGCTCGATGGTGGTTTTAGCCCACTTCGACATCACCAGATGCGTTTCCACCTCAGGCATCTCCCGCAGCGCCTGCAGCAGCGCCACGCCCAGCGGAGCCCCCGTCGCCCCCGTCATTCCCACGATCAATCTCATTCATCACCTCAATTAATTTGTTCGTGTACGAACATTATAGGTAAACTACTCCCGGATCGTTTTTCTGACAAGATCGTTCGCATACGATCACACTAATTGCTAAAAAATGCCGCGTTATCATCCCGGGCTTTAGCGGCTATCATAGGGGGAGATTTTTTCCGTCGGAGTGTTCATGGAACTAAGACAAGAGGCGTTCCACCTGTTACGTCAGCTTTTTCAACAGCATACCGCGCAGTGGCAACATGCCCTACCGGAGCTGACCAAGCCGCAGTATGCGGTTATGCGTTCTGTTGCCGAGCATCCGGGCATTGAACAGGTGGCATTGACCGAAGTGGCTGTCAGCACGAAAGCGACCCTGGCGGAAATGCTGAGCCGCATGGAGGCGCGCGGGCTGGTCAAACGCGAGCATGACCCCGCCGATAAGCGCCGCCGGTTTGTCTTCCTGACACCAGAAGGCGAAGCCCTGCTTGAAGGCAGCAAGCCAGTAAGCAATGAAGTAGATGAGGCATTTTTAGGGCGCCTGAGTCAGGCCGAACGGGAGCAGTTCTCTGCGCTTATCAAGAAAATGATGCACGATTAATTCACGCTGGCGCGCATAAAATCAATAAAGGTGCGTACTTTCGCCGGCACGTGCCGGGCATCCGGATAAACCGCGTAAATGCCCTGCCGCGCGAAGGTATATTCCGGTAAAACCGGCACCAGTTTTCCCGTATCCAGCGCATCGCGCACCAGCCATTCCGGCAGTAATGCCACTCCACCTCCGGCGAGTGCAAAGGCCATAAGAGCCTGCGCACTGTCGGCAAACAGGCGCGGCGCTTTTTTTATCTCCAGCGTGTCGGGCAAACCACCGGCATTTTTCACCTGCCAGCGCAGCGGCGAGGTTAAGCGCTCGTGGATAATCCAGTCCGCATGGGCAAGCTGCGCCAGCGATGCGATCGGATGAGTACCGAGCCACTCGGGTGTCGCAACGGGCAGGATCGAAAAGTGCGCGATCAATGCAGCGTGATAGCGTGAATCGGTAAGCGTTCCCAGTCGGATAGCCACATCAAAGCGCTCTGAGATAAGGTCGGCATGCAGTGACGACGAAACATGACGCACGCGAAGATCCGGGTGCTGCTGGCTGAACCTTGCCAGCATCGGCACCACGACCTGTGAGCCATACTCAGGCGTGGTCGTGATCCGCAACTCCCCGGTGAGCCCGGCATGATTCGCGCGGACATCATCCTGCAACTGTTCTGCATCCTTCAGAAGCGCGACGCTGCGTTGATGAAAAAGAGTCCCCGCGTCGGTTAACGTCAGGCGGCGGGTGGATCGCAGCAACAGGGTAACGCCCAGTTCGGCTTCGAGCTGACGAATATTGAAGCTGACCACGGCTTTTGTCAGCCCCATCGCCTCAGCTGCCGCAGTGAAACTGCCGGCGTCTGCCACCGCAACAAACATCTGCGTCCGCTGTAAGTTAATCATCATCACGCCTTTTACCGTCAAAATATTTTTGACAGTATATCGCGCTTTGTCTGGTTTATCCGTACCTGGCGCGTCGATACGATACGCCTCCTCACGGGAGGAACCACCATGACCTATCGAAGCAAAGTCGCCGTTGTCTATCTGCTGGGCTTTTTTCTTGATTTGATTAACATGTTTATTGCCAGCGTCGCTTTTCCGGCAATGGCTCACGCCTTTCACGCCACGCCTTCAGCACTTGCCTGGGTCAGTAACGGGTACATTGCGGGTCTGACGCTGGTGATCCCGTTTAGCAGCGTGCTCACGCGCCGAATTGGACCGAAGCGCGTCATCCTGCTCTCGCTTTTTCTGTTCAGCGCTGCCTCTGCTGCGGCAGGCTTGTCTGCCACGCTGGAAAGCCTGATTGCCTGGCGAGTGTTGCAGGGGGTGGGAGGAGGCTTATTGATTCCCGTTGGACAGGCGTTGACCTGGCAACAGTTTAAGCCTCACGAGCGAGCCAGACTCTCCTCAGCGGTTATGCTGGTCGCACTGCTTGCACCCGCCTGCTCCCCTGCTCTCGGAGGCGTGTTGGTGCAAACGCTAAGCTGGCGATGGATATTTTTCGCCACGCTCCCGGTTGCCATCGTGACCTTTGTTCTGGGCTGTTTGTGGCTTAAACACGAACAGCCCGCGATGAAAGCAAGCCGGCTGCTAAACCTGCCTTTACTTGCGGACCCGCTTTTGCGTTTTTCCATGCTGGTCTATGTCTGTGTACCAGGCATATTTATTGGAGTGAACGTCACGGGTATGTATTACCTTCAGAGCGAGGCCAATATGACACCCGGCGCAACGGGAATGCTGATGCTGCCGTGGTCTGTGGCATCGTTTGTCGCTATCACGGCAACGGGACGCTATTTTAACCGTATTGGTCCTCGTCCCCTTGTCGTCACAGGCTGTCTGCTCCAGGCGCTGGGCGTTCTGCTTTTACTGAGCGTCAGTCCGGCCAGCACAGCGCTGTTACCCACCCTTGCGTTTGTGTTGATGGGTGCAGGGGGAAGTCTTTGCAGCAGCACGGCTCAGAGCAGCGCTTTTCTGACAACGCGCCGGGAAGATATGCCGGATGCCAGTGCGCTGTGGAATCTTAATCGTCAGTTGAGCTTTTTTGTGGGAACCCTGCTGCTGGCGCAGGTCCTCAACCTTGCGCAGGCCTGGCTACCCCCGCTCGCCGCGTGGCACGGGATGTTTATTTTTGCCGCAGGCATGACCTTACTGCCTGTACTGTACGTTTTTCGTCTTAACAATACGCAGGTGCTCACCCAGCTGCGACAGGAGAATTCATGACGCCTTTCGAACACGAGATTATCGAGCTCCACATTGCACTTGAAAACTGGCTAGGCAAAGGCGAAGGCGATTCCGACGCCTTGCTCGCCCGTTTTCGGTCTGATTTTCTGATGATCCCACCCGGTGGGGTCCATATAGACTACAACGGGCTTGTTCGTTTTCTGGATAACCAGCGCGGAAGTCGTCCTGGGCTTAAGATCGTCATTGACGAATTATCGACGCGACAGAGCTGGGATGATGGCGCGGTGCTTCACTACCGGGAGACGCAAACCCGCCCGGATCACCCCATCAACGTGCGCTGGTCAACCGCAGTGCTGAATCAGGAAGATGGCAGGATCACATGGCGTCTGCTGCACGAAACGGCGCAGCCATAGCACAAAAGAAAAAGGCCCGTCTCACGACGGGCCTTTTTTGACGAAAGGTTGCTTATTCGCGGAACAGCGCTTCGATATTCAGACCTTGCCCCTGCAGGATTTCACGCAGGCGGCGCAGACCTTCAACCTGAATCTGACGAACACGTTCACGAGTCAGACCAATTTCGCGGCCAACATCTTCCAGTGTCGCAGCTTCATACCCCAGTAAACCGAAACGACGTGCCAGCACTTCACGCTGTTTGGCGTTCAGTTCGAACAGCCATTTGACGATGCTCTGTTTCATGTCATCGTCCTGCGTGGTGTCTTCCGGACCGTTGTCTTTTTCATCGGCCAGGATGTCCAGCAGCGCTTTTTCGGAGTCGCCACCCAACGGGGTGTCAACGGAGGTAATGCGCTCGTTGAGACGCAGCATACGGCTTACGTCATCAACCGGTTTATCGAGTTGTTCGGCAATTTCTTCTGCGCTTGGCTCGTGGTCCAGTTTATGGGACAACTCGCGCGCGGTACGCAGATACACGTTCAACTCTTTGACGATGTGGATCGGCAGGCGGATCGTACGGGTCTGGTTCATAATAGCCCGTTCGATGGTCTGACGAATCCACCAGGTCGCGTAGGTTGAGAAACGGAACCCGCGTTCCGGGTCAAACTTCTCAACTGCGCGGATGAGACCTAAGTTGCCCTCTTCAATCAGATCCAGCAGAGCCAGACCACGATTGCCGTAACGGCGGGCAATTTTCACGACCAGTCGCAGGTTACTTTCGATCATGCGACGACGCGAGGCAACATCACCACGCAAAGCACGACGTGCGAAATAGACTTCTTCTTCGGCCGTTAGCAGTGGGGAGTAACCAATCTCCCCAAGGTAAAGCTGAGTCGCGTCCAGTACACGCTGTGTGGCGCCCTGCGATAACAGCTCTTCTTCAGCCAAATCGTTATCACTGGGTTCCTCTTCTACTAAGGCTTTTTCGTCAAAAGCCTCTACTCCGTTCTCATCAAATTCCGCATCTTCATTTAAATCATGAACTTTCAGCGTATTCTGACTCATAAGGTGGCTCCTACCCGTGATCCCTGAACGAGACACCCTGGCTGGCATGCCCCGTCAAATTATCGCTGCGGCAAATACTGCAGCGGGTTTACGGATTTCCCCTTGTAACGAATTTCAAAATGCAAGCGTGTAGAACTGGTTCCGGTGCTACCCATGGTAGCGATTTTTTGCCCCGCCTTAACTTCTTGTTGTTCCCGGACCAGCATTGTGTCGTTATGGGCGTAGGCACTCAGGTAATCATCATTGTGTTTGATGATGATAAGATTACCGTAACCGCGCAGAGCATTACCAGCATACACAACGCGTCCGTCTGCGGTCGCGATGATAGCCTGTCCTTTACTGCCTGCGATATCGATCCCTTTGTTCCCACCCTCAGAAGTGGCGAAGTTTTCGATAATCTTGCCGTCAGTTGGCCAGCGCCAGGTAGTGATTGACGAACTGGCATTCTGACTGCTTGCAGTCGGTTCAGTAGAGCTAACCACAGGTGCCGTAACCGGTGCTGTGACAGTAGTCGCAGTCCCTTTATTATTCGGCAACATTTTGTTAGCAGTCTGATCACCTGAATCCTCAGAATACGTAATTACAGGTTGTGAAGCAACCACCGTGGTGGATTTTTGTGCAGGCTTAACGCTGTTATTTTGTGCGGTCACATCGGCCGCTGAAACCGTGTTGCCAGGCGTCAGTGGCGTACCCGTTGCGTTGCCCACCTGGAGCGTTTGCCCAACCTCCAGACCATACGGGGCCTGGACGTTGTTACGCTGTGCGAGGTCACGGAAATCGTTCCCGGTGATCCAGGCAATATAGAACAGCGTATCGCCGCGTTTCACGGTATAGGTGCTGCCGCCGGTATAGCTGCCTTTCGGAATGTTCCCATACTGACGGTTATACACGATGCGGCCATTTTGGGTCTGAACAGGCTGTTCAACTGGCTGAATCTGTGTTGGCTGCGTCATTGGGCGCTGAACTGGCTGGGTTGACGGATTTTGTTGCGCCGTGGCAGTTCCCATTTTAGGCGGAGGCGTGATCAACATTCCGCTGGACGTGTTACCCGAGCCGATGTTTCCGCCGACGGAACTGACGGGCGCAGGCGCATTGTTAGAACTTGTACAGCCAGCCAGCCAGAGCGAAACCAGTGATAATGCCGCAACACGGCTGATGGTGAATTTAGGGCTTCCCGCGCTCATTTATCCCCCAGGAATGTGTTAACTACCAGTGACTTAAAATTTACCGTGATGGCACGAATCTTTCGCGCCACACCATACGCTGAATTTGCCTTAATAACCCTGGATAAATCCGAGTCTCAGGCCAACTCCCCCTTTACCAGAGGCACAAAGCGCACGGCTTCCACGGTGTCGATAATAAACTCGCCGCCACGTCGACGAACGCGCTTCAGGAGCTGCTGCTCATCGCCGACGGGCAGAACAAGAATGCCCCCCTCATCCAGCTGCGACAACAGGGCTGCAGGAATTTCAGGCGGGGCTGCCGTCACGATGATGGCGTCGAACGGGGCGCGAGCCTGCCAACCCTGCCATCCATCACCGTGTCGTGTCGAAACATTGTGTAAATCAAGTTGTTTCAGGCGACGACGCGCCTGCCACTGTAAACCTTTAATCCGCTCAACGGAGCAGACATGGTGCACCAGATGCGCCAGGATCGCGGTCTGATAACCCGAGCCGGTGCCAATCTCCAGCACGCGCGAATTGGGCTTGAGCTCAAGCAGCTCCGTCATGCGCGCCACCATGTAAGGCTGCGAAATCGTCTGGCCTTGCCCAATAGGCAGCGCCACGTTTTCCCACGCTTTGTGTTCAAACGCCTCGTCTACAAATTTCTCACGCGGAACCTGGGCAAGCGCTTCAAGCACATGCTCGTCGCGGATCCCCTGTGCGCGAAGTTGTTCCAGAAGAGTTTGTACACGTTTGCTTACCATTGCGCGTTCACTCCTGCGCGATCCAGCCAGCCCGACACCACATCTTGCGCACTATACGCCGTTAAATCTACGTGCAGTGGCGTAACAGAAACATAGCCTTCATCCACAGCGGCAAAGTCGGTATCCGGACCCGCATCGCACTTATCGCCAGGAGGGCCAATCCAGTAAAGCGTGTTGCCGCGAGGATCCTGCTGCGGGATCACCTGATCGGCCGGATGACGGCTGCCGCACCGTGTGACGCGAATGCCTTTAATTTCATCCAGCGGGAGATCCGGCACGTTGATGTTCAGAATACGCCCGGTACGCAGCGGCTCGCGGCCGAGCGCCCGCAGGATCGAGCAGGTCACCGCGGCGGCGGTGTCGTAGTGCGTGTGGCCGTTTAACGAAACCGCCAGCGCCGGGAACCCCAGATGACGACCTTCCATTGCGGCCGCCACGGTACCGGAGTAAATCACGTCGTCGCCGAGGTTCGGCCCGGCATTAATACCGGAGACAACAATATCCGGACGCGGTCGCATCAGGGCATTCACGCCCAGAAAGACGCAGTCGGTCGGTGTGCCCATCTGTACGGCAATATCGCCATTTTCAAAGGTAAAGGTGCGAAGCGACGACTCCAGGGTCAGTGAGTTAGACGCTCCACTGCGGTTACGATCGGGCGCCACAACCTGCACATCCGCAAATTCACGGAGGTGCTTCGCCAGGGTCTGAATGCCTGGCGCGTGGATCCCGTCATCGTTACTCAGCAATATTCGCATAATCACCCGAGGTGTTGATAAGTTCCCTGACAACGCTGGTGGCAAAGCTACCGGCCGGCAGCCAGAAGCGTAACTCGACGGTGACGTCATCCCACCAGTTCCAGCTTAGCTGCTGCGGGTAGAGCAGCATCGCGCGGCGTGCTGCTTCGACTTTTTCCCGCACCAGCAAAGATTGTAATGCCTGCGCATCGGCGACAGCCGTCTGCTCAGCGCTCAGCGCGTCGCCCTGCGTCCCCCACTCACCGGAGCCGGGTAACGCGGCGGTAATCATCAGCGATTTCGCGTCCACGCGCGACTGCACATCGGCCATTTCGTCGGCCGTTGCCACAAACCAGCTTCCGCGTCCCGCTAATTGTAGCGCATCGCCAACAACAACTTGATTCGCGTCCGGTTTTTTCAGCCTTTCGCTCACAATCTGATTAAACAACGCACTGCGGGCCGCCGACAACCAAAAACTGCGCTTATTCCTGTCGCGCACCGGCGCATCGCTTTGTGCCCAGCGAAGCGCGCCCTGCAGGTTACTGCCGCCAATGCCAAAGCGCTGGGCGCCAAAGTAGTTCGGTACGCCGCGTTCATTGATGGCGTTGAGGCGTTTTTCAACGTCTGAACGGTCAGACACTTCACGCAATACCAGCGTAAACGCATTGCCTTTCAACGCCCCCAGGCGCAGTTTGCGCTTGTGACGGGCGTATTCCAGCACTTTACAGCCTTCCAGCTCAAACTGGCTTAAATCAGGCATCGTATTGCCGGGAACGCGCGCGCACAGCCACTGTTCGGTGACGGCGTGTTTATCTTTCTGTCCGGCGAAGCTCACCTCGCGGGCATGAATTTTGAGGAATTTTGCCAGCGCATCGGCCACAAACCGGGTATTGCAGCCGTTTTTAAGAATTCGTACCAGGATATGTTCGCCTTCACCGTCCGGCTCAAACCCCAAATCCTCAACCACCACGAAATCTTCAGGGCTGGCCTTCAGCATGCCAGAACCCAGCGGTTTACCGTGCAGATAAGTCAGGTTATCGAAGTCCGTCATTTGGCGGCCTTCACCAGCAGCGCCACCGCTTCACAGGCAATGCCCTCGCCGCGACCGGTAAAGCCCAGCTTCTCGGTGGTGGTGGCTTTGACGTTCACGTCGTCCATGTGACAGCCCAGATCCTCAGCAATAAACACGCGCATCTGCGGTATATGCGGCAGCATTTTCGGCGCCTGAGCGATGATCGTCACGTCGACGTTGCCCAGCGTATAGCCTTTGGCCTGAATGCGGCGCCAGGCTTCGCGCAGCAGTTCGCGGCTGTCTGCCCCTTTAAATGCCGGATCGGTGTCCGGGAACAGCTTGCCGATATCCCCCAGCGCAGCGGCACCCAGCAGGGCATCGGTCAGCGCATGCAACGCCACGTCGCCATCAGAATGCGCCAGCAGACCTTTTTCGTAAGGAATACGTACGCCGCCAATGATAATTGGGCCTTCTCCGCCAAAGGCGTGTACATCAAAACCGTGTCCAATTCGCATTATGCCTTCTCCTGATGGGTCGAACGGGTAAGATAAAATTCCGCGAGCTGTAAATCTTCCGGGCGCGTCACTTTTATATTATCAGCGCGTCCTTCAACCAGTTCGGGGTGAAAACCGCAATACTCCAGCGCGGAGGCTTCATCCGTGATGGTCGCCCCTTCTTTAAGCGCACGCGTTAAGCAGTCGTGGAGTAATTCGCGGGGGAAAAATTGTGGCGTCAGCGCGTGCCAGAGATCGACGCGCTCAACGGTGTGGGCGATAGCCTGCTTGCCTGGCTCGGCGCGCTTCATGGTGTCACGCACCGGAGCGGCCAGGATGCCCCCCACTTTACTGGTTTCACTCAGCGCCAGCAGGCGCGCCAGATCGTCCTGATGCAGACACGGACGTGCGGCGTCGTGCACCAGCACCCACGGCGCGTCTCCGGCAGCCTGAATGCCCGCCAGCACGGAATCGGCGCGCTCGGCGCCGCCGTCAACAACGGTAATATGTGGATGGTTTGCCAGCGGTAGCTGCGCAAAACGCGCATCGCCGGGGCTGATGACAATGATCGCTCGCGTCACCCGAGGGTGCGCCAGCAGCGCCGCCACGGCATGCTCGAGGATCGTTTTATCACCAATTGAAAGGTACTGCTTGGGACACTCTGTTTGCATGCGCCGGCCAAAACCTGCGGCCGGCACCACGGCACAGACGTCCGAAAAAGTTGCTGCCATGTCGTAATCCTGGGCCTGATTATCGATTATTTTGTGCTGAGCCCTGATTGCGTTTAGACGCATCCGGAACCAGACGATAAAAGGTTTCGCCCGGCTTAGTCATACTGAGTTCATTGCGTGCGCGTTCCTCAATCGCCTCCTGTCCGCCATTGAGGTCATCAATTTCAGCAAAGAGTTGATCGTTACGCGCCTTAAGTTTGGCGTTTGTTGCCTGCTGAGCCGCGACGTCATCGCTCACCCGGCTGTAGTCGTGCAGTCCGTTCTTACCGAACCACAACGAGTATTGCAGCCAAATCAGCAAAGCCAGCAACAGCAGCGTTAGTCTACCCATCCTGCCCCCTGAAAAAACGGCTTCATCATCCCATAACTTTCCGCTGGACTCTACTCTGGGGTTTTAATTATGCCGCAAGTTAACCCATCAGCCATAAAAATAGCAGCCCAAATATGATGACTACGGCGGCGATAGTGAACACGGCACTATACAGGAGCCTGCCATTGAACAGGGAGTGCAACGCAATGCCGACGACAACCGCGACGGGCATTAGCGCCAGGAAGAAAGGCCAGGTGTAGAGGAAGAAGAACAGCGTATTGCCGCCATACATAAGAAACGGGATGCCAAGCGCCAGCAACCAGGAGACGAAGCCAATAATGGCCCCGGGAAATGACCAGGTCGTTTCGTCGTCGGTCGCGAGCGGCTCCGACCCGGTGGTGATAATGTAGTTTTCACTGTTGCGCATAGCTAATCCTGTGACCGTGACTCATCGTTCGGAAAGACAGCTCCCGAACGATACCGCTGTGTAGAGACATTAAAGTTGTATCCTTTAACCTGAAAAAGACTTTAAAGTTGTAAAGTTTTAAAAAAA
>NZ_JBMKHA010000015.1:0-132930 GCF_049238365.1 Enterobacter cloacae complex sp. IR53030
CTCATATCAGGAACTTGTTCGCACCTTCCTTAGTTGATTTGGTGAAACGAAGGGTCTACTATGATTATAAATATATGCTTTACCATATGCATTGATTCTGTTCTTTAAGCAACACAATTTCAAGGCCTCGTTAAATTTAATGAAAATCATAGCATTACAACTGTTCAAAAATCTCTCCGATGAAACCCGCCTGGGCATCGTGCTGCTGCTCAGGGAGATGGGAGAGCTGTGCGTGTGCGATCTTTGCACGGCGTTGGAGCAGTCGCAGCCCAAGATCTCCCGTCATCTTGCAATGCTCCGGGAAAGTGGTCTATTGCTGGACCGTAAACAGGGTAAGTGGGTTCACTACCGCTTATCCCCGCATATTCCTTCCTGGGCCGCTCAGGTGATTGAGCAGGCCTGGTTAAGCCAACAGGACGACGTACAGGCCATCGCCCGTAAGCTGGCATCGGCAAACTGCTCTGGTAGCGGTAAGGCTGTTTGCATCTAAAAAATTTGCCTGGACATATATGCTTTTACGAATGTGAGGTATTTAGAATGAAGACGTTAACGGTGTTTGACCCGGCAATGTGCTGCAGTACCGGCGTATGTGGCTCAGATGTCGATCAGATTCTGGTTGATTTTTCTGCTGATGTGCAGTGGCTGAAAGGACGTGGCGTACAGGTTGAACGTTACAACCTAGCGCAGCAGCCCATGAGCTTTGTTCAGAATGAGAAAGCGAAAGCATTTCTCGAAGCATCTGGAGCAGAAGGGCTTCCGCTACTGCTGTTGGACGGTGAAACTGTGATGGCAGGGCGATACCCAAAACGTGCTGAGCTGGCTCGCTGGTTCGGTATTCCGCTGGAGAAGGTAGGGTTAGCTCCCACCAGCTGCTGTGGTGGTAATACTTCCTGTTGCTGAATATGTCAGGAGGACATATGAAATTCTTACAGAATATCCCGCCTTACCTGTTTTTTACTGGCAAGGGAGGCGTAGGAAAAACTTCTATTTCCTGCGCGACGGCTATCCGCCTTGCCGAACAGGGTAAGCAGGTTTTGCTGGTCAGTACCGATCCTGCCTCGAATGTCGGCCAGGTATTCGACCAAGCTATCGGTAACAACATTCGCCCTGTGACAGCAGTTCCTGGGCTTTCTGCTCTGGAGATTGACCCGCAGGAAGCCGCCCAGCAATACCGCGCCAGAATTGTTGATCCTATCAAAGGTCTTCTGCCAGATGACGTTGTTAACAGTATCAGCGAGCAGCTTTCAGGAGCCTGTACCACTGAGATTGCGGCGTTTGACGAGTTCACCGGCTTATTGACAGACGCTACCCTGCTGACCCGCTTCGATCACATCATTTTTGATACAGCGCCGACGGGCCACACGATTCGCCTTCTCCAGCTTCCCGGTGCCTGGAGTAGCTTCATTGAAAGTAATCCAGATGGTGCTTCCTGTCTTGGCCCAATGGCCGGGCTGGAAAAGCAGCGTGAGCAGTATGCTCATGCAGTAGAGGCGTTATCCGATCCTGAACGTACCCGCATGGTTCTGGTTGCACGACTGCAAAAATCGACGCTGCAGGAAGTCGCCCGCACCCATGAAGAACTGGCTGCAATTGGCCTGAAAAACCAATACCTGGTGATTAATGGTGTGCTGCCTAAAGCCGAAGCTGAACATGACGCCCTGGCCGCTGCGATATGGCAACGTGAGCAGGAGGCACTGGCAAATCTTCCTGCCGGTTTATCTGAGCTACCGACAGATACCCTATTACTACAGCCAGTCAATATGGTTGGTGTGTCCGCATTGAAGGGACTGCTGGATATCCATTCTGAGGCGTTACCGCTCCCGGCAACGAACGTTCTGTACATGCCTGAAAACTTATCGCTCTCTGGCCTGGTCGAGGATATCGCTCGCAGTGAACACGGCCTGATTATGCTGATGGGCAAAGGTGGCGTAGGGAAAACCACGATGGCTGCGGCTATAGCCGTCAGGCTGGCAGACATGGGATTTGACGTGCATCTCACGACCTCTGATCCTGCTGCGCATCTGAGTACAACGCTGAACGGCAGCCTCAAAAACCTGCAGGTCAGCCGCATCAACCCTCACGATGAAACCGAACGCTATCGTCAGCATGTCCTTGAGACGAAGGGAAGAGATCTGGACGAAGCAGGGAAACGGCTACTGGAAGAGGATTTACGCTCTCCCTGTACTGAAGAAATTGCCGTGTTTCAGGCCTTTTCCAGGGTGATTCGTGAAGCGGGTAAACGGTTTGTTGTCATGGATACTGCCCCTACGGGGCACACGCTTTTACTGCTGGATGCGACCGGGGCTTACCACCGAGAGATTGCCAAAAAAATGGGGAGTAAAGGTCATTTTACTACCCCAATGATGCAGCTTCAGGACCCGGAACGCACCAAAGTTCTGCTGGTTACGCTTCCTGAAACCACACCGGTGCTGGAAGCGGCAAACCTGCAGGCTGACCTCGAGAGAGCGGGGATTCATCCGTGGGGCTGGATTATCAATAACAGCCTTTCCATTGCGGATACGCGTTCTCCGTTGCTTTGCCAGCGTGCTCATCAGGAACGGCCTCAGATTGAGGCTGTTAAGAATCAGCACGCTGACCGTATAGCGCTTGTTCCGGTGCTGGCGTCAGAGCCCGCCGGTATTGAAAAGCTCAGAGAGTTGATGAGTTAATTTTTGGCATATACAGGGCGACAAAGTCGCCCTGTCAGGAGGTTTTATGTTACTGGCAGGCGCTATTTTTGTCCTGACCATTGTTTTGGTTATCTGGCAACCGAAGGGATTAGGGATCGGCTGGAGTGCAATGCTGGGCGCGGGACTGGCTCTGATATCTGGCGTTGTGAATGTGGGAGATATTCCAGTGGTGTGGAATATCGTCTGGAACGCGACGGCGACCTTTATTGCCGTAATTATTATCAGCCTGCTGCTTGATGAGTCCGGTTTTTTCGAATGGGCAGCGCTGCACGTTTCCCGCTGGGGTAACGGTCGTGGACGTTTGCTCTTTACGTATATTGTTCTGCTCGGTGCGGCGGTGGCGGCACTGTTCGCCAACGATGGTGCGGCACTTATTCTAACGCCGATAGTCATCGCCATGCTGCTGGCACTAGGGTTCAGCAAAGGCACCACGCTGGCATTCGTCATGGCTGCGGGTTTTATTGCCGATACGGCCAGCCTGCCGCTTATCGTGTCGAACCTGGTGAATATCGTCTCGGCGGACTTCTTTGGACTGGGCTTCACTGAGTATGCGTCGGTAATGGTGCCGGTGGATATTGCCGCTATTATCGCCACGCTGGTGATGCTGCATCTGTTCTTTCGCAAAGACATTCCGCCAACGTATGACCTGGCTCTGCTGAAAGAACCGGCGAAAGCGATAAAAGATCTGGCAACCTTCAGAACCGGCTGGATAGTCTTAATTCTTCTGCTGGTTGGGTTCTTTGTCCTTGAGCCGCTCGGTATTCCCGTTAGCGCGATTGCGGCTGTTGGAGCTGTGATCCTGTTTGCAGTAGCTAAACGAGGCCATGCTATTAACACTGGCAAAGTGCTGCGCGGTGCGCCATGGCAGATCGTCATCTTCTCATTGGGGATGTACCTGGTGGTCTACGGTCTGCGCAACGCCGGGCTAACCGAATACCTTTCAGGTGTGCTGAACGTACTGGCGGATAAAGGACTCTGGGCTGCGACGCTGGGTACTGGCTTCCTGACGGCTTTCCTGTCTTCCATCATGAACAACATGCCTACTGTGCTGGTTGGCGCTCTTTCTATCGATGGAAGCACTGCAACTGGCGTTATTAAAGAGGCGATGATCTACGCCAACGTGATTGGCTGCGATCTGGGCCCGAAAATTACACCTATTGGTAGCCTGGCAACGCTGCTCTGGCTGCATGTCCTTTCACAGAAGAATATGACCATCACCTGGGGATACTATTTCCGCACCGGGATCGTCATGACTCTGCCTGTGCTGTTTGTAACGCTGGCCGCGCTGGCGCTACGTCTCTCTTTCACTTTGTAATGAGATACTGATATGAGCAACATCACCATTTATCACAACCCGGCCTGCGGCACGTCGCGTAATACGCTGGAGATGATCCGCAACAGCGGTAATGAACCGACCGTTATTCATTACCTTGAAAATCCACCGTCACGCGATGAACTGGTCAAACTTATCGCAGATATGGGGATTACAGTACGGGCGCTGCTGCGTAAAAATGTCGAGCCTTATGAAGAACTGGGGCTTGCCGAAGATAAGTTTACTGACGATCAGTTAATCGATTTTATGCTTCAGCATCCGATCCTGATTAACCGCCCGATTGTGGTGACACCGTTGGGAACGCGCCTTTGCCGCCCTTCCGAAGTGGTACTGGATATTCTTCCGGATGCGCAAAAAGGTGCATTTGCTAAGGAAGACGGCGAGAAAGTTGTTGATGAAACAGGTAAGCGATTGAAATAAACATAAAGGGGGCAGACGCCCCCTTATTCCTGCCTCAAGGCATAAGATCTGAACCTTCTGGCAGAGTACTATTCCCTTCACCAAGTTTCATTTGCAGCAAAACCGTGTCAAGCCAGCGGCCATGTTTGAAACCAATGTCCTTTAATGTGCCTATTTCAGTAAATCCTGCGCGGATATGCAGCGCAACAGAAGCAACGTTAGCGCTGTCACCCACAACAGCAATCATCTGACGATATCCCTGAGATTCGGCCCATTTTAATGCATGATCGAGCAGTGCTTTTCCGACGCCCTGGCGCTGATAAGCCGGATCAATATATATCGAATTTTCAACCGTGAACCGATAAGCATGGCGTTCGCGGTAACGGGAAATATAACAGTAGCCAATGATCGTATCGCCCTGCAGGGCGACATACCATGGGAATCCCCGAGACTGAATGCTCCTCAGTCGGTTAAGCATTTCCTGCATATCCGGAGGTTCGGTTTCGAAGCTACCTGTACCATGCAGAACATGGTGAGCATAGATAGTGCGTATCGCGGTAATGTGCTGTTCTTCAGCTTTGATAATGTGCATCGAATTGCTCCAGTAGTGGTGTTTTACAAACTACCGGAATTCGCGACAGCAGGTTAAGCACTTAAACTTATAATCTGTATAAGCAAAAGTTTGGCTACAGAAGATGGGGCCGCAGCCCCATCTATTAGCCTGCCATTTTTGCCAGCAGAGCCGCACCCACTGGTTCTTCGTTCTGCAGTGGTGTTAATGCAATACGCTTTGCAAACTGCTCTGTAACGTCATTTATCAGCGGCAGTTCGCGACTGGCTCGGGTTACCAGGAACGGTGAGGACGGTTTCGCAGCAGCCAGACTGCTATTGATTACCCATGCCCATGGTTCAATTTCAGCCCGACGCAAATCCTGCTGCAGGTTTGCTGCTTCCAGTACAGGTGTCGTTTCGGCAAGCGTCACGATAATCACCTTCGTCTTCTCCGGGTCCTGCAATTGCATCATTGGTGTCATCACATGGTCATGTGTTTGCCCCATCTGGCGCACCATTTCCCGGTGATAGGCCCCTGTTGCATCCAGTAGCAGAAGCGTATGACCCGTTGGCGCGGTGTCCATAATGACAAAATGATCGTCTGCCTCTTTGATGATCCGCGAGAATGCCTGGAAGACGGCGATCTCTTCAGTACATGGTGAGCGGAGATCTTCCTCCAGCACCGCCAGCCCTTCTGCATCTAACCCTTTCCCCTGATTTTCCAGAACAAAGCGACGATAGCGTTCAGTCTCTACTTTCGGGTCAATACGGCTGACCTGAAGGTTTGGTATCGAGCCATCCAGCGTATAAGACAGATGTGCTGCCGGATCTGACGTCGTCAGATGGACTTTATGGCCGCGTTTTGCCAGAGATACCGCCACCGATGCTGCAACAGCCGTTTTGCCGACCCCGCCTTTACCCATCGTCATTACCAGACCTTTACCTGTCAGGCTGAGTTCATCCACCAGCGAGGCAAGTTTCGGTAAATCCAGAGTGTTCAGCGTGGTAGTTGGGAGAGACATCGAGGCTTCGCTCTCTGTAAATAACCCACGCAGGGCTTCGAGACCGACCAGATTAAATGGCTTCAGATACAGCTGCGAGCGGGGAAGGTTCGCCAGATTCTCTGGCATAGCAAGTAGCGCTTTTTCCTCCCGAGCTAAAATACTTTGCGCCAGCGGATCATTTTCACCCACAAATGGCGGCAACACACCATTAATGGCAAGGTGTTGATGCCGCAAACCGATAGCAGACAGCTCATCATGAGTATGGGAAACCTCTTTCAGTGTCGAAGTCTGGGCGCGGGCAACCAGAACCAGACGCGTGAGTGCAGCATCAGAGAGCGCCTTAACCGCATCTGAGTACTGGTGCTGTTGTTTCTCCAGCCCCACCAGCGGCCCGAGGTTAGCGGCGGCATCGGGGTTCGCTTCCAGATAACCGCTCCAGGCTCCCGGCAGCTCAAGCATGCGGATGGTGTGACCGGTTGGCGCGGTATCAAATACGATATGGTCATATTTTTCCCGCAGCTCATGATTGGTCAGTAGACCGGTAAACTCATCAAACGCAGCGATTTCCGTGGTGCATGAGCCAGAGAGCTGTTCTTCAATACTGCTGACCACATCGGCTGGCATCAGCCCGCGAACCGGGTCGAGTACGCGGTCACGATAAGCCTGTGCTGCAGCCATCGGATCAACTTCCATCGCGGCAAGATTTTCTACGGTGCTGATATCTGTGATTCGGTGGCCGATAGTCTGGCTAAAGACCTGGCCGACATTGGAAGCCGGATCGGTACTCACCAGAAGCGTTCTCTTACCCTGATCGGCCAGCCATACCGCAGTAGCACAGGCCAGAGATGTTTTACCCACGCCACCTTTGCCAGTGAAGAAGATGAACGGGGGAATGTCTTTTAAAAATGGAATATTCATCAGTAATAGCTCCTCTGGAATTAAGGCATACGTGGAATGCTGCAGCAGCGTGGTTGCGTGTTGTCTTCACTCCAGTCCTGAGTAAGCGGAATACCTGACCAACGGGCGATATCTTCACGCGTCGGGAGTTTGCCTGCCATCACGAGCTTCCCATCGAGCAAGGTGACGGGGAGGGACTCCATTCCTGATGTGTTCAGGAACTCTTTGATGACGGGGGTATTCAGGAACTGCTGTGGGTTCTTCGCAAGGCTGTAGCGCTGAATATCAACGCCATTCTTTTTCGCCCATTCGGCGTTGGCGTTCCATTTGACGGCATTGTCGCTGACCACAACGCTGCTGGTTGCGCAGCAGCCTGCTGCTTCAAAGATCTCAATTTTTGACATGGACTGTTTACCTCAGTGTTTAGTCATTTGGCTTTACACTGAGGTAAACGAAGGTGACGGGAAAAAGATGCGCGATTAATTCATTTTTTTGTGGCAGCAGACGGGAGACGTGTCATCCGCCTCAATCTGACAAAGTTCTGTCATCGTTTCTTTCAGGTGCTTTCTGGCCCGAAGCAAACGGGATTTAAACGCCGTAAGCGTGATTCCCAGTTCATCGGCCAGAGACTGCTGGGGACGCCGGTTAAGGTCGGACTCTTCAATCAACCATCGCTCATCTTCGGGTAAAGCCTGTAATGTTTCAGGCAGGCAAATATCCAGCGTTGAGATTGCATCAGGGGATGCGTCTGTTAATGGGGCATCTTCTTCCAGCTCAACAAACTCCCTGGTGGTGCGGTACTCATCAATCAGCAGATTCCTCGCCGCCCGATATAGCCAGGCTCGCGGATTCTCCATCTCGCAGAAACTGTCTGAATGAGCGCGGGCACGCAGGAATAGCTCTTGCAGAAGGTCTGCTGCTTTTTCGCTATCACCTGTCTTCGATGTCAGGAAGCGAGAGAGTTCGGCTTCATGTTGCCGCCATAACGCGCTCATGCAGTTGTTGAATGCCGTTACATCACTCATCCTAGCCCTCAGATTTTGCTCTGATTAACCCGCCGGGAAAGTTCTTCTGCAGACTCTTTACGTTCGCTGTAGCGATCGACGAGATAAGCTGAGCTACCTCTTGTCAGCAGAGTAAATTTCACCAGTTCTTCCATCACATCCACGATGCGGTCGTAATAAGACGATGGTTTCATTCGTCCATCTTCATCAAACTCCTGCCAGGCTTTTGCCACGGAGGACTGATTCGGGATGGTGATCATCCGCATCCAGCGGCCAAGAATGCGCATCTGATTTACGGCATTGAAAGACTGGGAGCCACCGCAGACCTGCATAACGGCCAGCGTCTTACCCTGAGAAGGGCGAACAGCGCCTTCCGAAAGTGGTATCCAGTCAATCTGGGCCTTCATGATGCCGGTCATCGCACCATGGCGTTCAGGTGAGCACCACACCATGCCTTCGGACCAACGAACCAGCTCACGCAGCTCCATGACTTTAGGATGCGAATCAGGCGCATCATCAGGAAGAGGCAAGCCAGAAGGATTGAAGATCCGCACCTCTGCGCCCATGGCAGTCAGCAGCCTTGCAGCTTCCTCAGTTGCCAGTCGGCTGTAGGAACGTTCGCGTACAGAGCCGTACAACATGAGGATACGTGGAGGATGGGGCACGGCAGGAACGCCGAATCTTGCCTCTGTGATTGAGGTGTCGAACAAACCCGAATCAACATTCTTAAGATCACCTGTCATTTTACTTCTCCGTCTTCTGGGGCATGGTGAGGCAGTCGTCAGCTCCTGAGCAGCATTCTTCTGTCAGGAAGGCAATCAGAGCCTCAAGATTTTCATATCGAGCATGGCAAAAGAGCGTTCTGCCCTGACGTTCCTGGCGTACCAGAGAAACTGATATCAGCGATGAGAGATGATGGCTCAGCGTAGAGGCAGGTATGTCGAGCCGCTTCTGCAGTTCGCCAACCGGTAAACCTTCATGTCCGGCTTTAACCAGCTCTCTGTACACGCTCAGTCGCGTAGGATGTCCCAGCTCTTTCAGAGTGTCTGCTGCTTTTGAAAGCTCCATTTGCATCTCATTTCTATATTTCCGGAATTGTAGAAATATACCTAATTTCCTTTCCTGGTAAAAGAGAGGCAATGGTAGATGTCGGCACGCTCAGATTTAACCTACGAACTCTAACGACCGAAACTGTCTCTTAAACTTCTAACACATAAATCAAGTCGCGACATTTCGGACAAACCTTGTCCCCATGCCAGTGAGTATCGCACCAGCAGCATCGCTATTGCCGTATCGTCGTGTTAGTAGGTCGAAGGCGCATTTCTGAAGGCGGGATAGTTTTTGGCGAGGTTTGTTCTGGTACTGTTTGGAGCTTGTTAAATCGACATGTTTTAAGCCGAGCAACATTGTTGATATGCCTCGGTATGTGCACAAACGTTTTTGTAGATGTCAGAGGATTAAACTGAACACCGATCTGCAGTTTGCAGTAAATACAAAGCAATGAATCAAAATCAACCTGTTGAACAGATTCTGGTGTAACCCATTCACCATCTACGGTGACGGCGTGAGTGGCTAAGACGAAGTAATTCATCATGAACTCCGTAACAAATGAAAAAAGCCAGCATGGTTAGCTGGCTTTGTAGATAGAAGGGGGGAAGGAAGCATTACCGACTGTTACAACAGGTTAGGTTTACCGGCATATTTATGCTCTCTTCCTTTTTTTCAATGAACGTACTTCTCCGCGACCAAAGGTTCTGGCATTACCCGGAAGAACCAGACGTGCACAGGCATCGATTTTGGTGATGTAACTTAGCGCCTTAAGTAACCCCTTGTCCTTACTACTGTCACCGCGTTTCAGTTTGCCGAGGCAGCAGTCCTCATAACGCTCTTTGTAAGCGTTGCAGTTGTAGAACATGCCTTTACCTTTAGTAATAGTTTCATTCCAGTATCTCCCGAAAGCATGAGCAATCACGCCATCCTGTTGTGCCTTATTACCATTTAAGATAAATAGCATGTGGTAATGAAATTTACGTTGTGGGCCATATTCCAGTTTCCATACCGTCCCGAGGACATGGCGAAACATTGGATTCTTTTGCATATTGCGAAACAGCTGCTGACGGTGCTTACGGGCATCATCAGCAGTGATATCAGCTTTGTGTTCATTTGCCCATGATAAATCAACCCGCAAGACCAGCAGCCGGGAATGACGCTCCTGCAGATGTCTGATGTAATTCATCACTCCCTTAAGATTTTTAACCGAAGCCCTCTGGTACTTTCTGCATGCTTTTTTAAATCCTGCCTGGCTCACAGTAAACCGGTAATCCTGTATCAGCTTATTCAGCATTTCTGCTGTGGTAACAGTGTCTGCCCCTGCTATTTTCCCGTTATGGACACGCGAATATAAATTGGCGCCAGTAAATAGACGCTGGAAGGTAGCTATACGTGGATTAGCTATTCGTAATTTCATTGCATCTTGTGGCAACATATTAAGATAACGGATGGCATCAAGAATGGTGACTGACTCAGCGCTCTCTTTGTATCCTGAACGGTTATACAGAATAGCGAAAGGTAACTTACGTCCTCTGCTGATAGTTTTAAGACAACTATCCAGTTGTTCTAATCTGAGTCTGAATTCATTGTCATCGGATATGGTGACATAGGGAGTATTATTCTCAATGTGATATTCAGCATGAGATAACAGGAATGATTCTGGTAAGGCCATAATGTATTTCTCTGAGACCGGTCAGCCATTGCTGACCGGCAATGTATTAGTGTGGTTATTGGATGAGTGTCTTTGTCTAATATTCAGTATGAATAGTTATATCAGAGGTAGTGTCTGTGTGATAACAAAGTAGAAGTGTATAACACCTCAATGAGATGGGTATAAAGTGCTTATATGGGGTGATATTGTTTGATGATTGAGTGCATTAATGACCGATTGATAATGCATTAAATACAATAATAAATAAACCGTCTTTATAAATCACATAAAACCCATGAGCAACAAGGCACGCAAGTATAAAAGCATGGTGTAAAGTTAGTGACCTTTTTATCACTATCTTTAATTGTCTTTATGCTCTCGAGTCATTAATGCGGGCTTCTAACCATTCTTTTACTTCACGTTCAATCCAGCGGGAACTGCGGCCAAACTTTATAGGTTTTGGAAATTTCCCTTGCTGTGCCATTTTATAAAACCACTTATCAGACAGACTGGTCAGCTCGGTAATGAAAACCATATCAACGAACCGGTCTTTATAAATATCAATCTCTTTCATGACTTCTCCAAAAGAATTTAACATGAGGACGCCGGGCGGCATCCTTTCAAATGGATAGGTCAGGTATGTATGGTTTTACATTTCTATGGAGAGTCTCCATAGTGGTTGAAGAGTCATTACTGAAAGCATACAGGGACAGGTTATGGCCTTTCACTATGGCGATAAGGAAACTCTCCTTACATCCCTGTCTAAAAAAAGCTACTTTCTATGTAATTTGTCACTAGTGCTGGACGTTTCATCAAAAAAAACACTACAAAAAAACTACGAAAAATCTACTTATTGACTATGCAATACACTACAATTATTATCAGTATAAAAATAATGGATATGCTGTAAATTGAGTCCGGCATTCAAAGAGGTAAAAGATGACTTTAAGCAAAGGAAAGAATGAGAATTACAGGCTAAAAATAAAAACAAAAAGAGAACTATCCGTTTTTTATTGGTTTGTAATGGAAAATAAACCTATGGTCGATCGCTACCGTTCCTCACCTCTAAAAAACATGAAAAGAATAAATTCAATTTACCGAATGAATATACGGGATGCCTCTTTACTATTATCTGAAATTATCAGTGACTATTATTCAGGTGTCCTTGATGCTATACTTCATTATGAAAGAAAAATAGAAATTTTTCTTGACTCACTTCTTCCAGAATCAGAGTTTGAATGGTTCAGGAAAAATGAGCATGCTTGTTATTTTGTTTGGTTAAGTATTAAAAAATACTATCCTCAGCTATCTTCTGAAATGCTCAATATTCAACAGGAGGTTGCACCACAAAAATTTAGCAATGTGCATTCTCTGGTTGACCTATCAGGTCTTGATAATTTTAGCCAAAAGAATCAGCATGCAATTGCATCGGAACCTTTTCTTTCAGAAATAAACTCGCTGCATGTACATCCCGCATCCCACAAAGAACGTTATAACTCTATCCTGTATTTCATGGATCTAGTTCCATCATACTTCATTGATAAATTATCATTTATAAAAAACATAAGGTCTCAATGGGATGTTAAGTTTAAAGCAAAACGTAAGTTAAATATCCCCGTGGAAAATACAGGTCTATGCCAGTGGGCCTGGGACTATATGAAAAATAAACCATCCATGAGGAAGCGCGTTTACAGTCAAGGCACAGAAGCGCCAGAGGGGGGAATTAAATTATCTGTTGAAGATTATTCACTCTCAATATGTTCTGCTGACGACAAATATGGCATCTGCAATAAGAATATGTCAGAAAGTACGGCACAGGAGGATTACAATAAATCACCTAACAATGACGCCGATAATGACAAGAGTTCAAAGCATGAAAGTGGCATAAAAAAGGTGAGTTATAAAACCATAGACCTTTTTCCGGAAAATGGCAGTTCTCTATCCAGTATTAATAGAATTGGCTGGCATGATGCATTTGAGATCATTCAGCCATCGACACCAAGAGAAACATATTTAGCTATCCATGCAGTCTGGATTTTCTATGTTGGAGGAACCTTCTTGGAACCAGAACTTTATAACCAGTTTAAGCGTGCCAGGGATACATACCTTACCCGTAAAAGAAAAAAAATAAAAATAATCAGAAATAAATTACAGGAGCTGAATTAGTCTGTGGGCAACTGGTGAGCTTATAACTTAGTATAAATTACCCCATAAAAGTGCCTTGAAAGTATTCCAGATCATTTCACATCTATATTACCCACATGAAGCCGTGCCAGTATGTATTACTGGCGCGGCTTCTTCACATTGATCTATTGCACCGATCGATACTCAAGCAGTGATAGTTGCTGACTATTAATAGCGAGAAATCGATCGTTTTATCAATAGAATATAACGATCGATTCCTGGAAACTGATCTGTAGTAACGATTATCCCATTCTCTCTCAAATGCATAGGATCAGGTGGCCTTTTGTACAGCAAAGGGCCATTTTTCGTTTGTAAAACAACAGTAAGGAATCTCTATGTTCAAGGTCACTTCTGCACTCTTTCTCAGTGCAACTTTGTTCACCACCGCTGCGCACGCGACCATTCAGGAACAGCAGTGGGGTAACTGGTTTGGTAATACCAGCGGAATGGAATTTGGTATTAATGCCGACAATGATGTTGGTGAGCACATTACCTTCACTTGCATCGGAGGCCACTTGGGCATCACCTACAGCGTCCCAGCAAAGAACTATTCAATTTCTTCTGGGGCAGGTCTGAAAAAGCCAGGGTTGATCATCAACTCAACCCACTATCAATTAGGCGAAGCTGCATTTATGGCGCTCAAAAACACCAGTGATGAAGGAGTGCTGGAAGTCACTGAAGCCAAAAAACCATTGTCCAAACCGTTCAAAACTGTAGGTCTTCAGGAAGCGCTGAAAGAGGTAACCTGGCAGGACTGCATCAGCCGTTAAGCACCTTCTTCGCCTATTTCTCAAAACAGCACAGTTTGCTGTTTTAACCACTCGTTGCTGGAGTTCAGATACGTCCAGCAGAGCCAACGACAAACGTCCTCAGGGTGTCATCATGACAGAGTTTATTTCACGCTTATTTGTTATCTCAGTGCTTTCATTTCCGGCCCTAAGTTTTGCCATCACCATTCCCGGTAATATTCACCCAGAGCGATACACGTTCTTTCTAACAGATAGAGGCGGTGAAATGCTTCGCGAAATGAACGATGCGGCAGTCAGCGTAAAACTCAACAACAAAGTTGGTTTTAGCGCTGAGGCACAGAGCAAGGCTGCTGCTGCGAACATATCTCCTTTGCTGTACGCAGCATCACCCCTTGAACAGAACTTTATCCGCTACGACAGTAAACCGGTTAAGGCTCTGACTTGTCTCGTAACGACCCGCACTATGCCGGGTCAGAATAAAAATTACACATGGGAGGAAACCTACTGCCTTGATGAAACCGGTGCTGCTTACATCGGCACAAAAGGCTGGCCGTCACGTGCTATCGTCGAAAAGAGTTGCGAGGTGGGTGTCCCCAGTTGTCCTGTATATCTTGGTCTGAACAATGATCCACCGACCATGCGGAATGATGCTGCGCAATATATTCCTTACAACAGCAAACGCGTAAGTAGGAATAAAGAAAGTAACTCTGAGCCAAAACCAGCAGCTGGAGAAATGGTCGCAGAGCAGGACGGTTATGTGGTGAATTATGTAAAAGGTAGCAGTTGTGCTGACAACAAACTGGTTGTTAAAAACACAAGCTCCGGGAAAACCGCCGAAATTGCAGGATTAAATGGTTGCTCTTTTGACCCGAAGAAAAATGCAGTAATTATCTTCCCTCAAAATGAATACGTCGGCGTTTACAGCGGCCCCACAAACGCTTCTGAGGAAATAGCCTCAGTCGATCTCCCCTAATTACTCTTCTAGTCCGGTATAAGCTTCCTGCGATACCGGACGCCTTTTGGATCAACCTATGAAAACTAAAAAATCCCCGGACGATACAACGCCAGATGCAGAATCATTTGGGTTGACCTGGCCCGTTGTTTTCAGCGTCGCAGGCCTCACTCTGCTGAGAAGTAAGTCGGTCGTATGCCAGACAATGGGAGCCAGCCTGATGACCTACAGCCTGATAAGACTCATAAAAAAACTCGCCACGCTTACCTGAAAAGTCCCAATCAGGCAACACGGTTTGTGTTCTAACACCTGTACCAGACGTACTATCACCTTCCGAAGCTCGCCTGGAAGCTAACTCTCGACAAAAGCTGAATCGTTCCTTTATCAAAGGGCTGGCTGCAATAGCAGAGGACAGAATCAATGATGATGCCTTTGTTTTATCGGTGTGCAGCAAAGCGTATGAACGCTTACCTCTGAACATAAGGCGAGTCGTTAAATACGAGTGGTGTCTTCGATACTTCCAGTACAGTAAACCCTTTATTCTGCAGCGATTACAACATCACCAGGCCGAAAAGCTAATACCACCGGCATTACCTGACAGAGAACTCTCGCCACAGCAGAGCCAGCCACCAGCCTCTCCCTGAACATTTCATCTTCCATCCAATGCCACTCTACTGGAGTGGCTTTTATGCCCGTTTTAAAAGGAATCAACTATGACCCGTTTAGCCAGCCGCTTTGGTGCAGTCAACCTTGTTCGTCGTGACCGCCCGTTAACTCGCGACGAACTGGCCCATTATGTGCCCAGTGTCTTCAGCGAAGAAAAGCATGAATCCCGTAGTGATCGCTATACCTACATCCCGACAATTACCCTTCTCGATAACTTGCAACGCGAAGGCTTCCAGCCATTCTTCGCGTGTCAAACCAGGGTCCGCGACCAGAGCAAACGAGAGCATACGAAGCACATGCTGCGCCTGCGTCGTGAAGGCCAGATTACTGGCAAACAGGTTCCCGAAATTATTCTGCTGAACAGCCACGACGGCTCCAGCTCATATCAGATGCTACCGGGGTTATTCAGAGCAGTTTGCCAAAATGGGCTGATTTGCGGTGAGAGTTTTGGCGAAGTACGCGTGCCGCATAAAGGCAACGTAGTAGAGAAAGTCATCGAAGGGGCCTACGAAGTACTGGGAATATTTGACCGCGTAGAAGAGAAACGCGATTCCATGCAGTCGCTTTTGTTGCCGCCGCCCGCTCAGCAGGCTATGGCGAAAGCGGCGCTGACATATCGCTTCGGTGAGGAGCACCAACCGGTGACAGAGACGCAGATACTTTCCCCACGCCGCTGGCAGGATGAGAGTAACGACCTGTGGACCACTTATCAGCGCATTCAGGAAAACCTGATTAAAGGCGGGCTATCGGGGAGAACAACCAAAGGAAAGCGCGCCCATACCCGAGCAGTGAAAGGTATTGACGGTGATGTGAAGCTCAACCGGGCCCTCTGGGTGATGGCTGAGAATATGCTGCAGCTTGCTTCATGATCTCTTCCACTATTTTCCCTTAACGCCTTTCCGAAGATTCGGAAGGGCTTTTCTTTCTAAGGAGCAACCATGTCTACGATCAATTTATCCCCGGTATTTCCTGCAAACGAGCAGCGAGTCATCCAGCGAGCATTACGTCTGCTGGAGAAATACCAGCGTCAACCGAGTGAGTCATTTACCTCTGCCAGCCTTACAAAAACCTGGCTGCAACTGCAGATGGCTCACCTGGAGCGGGAAGTCTTCATTGTAATGTATCTCGACAATCAGCATTGCCTGCTAGAGCGGGAAACACTGTTTACCGGCACGCTCAGCCATACCGAAGTGCATCCCCGCGAAGTGGTTAAATCAGCCCTGAAACATAACGCTGCTGCGGTCATTTTGGCGCATAACCACCCGTCCGGCACGACAGAAATCAGCCAGCAGGATAAACATGTCACTCAGCGAATTGCTAAAGCCTTGGCTCTGGTGGAAGTGCGTGTGCTGGATCATCTTGTGGTCGGGAACGAAGTGGTGTCTTTTGCTGAATGTGGCTTGTTATGAGGTGCAGAATGAAAATCATCAGTAAGCGCCAGGCGATGCATATTTATCGTCAGCATCCCGAATCCAGGCTATCTGCCTTCTGTACAGGTCACTACCAGTGGCATGGCAGTGTATGCCATTACTATGGATATGAAGTTCAGCATATCAGCGGCGTACTCGCTGTTTTTGTTGAACGTCGTCAGGACCGGGCAGGTCCGTACGCTATTCTTCGCTGCGTGACGGTGAACTAATCATCCCACTCAATCATTGAGGAGTATATTAATGCAGTCGACCACCATATCCGGCACATCGGCGAAGAACACATCCTGCCTTCAGTGGGGATTAAAACGTAATATCACGCCGTGCTTCGGCGCTCGTCTGGTACAGGAAGGCAAGCGCCTATACTTTTTGGCTGACCGGGCAGGATTTAATGGCTCATTCAGTGACGCAGAAGCATTGAGTCTGGACCAAGCGTTTCCACTAATGGTGAAACAGCTTGAGCGGATGCTGACAACTGGCGAGCTTGATCCTCACAACCAGCACTGCGTCACACTGCATCACAATGGACTTACTTGTGAAGCTGACACTCTCGGCTCTTATGGCTACGTTTATATCGCCATTTATCCCCATCAGCTATAACCAGTTAACACCTTCCTCTACTTTTATCAGGGAATCAACTCATGCATATTTCGACTGTACCGAAAACAGTGACGGTTTCGTCACGCCTGTCTCCTGTCCAAGTTTGGCAAAAACTATTAACGTATATTTTAGAGCATCATTACGGCCTCACGATCAACGACACACCGTTCAGTAACGATACGACGATTCAGGAACATATAGAGGCGGGAGTGAATCTTACTGATGCTGTTAATTTCCTTGTGGAACGATTCGAGCTTGTGCGCATTGACCAGAAGAGTTTCTCCTGGCAGGATCAAGAACCTTGGATAACATCTTTGGATGTTCATCGGGCACAGTCCAACCTTGGCTTGAAACGCCCATAAATCAGCCAACTGATCCTTAAGGAAAACATGTGGGGGCATAATCGGGGGCACATCAGTAAAGCGCATAGGAAAATAATCAATAAATTCAACATGATTAACCACCAAATGCGACTCCTGTGATCTCCGCCAGTCCCCTACCACCGGTAGTTGTAATTTTGGGAATTGGGATTCATTACTCTTTCAATGCCATTTTCTATTAATCCTTTTCTTAATGCTTTGCTGATTAAAAGGAAACTAGGAATTTCCAATAATTTTTTCCCATTAATTTTAACTTTTGAACAATTAGTAAGTAAGTTACCTTTAGACTGATTGAATGGGAAACTATGGTTTCTGTTATATCCATGCTGAGCAAGAAGTTTTGATCTTAACAATAAAGCTCTATAAATAGTAGAAACTAACCATCCATCCAGTTCTCTTAACTGACCCTCATTCGTGACGAGTGGGTAGAAGCTCATGACACCTTTAAAGAAAATTCTTTTTGACCTTCCAGAAAGAAAGTTTTTAATGGTAGTATCCTGAAGACCACCGTACATATACCTTCTAATCTGAACCATTGCTCTTAAAAAATTTACATCTTTATCATTGGCAGGAATTGACTGACCAGCAAGATTCCCCTTTTTTAACGGCTGAATAAGGTTTCTGTATAAAAGATAAGATATTTGTTTTTTTATTTTAAGAACTGATGAGTGTTTAATAGATACCTTATCTACAGCTAAAGAGTAACCTAAAAAATCGAGACTTTTCTTTGATACTATCTCAGATTTTAATCCATCCTTTGTTAATAAAGATATTCCGTCTGATTTCTTTACGTTAATTTTTACACCAGCATTCTTTGAAAATTCCGTAATCAAATTAAAGGCATTACAGATTTTTGAATACTCTCTGGTCCAAACAATTGTATCATCCGCATATCGAGAGAACTTTACACCTTCTCTTTCAAGTGCTTGATCAAAATTCCAGCAGCACAAATTAGCTAAAAATAGGCTAATTGATGTACCTTGAGGGATGCCTACACTTCGCTCAGCAAGAAACGCCTTAATTATATATTTCTCTTCTTGACTAATATAAAAACCATTGAGATTAAACTGTTCAAAAAGGAACCTATGTTCAATAGTCCCGAAAAAATCTGAAAAATCGAATTCTGCAATAAACATCCTTTCACTAAGTGATAGGTCTACGAATATATCCTGTATTGCAAAATGAACATTTCTGTCGTTTCTGTATGCATAAGAAAAGGAGCTAAATCGATGCTTATTTTTTTCTAAAAGGCGATTAAAGAAAAACTTTGAAACCGCAGCATCAGGTATTTGATATATTGATACAGTTCTTTCACCACCACCTTTTTTTGGAATCTGTTTTAAATGAACCTCACTTGGTCTATATGTTCTATTTTCAATTTTCCTAGCTATAGAATGCGCGATTGATTTGTGTTTTCGTAATACGTGGAATGGATTAAATCTTTTATCTTTCTCCCAATAATCAGGAGTATGGATTTCCTTAGCCTTAGTATATGAATGACCGAAACGTTTAATGTTCCTGACATGCTCAAGATGCAATCTATTATGATACGCGTGGTAGCGTTTAATAAGTTTTTTGGCTTCTTCTTTAATAATTTCACTTAAAGATTCTTCAAGATTCATTTTATCCTCCATAAAAAAACCCGAGACATGGCTCGGGTTGTTCCGCGGTGCAAGCCCAAGTAAAAGTAAGTTATCACTTGGTTGGAAAAGGTTCGACCCCACTCCCCCATCGACCCATAAAATGGATCGGAGACCTCTTTCGAGGCAGAAGGCAAGACCACTACACCTATTAGGCGCTGGAGAAAGAATGCATCAAGAATCAGTTAAAAACAACTTTGATATGAGATTAAACTGAAAAAATGCAACTATTGCGAACTAAGTCGCATTCTACATGCCTCTTTAACCCACTTACTAAAATTCCCTTTCCCTGCAGCCTTCTCAATCTGCTCCAAAAGCTCATCCTCAAAGCGGATGTTCTTCATCGTGCTTCTGGTGCGGTCAAAATTTGGCTTCTTTTTCTCTTGCATGGTAGGTACCACTTCGGTTAATTTATCTTCATGTGGTACCTACCACATGGATTTGGAATTTTGACAACGCCCAGCAGTGTTGGAGCACTAAAGGGCGTCTAACCTCACCAACTATCAAGGAGTTGATTATGGCTGATTCGCATTCTACCCCAGACACTGACCAATCCGGAACCGAGCGTTCGTTAATTGTGGGATACCGCCCGAATGTTTTCGACAAATCCACGCCCAATATCATTCTGTCCGGCAAATGGCTTCGAGCCGCAGGCTTTGATACCGGGCAGCAGGTCACCGTCAAGGTGATGAAAGGGTGCATCGTTCTGGTGGCGTATAGCGAGCAGGAGCAGCGGTTGCAGGAAGATTATAAGCGGACGAAGGCGAAGCTCAGTGAGATAGAGAAAGCCCTTGCCGCGATTCAAATTCAGCATCCTGGAAAGTACCTCGCAAAATCAAATACAAACCACCTGGCTTAGCGTCGGTTTCTGGCGTTAATCGTTAAAAAGACGGAGCCGACATGGTTGATAAAAACGTAATCTAATTTCCGGCTGATGAATTTGTTATGTTGTCAGTGAGGACGGTAAGGTTCGCATCCCATGTCGCTTTGAACATGCAACGCTCTGGCTGTCGCAAGCAGCCATTGTGGCTCTCTAGCAAGTCTCTCCTCAAGCCATTACTGAGCATATTAAAGCCGTTTACGAAGAAGGTAAGCCTGAATAAAAACAACATGTAAGGCTTACTTATAAGTTCAGCAAGAAAGTGGCTGGTAAATGGAAAAAGAATTTAAAGAGTAGCCATAGTCATACTGTCCCCCTACCTTCCTTGCCAGCATGACTCGAAAAAACACTGGAAGACGCCTCGCAATTTCTCACAAATACAATCATTTAGATGCACCGTATTTGTCATACTTCTGCCACTCGCTACCTGGTTGCCAATGACAGCCATTGCATTTATTAACTACAGCTTATATCCTGTATATAAGCTACAGCTTATCATGGAAGAGAGCATGTGGACGGTACTGTTCGGAAAGGTGTTTGAGCTATGGTTGCTTGAACAGGAAGAAGGGTTACAGGAAAAGGTGCTGGCAGACATGCTAAATCTACAAAACTTTGGACCTCGTCTTCCTCGTCCCTATGCCGATACTGTAAAAGGCTCGCAATATAACAATATGAAAGAGTTACGTATTCAATATGCTGGCCGTCCGATTCGTGCTTTATTCGCATTTGACCCCGAACGTCAGGCGATTGTGCTTTGCGCAGGCAACAAGAGTAACGACAAGGCATTTTATGAAAAACTCATTCGCATTGCAGATGATGAATTTACCCGGCATCTGACAAGCCTGGAGACAGCCAAGTGAAAACCCTAAATGAATTAATTGCATCACGCTCACCGGAAAGCCAACAACGAATTAAAGAAATGGCAGAGGAAATGATCCTTGAAACGGGTCTGCAACTTTTACGTGAAGAGCTCAGACTTTCGCAAAAAAATGTTGCCGAGCTAATGGGGGTGAGCCAGCCCGCAGTAACACAAATAGAGCAACGTGGAAATGAACTAAAAATTGCCACGCTTAAGCGCTACATTGAGGCAATGGGTGGGAAACTTTGTATTGACGTTGAACTTCCAACAGGAAAACGCGTTGCGTTTCATATCTAACAAGTGTGATTCCTGCGTTAAGTAAATATTTACTTAGCCAACCGCATATGCAGCAACGGAAACGCATTCCCCTGCCCGTCAAGTTCCGAGCGCCCAACCTGCTCAAATCCCATATGCCGATAAAACGCGACTCCCTGCGGATTCTGCTCATTCACGTCCACTTCGTTCGCGCCGAACTCTGCGATGGCGTGTTTAAGCAGCAGTTTCCCGACACCCTTCCCGCGACTCGCATCATCCACAAACAACATTTCAATGCGGTTTTCATCCACGCCTAAAAAGCCGTGAATAACGCCTGCGTCATCGCGGGCTATCACGGCCTTGAGATTGGGGAGATACGCGTTGAGCAATAGCGGACGCAGCGCCGCAATATCGCTTTCCTGTAAAAAGTGATGGGTGGCGCGGACGGAGGATTCCCAGATCGCGACCAGGCGATCGAAGTGTGATGAGTGTGCGGTTTCGATTTTCATGGGGGGATCATGTCTGGAAAACCTAATTCTTTCAAGTCACTCTGTGCGCCTTGTTCCCCCCTCACCCTAGCCCTCTCCCTCAGGGAGAGGGAATAAACAGTGCTACACCCTCACTTCCATCACCGCATACACCCCATCCTTCGGCACGACCACGGTGACGTTTTCCACCGGTACGCCCGCCGCCAGGTGAATATCCTGCAGCTGCTGTAGCGTCCTCGGGTGGATATCCTCCCAGCCGATACCCCGCAGCACAAAGTCAATCTGCGGGCTGCTGGTCAGCATGTTTGAGACAATCACCGCCCCGCCGGGCTTGACCAGCCGCAGCGCGCGCTGGAGAAAAATCACCGCGTCGGCGTCGTTGAAGTATTCGAAAATCCCCAGCGCGTCGACCAGTTCGGCCTGATGCTCGCCCAGCTCCAGCAGCAGGTCCTCGTTACGCACCAGCGTGTGCACCAGGTTGCGCCTGAGCAGGGTCAGCTGTTCGCCCACCACAATGCCTTCCTGCGCCGCCATGGTTTCGGCCCAGCTAAGCGCCACGGGGTCTTTATCCACCAGCGTGAGATAGACCTGCTGGCCATCGAGCTTTGCTTCGCGCAGCGCCTCCAGCACCGGAATGGCGGCGCCGCTTGCCAGGCTGACCCAGTTGTTCTCACTCTCATTGTGAATGTACTTCTCCACCAGCGCGGCAAGCACCCGGGCGCGGGCGCGCACGCCGATGGCATCGTTCGCGTGGATAAACCACTGGCGACTGTCGCTGTCCATCTTTGTGCCGTCCGGCAGGCGATCCTCAAGCGGGTTTTGCACCACAAACAGCGCCAGCGCGGAGGGCACCAGCCGGGTGCGCCATGCGGTAAGCGCCGGACGGTTGCGAAAGGCCTGTTCGGAATAGCGGTTCTGCGGGACGAGCACAGCCTGCCCCCCTTCCTGATATTCGACCTGCGGAGGGCGAAGCGCTGGCTCGGCTTTCAGCGCCCGATCGAGCGCAGCGATTTCACGGGCAGCATCGTCTTTCATCGGCCACTGGTCGCTGACGTCGGGAAAGGACGCACTGAAAATCGTCATGTTTTTCGGTGCGTCACCACGAAAAGGCTGCCAGATCATAACGTCTTCCCTCCGTTGGGCTTTTAACGGAAGTCTATCCAGGCGAGTCCGTAATACCCTACGAAGAAAGCACGATCTTTACTGCTTCAACCACACCAGTTGGTCAACCCGGAAGCCCAGACTGCGCGCGGTGTTCAGGTAATCCTGCTTCACCGCATCCGGGATGGTCGGCGTGCGTGACAAAATCCACAGATAATCGCGGTTCGGGCCGCTGACCAGCGCGTACTGGTACTTGTCGTCCAGTTTGATTACGTTATACCCGCCGTAGAACGGACCGAAGAACGACACCTTCAGCGCGGCGGTGGTCGGCTCGCCGGTGAAGTACGCTTTCCCCTCACTTTCATTCCACTTGTTTTTCACCGGATCGTAACCCCGGTTCAGCACGCTGATACCGCCGTCGCTACGCTTGCCGTAGGTGGCGGTCACCTGCTCCAGACCGCGTTCAAAGCGGTTTTCAAGGCGCGCGACTTCGTACCATTTGCCGAGATAGCGGCTGGCTTCAAAATGAGTAATAGGCTGCACGCCTTTCGGCGGCGTAGGGGATTTACAGGCAACCAGGGTCAGCGCAATGGCAACACCGGTCACAACAGGCCATAGCTTCATGAGAATTCCTTTCATTTGCACGGTTGGATGTTAAGTGTAGTGCACCGTTTCGGCGCTTCATCCCGTTCGGGAAAATTCGTAGTATATTGAGAGTATTCCTCCACTCTGGACACGGACATGGCTTACTCCATCGGCGAATTCGCCAGACTCAGCGGCATTACCGCCACCACCCTCCGGGCGTGGCAGCGTCGCTACGGTTTACTCAAGCCACAGCGCACGGAAGGCGGTCACCGCCAGTACAGCGATGAGGACGTCCAGCAGGCGCTGAAAATCCTCGACTGGGTCAAAAAAGGCGTCCCAATCGGCCAGGTCAAACCGCTGCTGGAGCGCCCGACGCTGGGGCGGACCAACAACTGGCAAACCCTGCAGCAGAACATGCTGCAGCGCCTGCAGGACGGCAAAGTCGAATCCCTGCGCCAGATGATTTACGACGCCGGACGCGAGTACCCAAGACCAGAGCTGGTCGCGAACGTGCTGCGTCCGCTGCGCAGCCAGGTCTCGGCTAACGTTGCCGCCGCCATGACCCTGCGCGCGATCCTCGACGGCATCATCATCGCCTACACCTCGTTTTGTCTCGAAGGTGATAAGAAAGCGCCGGGCGACAATATTCTGCTCAGCGGCTGGCATCTCAACGACCCGTGCGAGATCTGGCTTGAGGCCTTAACGCGCACCGGTCAGGGTCACCGGATCGATATCCTGCCGGTTCCCCCTGCCACGCTGGCTCCGGAGATTTTCCCGGAGCGGAAATGGCTTCTGGTCACCAGCGGCAAACTCACCGCCGGACGGAAAAAGCAGCTGGAGCAGTGGCAGCAGCAGGTATCGCTTGAAGTGATTATCCTCTGATCATTTTCTGCTGTGGGAATCTTCACGAAAAGTTGAATATTTTCCCGCGCCGCAGATGCTAACGTTTTCCTGTGACGAATAACTCCACAGGAAAACACCATGAAAAAAACAACCCCTCTGCTGTTCCTGGCCGCCATGGCCTTTGCCCCTGCCGCCTTTAGCGCCCCTGCCGGCACGCTGAGCGTCCACATTCTCGACCAGCAAACCGGGATGCCGCCATCAGACGTGACCGTTACGCTGGAGAAGCAGCAGCAGGACAAATGGACCCCGGTTGCCAGCGGCAAAACCGACCACGACGGACGTATCAAATCGCTCTATCCGCAGGACCAGGACATGCAGCCTGGCGTGTATAAAGTGACCTTTAAAACCGCAGAGTACTTCCACGGCAAAAAGCTGGACACCTTCTTCCCGGAGATCCCGGTGCTGTTTACCGTGACCCGCACCAACGAAAAGCTGCACATCCCGCTTCTGCTGAGTCAGTACGGTTACTCAACCTACAAGGGCAGTTAAGACGCATTGATTCTAAAGGAATAAAAAAAATAGTTCCGCGAATACTTGGACAAATTAGTCATGTTGTGTAAGTTTTAATTATATGAACGGGAGGACCACACCATGACAACGAAACCTGTGCTCGGTATTAGCGGATGTTTGACCGGCTCCGCCGTACGTTTTGACGGCGGACACAAGCGTATGGGCTTCGTTATGGATGAGCTGGCCCAGTGGGTGAATTTCCGCCCCGTCTGCCCGGAAATGGCGATCGGCCTGCCGACGCCTCGCCCGGCCATACGCCTGACGCTGACGGACAGCGGCGAGACGCAGCTCCGTTTCAGCAAGCCGCCTCATGATGACCTCACGCAGAAAATGGCCGACTTTACGGCGGAATATCTGCCAAAAATCGGCGATCTTTCGGGATTTATCGTCTGTGCAAAATCCCCAAGCTGTGGCCTGGAACGCGTGCGGCTGTACGATGAAAACGGCAACCGGGGCCGCAAGGAGGGCGTCGGGCTGTTCACCGCCGCCCTTCTTGAAACCTACCCATGGCTGCCCGTCGAGGAAGATGGTCGGCTGCACGACCCTGTGCTGCGGGAAAACTTTATTGAGCGGGTATTTGCCCTGCACGAGCTAAACACGCTGCGCGCTAAAGGTCTGACGCGACGTGGGCTGCTGGATTTCCACAGCCGCTATAAATTGCAGCTGCTGGCGCACCATCAGGCGGGCTACCGTGAAATCGGCCCGTTCGTTGCCTCGCTGCACGAGTGGGAAGACCTGGACGCCTTCTTCGTGGCGTACCGGGAAAAGCTGATGACGATCCTGAAAAAACCGGCTTCGCGTAAGAACCACACCAACGTGCTGATGCATATTCAGGGGTATTTCCGCAACCAGCTAAACACCCGCCAGCGCGGTGAGTTGCGCGACGTGATCCTGCACTATCGCAACGGGCAGTTACCTATTCTCGCCCCGATCACGCTGCTGAAGCACTACCTGGCCGAATATCCTGACCGGTATCTGATGACGCAAAACTACTTTGATCCCTATCCTGATGATTTGGGTCTGCGTCTGGCAGTCAAGTGATCACAAAAATGCGAAGGCCCCATTGACCCGTAGAGGCCCAAAGCAGTACCCCGTTTAGACGACATCCTCACTGTCGTCTCTTTTTTGCATTTAACCTCAAAGACTGTGATTATATACAGGCTTATTCTGCAAAAAGGGGCCTGCCCGTGATCAACACCCTGCACATTCAAAACTACCGCTCCATACGCGAGATGTCGCTTGAGCTGGAACAGCTAAACATCGTCTTCGGCCCGAACGGCACCGGGAAATCCAATATTTACAAGGCGATACACCTGATGCACAGCGCCGCCCAGGGGCAGTTCTCCCAGGCGCTGGCGAACGAGGGCGGCATTCTGAAGGTGTTCTGGGCAGGCAAAACCCGCAGCGACCAGCTGCGGCGGATGAACCTGGCGGTGGAAACCGAGACCTACGAATACGAGCTGCAGGTTGGGTTTGTGGAGAGGCTGCCCTATCCCTCGCAGTTTCAGCTCGACCCGGTGATCAAAGAGGAGTCCATCTGGCTGAGCGGCCAGCATCGACGCCCGTCGTCACAGCTGATGAAGCGTAAGAATCAGGCGGTGTTTCTGAATAACGTGCATCACGAGAAAGTGACCCACAGCGGCACGCTGTACGAGAACGAATCGGTGTTCGGGCAGCTCGGCGAACCGCATCTTTACCCGGAAGTGTCGCAGATGCGCGAGTCCCTGCGTAACTGGCGCTTTTATCATGAGTTTTCCGTCTCATCCGGCTCGGCGATGCGTGCCCCGCAGGTCGGGTTCCGTTCCCCGGTGCTGGCCAGCGACGGTGCCAACCTGGCAGCGGCGTTTCAGACCATCGTGGAGATTGGCGACGAACTGCTCCTGATGCGCATCCTCGACCAGGCCTTCCCCGGCTGCGTGTTTTACAGCGACAACACCGGCGGACGTTTTCGCATGATGATGCAGCGCGAGGGGCTGAGCAGGCCGCTGGAACCGGCGGAGTTCTCCGACGGCACCCTGCGCTTTCTGTGCCTGGCGGTGGCGCTGTTAAGCCCGCGCCCACCGGCGTTTATCGCGTTGAACGAACCGGAAAACAGCCTGCATCCGCAGATGCTCCCCGCGCTGGCGAGCTTAATCGCCGAGGCCAGCCGCTACTCGCAGATTTGGCTCACCAGCCACTCGCCGGAGCTGGCGAAGTTGATTGAGAAACAGAGATCGTTTTCGCTGTACCAGCTGTCGATGGCGGAGGGGGAGACGAAGGTGGAGAGGCTGGGGTAGCTCAATCTCTTCATACCCAACTTACCGGGGTGGAACTTCCACGCTAGCTATGCAGACGAAACGTCTTTCGCCACTCCGCAGGACTTACCCCAAAACGCGCCTTAAACTGCTGTCGCCAGGTGACGGCAGAATTAAATCCCACCAGCTCGGCCACGCGTTCAATCGGCATATTTCCGGCTTCAAGCAGGATCTGGCTACGCCGCAGGCGTTCGGCGGTAAGCCAGTCGGCGACGCTCATTCCTGTGGCTTTAATAAAGTGACGGGTCAGCGTGCGGCGGCTCATCGAAACCACCTCCGCCAGCGAGTCCAGGCTATGCGGTTCGGTGATGTGCTGCTGTAGATAGTCGATCAGGCAATTGATACGTGCATCGCGGGTGTCATTCGGAACAGGCTGAGCAATAAACTGCGCCTGACCGCCCTCGCGGTGCGGCGGCACAATCATCCGCCGGGCAATCTGGTTGGCGACCACGCTGCCAAAGCGCTGACGAATGATATACAGGCAACAGTCCAGCGCGGCGGCGGTACCGGCAGAGGTGATGATATTGCCGTCATCCACATAGAGGGCATTGATATCCAGCTGGACGTGCGGAAAGAGCGACTGGAACTGATTTTCGAACTCCCAGTGGGTGGCAGCGCGCTTGCCGTCGAGAATGCCCGCATAGCCCAGCACAAACGACCCCAGACACAGCCCGACGATTTCCGCGCCGTTGTCTCTCGCCTGCACCAGGCTGTCGAGCAGCGTCTGAGGCGGGCGTTCGAGGACGTGCTGCCAGTAGGGAACAACGACTATATCGGCCCGACCAATGGCGGTGTAGTCCTGCGTGGCGTTGAGGGCGAACCCGTCTTTTGAGGTGAGGAACCCCGGCGTTTCGGCGCAGATCGTCACGTTAAAGCGCTTTTCGCCGGAGACGGAATCGCCAAACAGAATGCAGGGAACGGAGTAGTGGAACGGGCTGAACCCGTCTACCGCGACAATCGCGACGTTGATTAGCGACATCTGTCTCTCCTTTCCCTTTAACGCACTCAGAATATAACGGTTTCGCCATCCTGGGGAATGGTCACTGCGTCACCCACCTGATTGGCTTCAACGTACTCACGCAGCGCGCTGCGGGTCAACAGGCAGTGGTTAATCGCCTCCATATGGCTCGCCACTATTTTGGCCTGTGGGAGCAGGAAATGAACGTTGAGCACATCTTCCTGGCCCATAATGATGGGCCCAAAACCAAGCACGTGGGCATATCCGGCATTAAGTACCACCACGTCCGGCTGGTGCTTTTGCAGATCGGCCGCCACCGCGTCACGCCAGACGGTATCCCCGGCAAGATAAAGCGTCTTCTCATCAGGATGACGCAGCACCACGCCACAGGCCTCGCCCAGACGCTCCGCCAGCTCCGGCACGGCGTAAGCCCGGTCGGTACCGTGTTGGCCGCCGTGGGTTTTAGCAATCTGAATATCGCCGAAGAAGGTCGCGTCGGTCATGACCGTCAGGTTGCTAAACCCCTGGCTGCGCAGCAGCGCGGCGTCACGGTCGTTTTGCACGTAGATCGGTTTGTCTTTGGCGATCAGCTCCGCCGCGGTGCGATCCCAGTGATCGTCATGGGTATGGGTGACGATCACCGCGTCGGCGTTCAGCAGCGTGTTGACGTCAACAGGGAGTTCGACCGTCGGGTTACGGCGTTCGGCATGCGCCGTGCCGGGAAAGCCCGGATAAGCATCTTTCGGGGCCAGCATCGGGTCGATTAAAAGACGTTTCCCGGCGTAGGTAATCAGCAGGGTGGCGTTGCGAATTTGGGTAATGTTCATGGGCTATCCTCCGGTTGGTGTGATAAGGAGGATAGCCCGACGTCGCAGGCCACGCTGTGGGTTAAAGGGCGATTACCGATGGAATCGGGCCAATTTAAACTCCGCGTTTTCAGGCAGAATTTACCAGCCCGGTACCGCTCCGCCGTTAAAGATCGTCTCAGCCGCTTTCGCCACTTCCGGTGACTGATACGACTGGATAAATTCCTTCACGTTCTCCGCGTCTTTGTTGTCTTCGCGCGCCACCACGATGTTCACGTACGGCGAATTTTTATCTTCAATAAAGACGCTGTCATGCACCGGCGACAGCCCGGTTTGCTGAAGATAGGTGGTGCTGATGATGGCGACATCCACTTTGGGATCGTCCAGCACGCGCGGCAGTTGCGCCCCTTCCAGCTCCATGATGTTCAGATGTTTAGGGTTAGCGGTAATATCCAGCGCCGTCGGCAGCAGGCCGGTGTCTGGCTTCAGGGTAATGAGCTTCTCTTTTTGCAGCAGCAACAGCGCACGGCCAAGGTTGGTTGGGTCGTTTGGAATGGCAATGGTCGCACCGTTCTTCAGGTCCGAAACGGATTTGATTTTGCGTGAATAACCGGCCATCGGGAACACGAAGGTATTCGCCACGGCAACCAGCTTGTAGCCATGCGCCTTGTTATCTTCTGCAAGGAACGGACGGTGCTGAAAGACATTGGCATCCAGCTCCCCCTGGTTGGTAGCATCGTTAGGCAATAGCGAGCCGCTGAAACCGACCAGCTCCACGTCCAGGCCATATTTCTCTTTCGCCACCTTTTTGGCGACTTCCGCTACGTCCTGCTCGGCGCCGTTGATGACGCCTACTTTAATGTGTCTGGCATCGCTGCCATTTTGATCGCACCCTGCCAGCAGCAGGCCAGCGAGGACCAGCGCACCCAATCGACGTTTCACGAGACAGTTCCTTTTGCTGAATGTTTCAATGACTATATCGACAACGAGGCGGGGAAATAAAAAACGAAAAAGAATCAATAAGAAGGATAAGTTATATGCGGGTATCGCCGGATGGCTCTGCGGTTCCCCGGCCCGCAGAATCAGAATTTAAAGCGCTTTCGTCAGGTAATGACGCTGCATACCCGGGTATGGGTAATCCTGCAAAGACATCTGCAGCTGGTAGCCCTGTTTTTCATAGAACGGGCGCGCCTGGAAGCTAACGGTATCCACCAGCGCGTGCTTGCAGCCTTTACGCCTGGCTTCATTTTCCGCCGTGTTGATAAGCTGGCTGCCCACACCGCTGCCCCGTACGGTATCGCTCACCCAGAGATAGTCGATATTCAGCCAGTCGCCTTTACGTACGCCAATTAAGCCGCCCAGCATGACGCCCTTTTCGTCTCGAACGTAAACGCCTATGTCACCGCTAAAGTTCGTCAAATCGAGGAACCGTCCGTTATAGGCTCTCAGACCCACAAGTAGCTCTTCTTTTTCCTGCGGCGTGACGGCGTCAGTAATGCTCAAGTGCATATTTTCTCTCCTTGTTTTCTGTGCCGTCTCACTATCGCACACCGGTGGCGTGGAGAAAATTCATACTTTCGACTGGCGTCGCTACACTGAATGTAACGATATATTTCATGGGAAGCATGTGACTTCTAAAGGGGGTTTTGATGAAAGCTGCGCACCTGGTCTGCCTGCTGGTTTGTCTGCTCTTCGCCGCGTTTGTCCATGCTCAGGAAAAGGATGACCCCGCGAAAGAGGCGCAAATAAAGCAGCAGGTCCTTAAAGATATTAAGAAAACCTGTACGCCACAGAGAAAGCAGAGCGATAAAGCCTGGCAGGAGATGATTTTGTCGTCCGAGGCCAATCAGTTGCTGATCAAAAATGCCGTTACCGCCGTGAAGCGCGACAACCTGGACGCCTACTGGGCGGCGATTGGTCAGGTGGATTGTATGGAAGATTATTGAGGGCTGGAAACGTGCTTCTCGCCGGGTGGCGGCTGCGCCTTACCCGGCCTACACAACATTTTTAACGCTTACGCACATCCGGAATAATTAAATCCCCACGCAGAACGTAGGACCCCAGCATCTGCGTTTTCTCCGTCAGCCAGCTCACGATACGCGCCGCCATGGCATCCATGGAATATTCAATGGCCGGGATCACCGGAATACCCGGCAGGTGCAGGGATCCAGCAAGGCTGAAGACCATAATGTCTTCCGGCACGGATTTATTAAACGCCTGCAGCTGTGGGATCACTCGCTGGGCTTCTTGCTCGTCCGCCACCAGTAATGCGTTGAAATTCAGCGTGCTGGCGTTGTTAAGCAGCTCCTGTAGCGCAACGGACGAGGAGGTCGCGTCCATAAAGACGAGGTTGCGATTAAAGGGCAGGAAATTTTTCTCCAGCGCATGTTTGTAGCCGAGCAGCACCTGATCGGCAAAACCGCTGCCGTGCGGGTGGATCAGGGCAATCTGGCGACGACCCTGGCTGGTCAGGTAGTTACAGGCGGTTTCAGCGGCAAAGGCGTGATCGAACTGGATGCTGTTGGAATTATCGGACTCCATACAGTCCACGAGGATGACGTTGTCCATATCCACGTCCAGCGGGAAACGCGCGCCGATGACGAGGATGTCATCACACAAACCGCAGGAGAGCTCTTCGAGCGCATTCATTACTTCGGCTTTGCTATGCGCGAAGCGCAGCAGCAGGTGTTTTTGATGCTGGCTGAGATGTTTTTCCAGCGCGTACAAATAACCGGTGGTCTGGTTAATATTTTCCTGTGCGCAAATGACGCCGATACATCCCGTCGACTGGCTCAGCAGCGACTGGGCAATCACATTAGGCCGGTAGTTAAGCTCATCCACTGCCTTCAGAACGGCCTGACGGCTGGCTTCCTTTACGCCACGCGACCCACTCAACACTCGCGATACCGTGGCTTTAGATACCCCGGCAAGACGTGATACATCATTGATTGTCGACATCTCTTTCCCCTGACAGGCTTACCTCGCGCCTGCAAATTCCATGACCGCTTCGGCTCATATTATAGCCAGAACGGAGTATATCCGTTTCCGTTTTCCATGGAAACCGATTTTCCGTTTCCACTCAAAATGATGTCAAAACAGCCAAATTATGTGACATACATCCGGTTAATTAGCCTCATAAGTAAGGGATCTTGATGGTTGTCACACTTCTGTCTTTTATGAATGGAAACCGGTTTCCGTATAATGTCCAATCATTCCCGCAATAACTTTTTACATTTAGAGGATGGTTGTCGATGTTCAAGATTATGCTGTGCTGCTCTGCCGGGATGTCCACCAGCCTGTTGGTCAGCAAAATGGTCGATGTCGCGAAAGAACGTGGTTTGCCGGTGAAAATAGATGCGTACGGTGTTTCCGAATTTGATACGCAGTTTCCGCAATACCAGGTGGTGCTTCTCGGACCACAAGTGAAATACATGTTACAGACACTCTCAGACAAGGCGGCTACGAAAGGCATTCCGGTCCAGCCCATCGACATGATGGACTACGGCATGCAGCGTGGCGATAAAGTACTGGACTATGCTCTGTCGCTCATCGAAGCGGCACACTAAAAGGTGTTCACATGAGTTCGTTATATCAATCCATGGTCGCGGTGATTGAGCAGTCAATTACCCCGCTGGCCGCCAAACTTGGTCAGCAAAAGTATGTGATTGCTATCCGCGACGGCTTTACCGCCGCGCTGCCGTTCATGATCATCGGCTCGTTTATGCTGGTGTTCATCTTCCCGCCGTTTTCGGCGGATACTACCAATAGCTTTGCGCGCGGCTGGCTGGATTTCTCCCAGACTTACCGCGAACAGCTGATGCTGCCGTTTAACCTCAGCATGGGCGTGATGACCTTCTTCATCTCGGTGGGGATTGGGGCGAGCCTGGGGCGCCAGTTTAACCTCGACCCGGTGATGTCCGGCCTGCTGGCATTTATGGCCTTCCTGCTGGTCGCCGCGCCGTATGCCGACGGTAAAATCTCGACCCAGTATCTCTCCGGCCAGGGCATTTTTACCGCGCTGATCACCGCCATCTACGCCACCCGCGTTTATGCGTGGCTGAAGCAGAACAACGTCACCATCCGCCTGCCGAAAGAAGTACCGACCGGCGTGGCGCGTTCGTTTGAGATCCTGATCCCGGTGATGGTGGTGATCGGTACCCTGCACCCGTTGAACCTGTTCATCGAAGCGCAAACCGGCATGATTATCCCGCAGGCGATCATGCACCTGCTGGAGCCGCTGGTCTCTGCCTCCGACTCCCTGCCCGCTATTCTGCTCTCCGTGCTGCTGTGCCAGATCTTCTGGTTCGCCGGTATCCACGGCTCGCTGATTGTCACCGGCATCATGAACCCGTTCTGGATGGCGAACCTCTCGGCAAACCAGGCGGCACTGGCGGCCGGCGCGGCGCTGCCGCACGTATACCTGCAGGGCTTCTGGGATCACTACCTGCTGATTGGCGGCGTAGGCTCCACGTTACCCCTGGCGTTCCTGCTGCTGCGCAGCCGCGTTACCCATCTGCGTACCATCGGCAAAATGGGCGTGGTGCCCAGCTTCTTTAACATCAACGAACCGATTCTGTTTGGCGCGCCGATCATCATGAACCCGATGCTGTTCATTCCGTTCGTGTGCGTTCCGCTGATCAACGCCTGTCTGGCGTATGCGGCAACCAAACTCGGCTGGCTGGCGCAGGTCGTCTCGTTAACCCCGTGGACCACCCCGGCACCGATTGGCGCCTCGTGGGCGGCGAACTGGGCGCTGAGCCCGGTGGTGATGTGCCTTGTGTGTATGGTGATGTCCGCGCTGATGTATCTGCCTTTCCTGCGTGCCTATGAGCGTACGCTGATGAAAAACGAAGAGCAGAAAGCGCAGGCGACCGTCGGTGCTGCCGAAACCGCAAGCAATTAAGTCAAAGAGGAAAGGTCATGAAATACGCATTTCCCGATAACTTCTGGTGGGGCAGCGCAAGCTCCGCTCTCCAGACGGAAGGGGCAAGAGAGGGCGAAACCACGTGGGATTACTGGTTTGCCCGCGAGCCAAACCGTTTTCACAACGGCGTGGGGCCGCAGCAGGCCTCCACGTTTTATCAGCACTGGAAAACGGACATTCAGCTGTTAAAGCAGCTGAACCACAACAGCTTTCGTACCTCGATTAGCTGGGCGCGCCTGATCCCTGACGGTATCGGTGAAGTGAACCCGGAAGCGGTCGATTTTTATCATCAGGTCATTGAAGAGCTGAATGAACAGGGCATCACGCCGTTTATTACCCTGTTCCATTTCGACATGCCGATGGCGATGCAGGCGATCGGTGGCTGGGAAAACCGAGAAGTCGTGGACGCTTACGCCCGCTATGCGCAGATTTGCTTCGAGCTGTTTGGCGATCGCGTGCTGCACTGGTTTACCTTCAACGAGCCGATTGTGCCGGTGGAAGGCGGCTATCTGTACGACTTCCACTACCCGAACGTGGTGGATTTTCGTCGGGCAGCCACCGTGGCGTATCACACCGTGCTGGCCCACGCAAAGGCGGTTCAGGCCTACCGCGCCGGTCACTACGCGGGGGAAATCGGCATCGTATTAAACCTGACGCCGTCCTATCCGCGCTCGCAAAACCCGGCGGACGTGAAGGCGGCACACATTGCGGATCTGATGTTTAACCGCAGCTTCCTCGACCCGGTCCTGCGCGGCGAATACCCGGCGGACCTGGTTGCGCTGCTGAAGGCATACGATCAGCTGCCTGCCTGTAAGCCGGAAGATAGCGTCCTGATCGCGGAAGGGAAAATCGACCTGCTCGGCGTGAACTACTATCAGCCGCGCCGCGTTAAGTGTCGTGACAGCGCGGTGAACCCGCAGGCGCCGTTTATGCCGGAGTGGTTCTTTGATAACTACGAAATGCCGGGCCGCAAGATGAACCCGTACCGCGGCTGGGAAATCTACGCGCCGGGTATTTACGATATTCTGGTTAACCTGCGTGATAATTACGGCAACCCGCGCTGCTTTATTTCGGAAAACGGCATGGGTGTCGAAAATGAACAGCGCTTTATTGAAAATGGCCAGATTAACGATAAATACCGTATCGAGTTTATTTCTGAGCATTTAACGTGGCTGCATAAAGGGATTAGCGAGGGCTGCAATTGTCTTGGCTACCATATGTGGACGTTTATTGATAACTGGTCATGGTGTAATGCGTATAAAAATCGCTACGGGTTTATTCAGCTCGATGTAGAGACGCAGCAGCGCACCATTAAGAAAAGCGGAGAGTGGTTTGCCGCCACCGCCTTAAATAATAGTTTTGAACAAGAGTAATGATGATGATCGCACTAGAAGAAGCCGTAATGGAAATTATCGTCAATGCCGGACAGTCCCGCAGCCTGTGCTTTGAAGCCCTGCACGCTGCACGTCAGGGCAACATTGACGAGGCCAAAAGTCTGCTGCGCGAAGCCGATGGCTACGCGCGCCAGGCGCACAAGATGCAAACCAAACTGATTGAGCAGGATGCTGGCGAAGGCCGCCAGCCGATGACCTTAATTATGGTTCATGCCCAGGATCATTTAATGAACTCCTTATTAGCGCGTGAATTATCCGAAGAAATTATTCATTTATATCAGAGATAGTCTATGGCGAAATAATTAATGTAATACCTCTGTACCCTAAATAGAGATCCACTTGTTCTGATGATAGCGACATACTCTGTCAGATCGGAGCGGGATGGTTATTGTCTGAATAAAATTAAACTATATTGAGATAACCATGAATACGATTAAAAAACTTCCATTAACCATGGCGGTTATCGCCGCGCTTTGCCCAATTTCTGTACTCGCACAAGAATTTACGCAGGAGCAAATCGACGCCATTGTGGCTAAAGCGGTGGACAAAGCGCTGGCCGAGCGGCAGGCCAAAATGGATGCGGCGGTCGCGAAAAAGGCAGACGTGGTGACTGAGCCGCAAAGCGCGGCGCAATCCCCGGATATGGCGATCCCGTTCGGGGTGAAATTTACCGGTTACGCCCGCTACGGCGCGCACTTCCAGGCCGCCGATCAGAAATACGTGGCGGTGGACGGTTCCTACAACGGCGCCTCCGCGATTGGTCGTCTGGGTAACGAGGGCAACGGTGGGGAATTCCAGCTCTCTAAAGCCTTCAAGGGTGATAACGGCGCCATTTGGGACATCAACGTGATGATCGACCACTGGGGCGACGAAGTTAACCTTAAAAAAGCCTACGCGGGCGTGACCAACATTATGGCCTCCAACCCGAACGCCTATTTCTGGGCGGGTCGTGACTTCCATCAGCGTCCACAGCAGGGCATTAACGATTACTTCTGGATGAACCACGACGGCCAGGGTGCCGGGGTGAAAAACTTCGACATCGGCGGCGTGCAGTTTGATGTCGCCGCCGTGGCGGCGGTGGAATCCTGTAGCCCGGAAGTGATGGAGGATGAAGCCAACCCGTCGCGCATCACCTGTACCGGCGGTTCCGGCACGGGCGACAAAGGCAACTACGCCGCGACGTCAAAAATTCACGGCATGAAGCTCGGCCCGATCGACATGGAGCTGTACGCTAACTACGGCTTTGACTCCAAAGCGGTTGAAAGCGACGAGCGCCTGAACGCCTGGCAGGGCGGCGTGGTGCTGAGCCACACCAACGACAGCGGCGTGAACAAGGTGATCGCGCGTTACTCCGATAATGCGGACAACAGCGTGTTCAACAAAACCGAGGATCTGACCACGGTTTACGCCAGCTTCGAAGGGTTATACAAATTCACCCAGGCCACGCAGGTAGAGTACATCCTCGCCTTCCACGACTACGACAACAGTCGTGATAAGACCGACAACCGTAAGAACTACAACGCCATCGTGCGCCCAATGCACTGGTGGAACGACGTTCACTCCACCTGGCTCGAAGCGGGCTGGCAGCACGTTGATTATGACAACGGCGGCGATAACAAGGGCTGGAAGCTGACCCTGTCGCAGAACATGTCTATCGCCATGGGTCCGGAGTTCCGTCCAATGCTGCGCTTCTACGTGACCGGCGGCAAAGTAGATAACGAACGCACCGCCCGCGTGAACAATACCAAAGACGAAACGCTGGACGACTTCAACGTCGGCGCGATGTGGGAGGCGTGGTTCTAGCAAGGTAAACGCAAAACGGCAACGCAACGTTGCCGTTTTTAGTGTTTTCTCCCTCTCCCCGTGGGAGAGGGCTGGGGTGAGGGCATCAGGCCGCACACAACCCGGCAAGATCCCATGTTATGCTACAAAAAAATCAACATAGCAGGGGAGAACATGGGTTCCACACGCAAAGGGATGTTAAACGTCCTGATCGCCGCCGTTTTATGGGGAAGTTCAGGGGTTTGCGCGCAGTACATCATGGAGAAAAGCCACATTTCTTCGCCTTACCTGACCATGGTTCGCCTGCTGTTTACCGGCGTGATCCTGCTGACGCTTTCTTTCGTTCACGGCGACAAGATTTTCTCGGTCATCAAGCATCGCAAAGATGCCCTCAGCCTGCTGTTCTTCTCTCTGGTTGGCGCGCTCACCGTGCAGCTCACCTTCCTGCTGACGATTGAAAAATCCAACGCGGCTACCGCCACCGTGCTGCAGTTTCTGTCACCGACCATTATCGTGGCCTGGTTTGCGCTGGCGCGGAAAAAGCGTCCCGGCGTGTTTGTCCTGTCAGCGATTTTTACGTCGTTGATCGGTACTTTCCTGCTGGTGACTCACGGCGACCCGACCTCGCTCTCCATCTCCCCTGCCGCGCTGTTCTTCGGTATCGCCTCGGCCTTTGCTGCCGCGTTTTACACCACGTATCCCTCAACACTTATTGCCCGCTACGGCACGCTGCCGATTGTCGGTTGGAGTATGTTGATTGCCGGGCTCATGCTGACGCCGTTCTACGCCGGACGCGGGACCACCTTTGTGATTGACGGCGGCCTGCTGCTGGCCTTCTTCTACCTGGTGGTAATCGGTACGGCGCTAACATTTAGCCTGTATCTGAAAGGCGCACAGATGATTGGCGGGCCGAAGGCAAGCATTCTGAGCTGCGCCGAGCCGCTGAGCAGCGCATTACTGTCGGTGGTTTTACTGGGTGTGGCGTTCACCCTGCCGGACTGGCTGGGGACGCTGTTGATTGTGTCGTCAGTAGTGTTGATTTCGATGGATTCGCGTAGAAGGGTTAAGGCATCGGCGTAGCCTGATGTCCCCTCTCCCCATAGGGGAGAGGGGACAGTTGGTTTACTTCGCCTTAACCTTCCCGGCCACCAGCAGCGCTGTCAGCAACATCAGCGTACCGGAAATCACCAGCGGTGACGTCAGTCCCAGATGGTCGAGCGCAACGCCGCCCACCGCCGCGCCGCAAGTGTTTGCCAGTTGGATCACGGCCACCTGAATCGACCCGGCTTTCTCCGCCTGATCGGCCAACGAGCGAGTAATCCACGTCGACCAGCCCACCGGCACCAGCGCAAAGGCAAAGCCCCAGATAACCGCAATCGCCGAGGCGACCCACTTATCGCTACCCCACAGCACCAGCACCGTGGCACTCACTGCCAGTACCAGCGGCGCGCCAGCCAGCGCCACTTTCAGGGAACGTTTCAGGAACTGGGACGACAGCGACGTACCGACAAAGCTGGCGATACCAAAGCTCAGCAACACCAGGGTCAGACCATCCACGTCAAAGCCCGCCATGGTCATATACACCGGACGGATATAGGTGAAGAAGGCAAACTGCCCGGCAAAGGCCATAAAGATGGCGGTCATCCCCGCCAGCACACCCGGGCGCTTGAGGAGGCTGAACATATTCTGTTTGTGATGCGCCGCTTCGCCCGGCAGGGACGGCAATGCCTTCCATACCCAGATAATACAGAGCACGCCCATCACCGCCGCCGCGTTGAAGACGTTACGCCAGCCGATGATCCCGCCGAGGAAGCTGCCCAGCGGCGCGGCAATCACCAGCGCGATGGAGACCGCACCGAAGATGACGGACAGCGCTTTCGGCACCGTACGCGCGGGTACCAGGCGCATGGTGAGCGAGGCGGACATCGCCCAGAAACCGCCAAGACCCAGTCCCAGACAGGCGCGCCCCAGCAGCAACAGGGTGAAGTTTTCCGCGAAGGAGACCAGCAGGCAGGAGAGCGTCAGCAGCACGCTGAAAAGAATAACCACTTTGCGGCGGTCAATGGCGCCAATCACCTGCGTAATAAACAGACTGGCGAACATCGCCACAAAGGCGGTCACGGTAACAGACTGCCCCGCCACGCCTTCGGAAATGCCGAGATCCTGCGCCATCGGCGTCAGCAGGCTGACCGGCAGAAACTCGACGGTGATCAGGCAGGCAACGCAGAATGCCACGGAGAAAACCGCCGACCAGTTGGGGCGTGAAACCTCTTTGGTCTGCGGTCTGGTCGAGGGCTGGATATGTTCTGTCATGGCGTCACCTGAAGATAAAAACGTGCGGAAAAGTCGCGCAGTTTATCATCAAAAGTGTGACGGATTTAACGTTTAGACAACTTTTGTGGTTTTTAGAGGGAATTAATGTAGGTAAAACACGCCCTCTTCCGGCAGGAAAAGCTGGTTATAGCGTAGCTGAAAGGCATTAAGCTCCTGCGGGTCGGGCTCCATCTCGCGCATAAAGCCGAGCGCCAGACGAATTTGCGCATCGGTGATCGGCGCCCCCAGGCGGGCTTTACGCAGCAGACGGTGCCACGTATGCAGGTTCTCTTCACTGCCGTCGACAATGCAGACCTGCCAGATCAGCAATACCTGCGCCGCGTTTTGCAGATGCGCCTCGTCCGGGCGTTCAAGATAACGGATAAACTCATTCCCGGCTGTTTTACCGAACTGATCGATCATCGACTCAACCGGCATTGGGGTAATCCCCAGCCGTTCGCTTAAACGTTTGATGGCGCGGCGGGAATCTGAGGTCAGGACGCGAAATCCCACCACAAACACCACGGCAAGCGTTGCCAGCATTATCCAGACCATGCGTTCTCCTCAGACTAGCCGCTTATCATAGCGGGAAACGCAAGGCCTCGACAGCGGGCAAAATGCTATTAGTGTAGTGAAAAGAGGTGGAAAATCATTCTAAAAGCGGATCGCCGCGCTGAAGCCCCTTCAGCAGTGCCTCGTGGAAGCGCGCAGGATCCTGCATCTGCGGCGCATGACCCATATCGTTAAATTCCACCAGCGTCGCGTGCGGAATGCGTTTTGCCGTCTCTTTCCCCAGCACCGCATAGTTGCCGAGCGTCTTGCGGATCTCCGGCGGGGCGAGATCTTTCCCGATGGCGGTGTTGTCCTTCGTGCCGATCATCAATAATACCGGCATCTTCAGGTCGCTAAATTCGTAGATCACCGGCTGGGTGTAAATCATGTCGTAGAGCAGCGCCGAGTTCCAGGCCACGCGCGCTTTACCCGGCCCGTTGTTCAGCCCGGCGAGCATGGTCACCCAACGCTCGTATTCCGGCTTCCACTCCCCAGCGTAGTAGGTGTTTTTCTCGTACTGACGAATACCGTCGGCGCTGACCTTCAGTTCGCGCTGGTACCACTGGTCGACGGTAATATGCGGCACACCGCGCGCTTTCCAGTCTTCCAGCCCAATCGGATTGATCATCACCAACTGTTCCACCTGCTGCGGCCACATTAGCGCGTAGCGCGTCGCCAGCATGCCGCCGGTCGAATGCCCGATAACCGTCACGCGATCGACACCCAGGGATGCGAGCAGCGCATGGGTATTGTCCGCCAGCTGCTGGAAGGTGTACTGATACCGCTCCGGCTTGGTGGATTTACAGAAACCGATCTGGTCGGGTGCCACCACGCGATAACCCCTGGCCGAGAGCGCGCGGATCGTGCCGTCCCAAGTTCCAGCGCAGAAGTTTTTGCCGTGCATCAATACCACGGTGCGACCGTTGGGTTTTTCCGGCTTAACGTCCAGATAAGCCATATCCAGAGACTGGTTTTGTGAGGTAAAGGTAAAGTGTTTTACCGGCCAGCCGTAATCGAAACCTTCCAGCTTTTCGCCGTAGGAAGGGGTATCCGCGGCCATTGCGGGTGACGCCAGCGCCATCAGCAGCGCAAGGCAGGATAATCGTCGGGTTAACATGCGGGCTCTCCATAACAAAACGGTCAAATGCCGCGCAGCGCGGCAGCAAAAATAAACTGTAGAGCATGCAGGGGAGCGGGTCTGTAAAGCGGAGTAAAGGTGGGATGTAAAATATCCTTAAGTCAAGCTCATATGTTATATGCAATTTCAGAAGATGCCGGCCTCATTACAGCTTGCCGACATCACGACCTCATAATCGACAAATAGCCTGTTTGCGGGCGCTTTTCTTAATTTCATAAAACTATTACTCACTCATTATCCTTAAGTTAAGCAAGGCTATAACCTTGTTTAAACTGAATTCAGGATGATGCTATGGATACAATAGAGGAATCTGGTGGGACATATTTCTATCGCGGGAATTCGAATGTAACCCCACAGGAGCTATTTTTGCTGATATTCGCTGAGGGTCTGGCGAACCATTTGGGCGTAACGATAGAGACTGCTGCAACAATCCTTGCAGGTCAGCCTTTAATACCCAAGCGTAAGGTGTTGGGCGCGTCAGGCTCGCGTACAAGTGTTGCCTCCAAACTAGGGAAGGTGCGAATAAGTCACCAAACGCAAAAAAACGCCTATGTAAGTGATTGAATTTAATTGACTAAAAGTTTCATTTTCGTTGCGGAGGGTACTTATTCGCACCCTCCCTAGCACGTCGCATATTGAAGGGAGTCCGCTTTCCTGGAGGTATGAGGGTGGAGACCATGATCGGTATGGGTAAAACAAGACAAACAAATAAGGTTGGGGCAGTAGTTGGAAGGGTTGTTCCGTTCGTCGGCTATGCCCAGGCAGTCATTGTATTTACCCTTGTGGCCAAAGAAACCAGAAACAAGTACAACCTGATAGCCCGACCGAAAGATCGGATCGAATGGACATACTTCTAATGTTATTGCCTGATGATCAAGAATTTTTGGATTACATCACTGAAAACTACAGTGAACTGAAACGTCCCGCCCAGAAGGAATGGACCTTCCAGGAGCATTTCAACCTCGTTCCTGAAGATCTTGAGGATATGCTGCTTGACCTTTTCAATCGCTATGGGATTGAGTACAGCAACTTTGTTCTGGACAACTATTTTGAGCCGGAGCTGTTTTGGTTCCAGTTTGGACTTCGAAAGAAGTTTCGGGATCGACAGTATAAGCCGCTAACGCTCGAAATGATTATTGAGTCTGCCAAATCCGGGCACTGGTTATATGATTAAGGGGCGGCTTGCCCCTTACGTTCTTTACGCTGACTGACGCTCGTTCCAGGCATCGCTAAAGATGATGTTCCCGTCGTTATGCTTCCAGGTAATTTTCTCGTAACGTAGTTCAACCGTTTCCATATGGTTTTCGTTAGGGTTATCGCCTGGTGCCATCGCGGGCGAGATAGAAACGACCCTGACGCCTTCGAGCAGCATAGTAAAGTATTCTTCTTCCTGGCCGGAGTAGTTAATCCTGTACCATTTTATCTCAGCAGAGACCAGGCTTTGCCCTGTCGCTACCGCTTTATAGAGATATGGGCTTGAGCAATCGAATTCTTTAATGATTAACATAGGTGAATGTATGCGCATACCGGTTATTTTGCCGGTGGCGTTATCAGTTGGGATCATGAGGTTATGATGGAACCCCTTTACCTCAATGCTGCATTCTCTGTGCTGAACATCAACTCCGCCTTTGATTAATGCTCCACCGTCATCCTTAAGCCATAAGTAAGCTGGTATAGCCATGTTAATTTTTTCCTTGAGAACGTTGTTATAGTCAAACACCGGGTTGTGTTCTGGCTAGCGGTTGGCTTGAAAACTTAATTCATGTTCTTCTTTTTAGTGCGCCTATCTCCCCCCAGCGTATGCCCGGTGCGGCTATAAAAGTTCAAGCCAGGTCATGTTTACGCCTGGTCGATCTCTTTTTGAGATATTGACCAGGCATTTTTTAACCATATTAAGAAGTTAGATTATGAACGCTCCAGAAAACACCGTATTACAACCGGTCCTCTGGCGACCGACTGCTGGTGGAGTGAAAAAATGAGCCGTAATCTTTTTCTGAGGAGTAGCGGGAAGGGAAAAAAGCCCGGCGGTCAGCCGGGCAAAGAAGTCACCTGCACACTCAGGCTGTTTTCAATTTCTGCACTCGCCTTTCGCGACGAATTTTACGTTCTTCCAGCACCGCAACCATCGCCATCAGAACGATACAGCCAATGGCTGCCGCATCCAGCGCCGCAAAGGTGCCTGCCCAGCCGGTGAGGCCAAAAATTGGCGTACCGTCGGCAATCATCCCCAGCCCCAGCTTGGCGAAGCTGTCGCCGATCAGGTAAGCGAAGGTGCCTTTAATCCCATCGGCTGCGCCGATCGCTTTTTTCGGTACAAACCCGACCGCCGCCACGCCAATCAGCAGCTGTGGACCAAATACCAGGAAGCCGAGCGCAAACAGGGAAGCCAGGTAAACATACTGGTTGCTGGCGTGCTGGTAGATGCCGAGCGTGGCGATAATCAGCGCCAGCGCGACGCAGGCCACCAGCGCGCGGCGGCCATTGGCGAGATCCGAGAGCCAGCCCCACAGCAGCGTGCCGACCAGCGCGCCCACTTCAAACAGGGTGAAGCCCTGAATCGCGACTTCTTTAGAAAGCTTCAGCTCCTGGAAGGCATACACCGTCGACCACTGGTCGATACCGATACGCACCACGTACAGGAAGATGTTTGAGAAGCACAGCAGCCAGATCACTTTGTTTTTCAGCACATACTCAACAAAGATCTGCCATTTGGTCATCTCGTTTTCTTCGGTCTCTTTGTCCTCTTCGCTGATCTCCTCGCCGAACAGCTCTTCGGCTTTGCCGAGGCCGTAAGATTCCGGGGAATCGCTGCCGAAGCGCAGGCCGATAAAGCCGACAATCAGGGCGATAATCGACGGGAAGATAAACATGCCGATCACGTGGCCATCGAACAGATAGTTCGCGCCGAACAGCGCCACGCCTGCCGCGCCCGCACCGCCGAGGTTATGCGAGATGTTCCACATGCCGAGGTACGAACCACGCTTGCGGCGCGGGGTCCATTTGGTGATGGTGGAGTAGCTGCACGATCCGCCGGTACTCTGGAAGAAACCACTCAGGGCATAGAAAGCGATCATCAGGAACAGGCTCACGGAGCCTGCGCCCATGCTGGCGCTGAAGCCGAGCATACAGATGGCGGAGAGAATCAGCATAAACGGCAGGAACTGCTTGGTATTTTTACCGTCCGCATAGTAGGAAACCACCGTTTTCCCCACCCCGTAGGTGATGGAGAATCCCAGGCCAATCATCCCCAGCTGCGTCATGCTCAGCCCGTAGGTCGAGATCATGTCGTTCTGCGCGATGTTAAAGTTTTTGCGGATCAGGTACATGGTCAGATAGCCGATGAAGACCACCAGATACGACTGCATGAACGGTTTGAACCACATTTTGCGCCGCACGTCGAGCGGCAGATCCAGGGTCGGCTTGCGCACCTGATTGAGGAAGGCCAGCATGGTTTGCTCCTGAGCTGATTTTTACCTGCGAATGGCAGGCATTGTAAAAATCAGCCGGGAGAGATGCCTGAGATAGCGTCCAGGTAAAACCGGGAAAATTTCTTAGTTTTGCGCCACTCGGCAGTAAAAGGTGAAGTGTGTCACGCTTCGCGCGGGGCCTGCGCGTGCAGGAAGGGCAGCAGCAGCAGGGCAGAGATCCCCGCCGCGATGGCGATGACCGCGAAGAAACCGCTCCAGTGCCAGGTGTCGATCACCCGCGCCAGGGGCCAGCCAGAGAGCGATGCGCCAAGATAAGCAAACAGCCCGACAAACCCCGTCGCCGCACCCGCCGCCTCTTTGTGCGAGCACTCCGCCGCGGCCATGCCGATCAGCATCTGCGGGCCAAACACGAAGAAGCCGATGGTGAAGAAGCATGCCGCCTGCATCACGTAACTGGCGAACGGCATCAGCCACAGCGAGCCGACGGAGAGCAATATCCCGGCGGCGAAGATCAGGTTCATCGGGCCTCGGTTGCCGTTAAACAGCTTGTCCGAGCCCCAGCCTGCCACCAGCGCGCCGATAAATCCGCCCAGCTCGAACATCGTGACCGCCGAGTTGGCGGTGACCAGATCCACCCCGAGCGTCTCCGACATGTACAGATTACCCCAGTCGTTGATCGCCGCCCGGACCACGTAGACCAGCACGTAGCAGAGCGAGAGTAGCCAGATGTAGGGATTTTTCAGCACGTATTTGGTCAGGATCTCTTTGCTGGTCAGCCCCGCCCCTTCCTGCTGTTGGGCAATCTCCATCTCGTCGTGCCGCCAGTCGCCCACCGCAGGCAGTCCAACGGTTTGCGGCCTGTCGCGCAGGCGCCAGCAGAGGAACAGCCCGGCAACAATCGCCAGCCCCCCGGCAATCATCATCCCTGCGCGCCAGCCGTAGTGCAGCGCCGCCGCACCGACCACCATCGGGATCAGCGCCCCGCCGACGTTATGCGCGGTGTTCCAGATTGCCCACCAGCCGCCGCGCTCGTTGCGCGAGTACCAGGCGGTGAGCAGGCGGGCACAAACCGGCGCTCCCCAGCCCTGGAAAAAAGCGTTCAGCGCCCACAGCAGGGCAAAGGCCCACAGCGAGGTGGAGAAGCCGAACAGGATATTTACCACGCCGGTGGCAATCAGCCCGACGCCCATAAAGTAGCGCGCGTTGGAGCGGTCGCTGACGATGCCGGAGAAGAACTTCGACAGGCCGTAGGTGATGTAAAACAGCGTCGCCAGCAGGCCGATATCGGTACGCGTCATCACGCCGCTGGCGAGGATTTCCGGCGCGGCGGCGTTAAAGCTTTTGCGGGTAAAGTAAAACAGCGCATAGCCAAGCCAGATGGTCATCAGGATATGGCGACGCCAGTAGCGGTAGCGCGCGTCAATTTCCGCTTTGTCGCCTAGCGGTGAGGCGTTGGCAGGCATTTTAAACATGGTGGTTCCTTAGCGGCAGGCTGACGCTAACGCGCGTCCCGTGGGTACAGGAGATAGCCAGCGTGCCACCCAGCGCCTTCACGCGCTCGCGCATGCCCGCCAGGCCAAAACCCTGCTGGCCGGAGCCCGGCGGCAGGCCGCAGCCGTCGTCTTCAATCACCAGCGTCAGGCGATCGTTATGCTGGCCGCCCTGAATGGTGACCGCGCTGGCATTGGCGTGTTTGACGATATTATTCAGCCCTTCCTGACAGACGCGGAACAGCGTCACGCGCTGGCCTTCACTCAGCGCAGATTCATTAATTCGCCAGTCGAGATGGCTGACAATGCCGCGGCTTTCCAGCTCCATCTCGCGCATCAGGGAGCGTATCGCCTGCTCAAGTGACAGGTCGTCAAGCTGGCGCGGACGCAGCCGTCCCAGCAAGCGGCGAACGGCGTCATAAACCCCCAGCGAAAGCTGTTCGATATGCGCCCCGCCCTGCTTCACACCGGCATTTTCCGCCGCCAGACGCTGGACAATACCCGCCTGGGTGCGGATGGCGGTGATGGTCTGGCCGATGTCATCATGCAGCTCACGGGCGACCTCCTGCCGCACGCTCTCTTCCGTCTCCAGCAGACGCTCCGCCAGACGGCGATTACGCGCCAGCTCGTTTTGCAGAGACTGGTTCAGCTCGCGCAGACGCTGGATCCCCGCCCCCAGCAGCAGCCCGGTCAGGCTTTGAGCCAGCAGGGAAAGCAGCAGGTCCACCGGATGGTCGTGCCAGGTCTGGCTGGCAATGAGCGCGATGGCGTTCATCAGCGTGGCAATTAAGGCGCCCTGCCAGCCGTAGTGCCAGGCGAGGGCGATGATCGGCAGCGCCAGACAAAACGGTGTGAAGCGTGAAAGCTCTGCGGGCAGGCCGAGCTGTAGCCACAGGCTCACCACAAACAGCAGCAGATACCAGATGAGATGCCGGGCGCGCCAGTTGACGGGCTGGGATACCAGCGCAGGCCCCAGCGGCTGCCAGACGGTGCTGGTGAGGTAGTGCCAGAAAACCAGACAGGTCGGCGCAAGGGTCAGCCCGCCGGTGAGGGTCAGCAGCAGGGCGTTGAGCATCTCCTTGTCGCCAGCCCACGGCAGCGATTGCAGCAGCGCGGCGGCAATCAGCGCCGCCCCCTGACGCAGCAGCGTGCGCCAGTCACGCTGGTGACGATAACGGGAAATGAGCGCAACCGGGATAAGCGTGAGCAGGCTTCCGGTCATCAATAATGGCAGCTGCGTGAGCGCAACTTCCTGCGCCAGCCAGACCAGCATCAGCCACTCTGCGCCCAGCAAAACGGGCCAGTAGCCGCGGGGACATTGCAGCATCAACCCCAGACGCAGGCCGAAGGGGAACAGCAATACCGCCAGCTCGGGCCGCTCCACCAGATGCAGGCTGATGCTCCACAGGCAGAACCATGCGGCAGAAAAGATAAAAAAGCTGGCGACGACGGCGATCAGCCGCGAAAACAGCGGGTTCATTGCCAGCTATCAAACATGCGGCGCGCCAGCTCGACATCGTTGCTGACGTTGAGTTTTTCCATCAGATTGGCGCGGTGAACGTGGACGGTTTTTGGCGACAGGTCCAGCTCGGCCGCAATCTCTTTCACCGACATTCCCTGTGCGAGTTTCTCTGCAACCTGACGTTCGCGTTTAGTGAGCGGATCCTGACGTCCGGCCGCCAGCTTAATGGCGATATCCGGTGTTAAATAGCAGCCGCCGGTGGAGACGGTACGCACGGCGGCGATCAGCTCGTCCGGGCTACAGCGTTTTGAGAGGAACCCGCGTGCGCCCGCGTTGAGCGCCTGCTCGACCAGCGCCGGGCTGTCGTGGACCGAGAGCATGATCGTCGCCATCCCTTTCGGCAGCTGGCTTAACAGCTCCAGACCGGAGAGATCCGGCATTGAGATATCGCAGATACAGACCTGCACTCCGCGCCCCGGCAGGCCCGCCAGCGCCTCACGACCGGAGCCAAACTCGGCCACGACCTGAAAATCGGGTTCGAGGTTGAGAAGCTGGGCAAAGCCGGAGCGGACGATAAGGTGGTCGTCGATAAGCGCGATGGTGGTCATGTTTGATCCTGCGGTCTGAAAACGCCGGATGGCGCTGCGCTTATCCGGCCTACAAGAGCGAAAGACGCTTACCTTAAGCGATCTACTCGAAAAACACCGCAATTTTGTTAAACATGGTGGGATCGGACTGGTTGCGCGCCACTTTGGTGACATCTTCCAGCTTGTCGATCTGCGCCATCATCTGCTCCAGACGCTGGTCATCGTTGACCAGTAGCCAGATGCGGCTGTGCTCGCTGCCCTGAATCGGCAGACAGAGAATGCCTTCCACGTTAAACGCCCGGCGGGCAAACAGCCCGCAGACGTGGGTCATGACGCCAGGATGGTTGCGGACGGTGAGTTCCAGAATGACGTTATCATGTTGTTTCTGCATGGTTTATTCCCCCACCATCTCAGTATTTGCCGCACCCGGCGGCACCATCGGATACACTTTTTGTTCAGGGTCGATACGCACGTGGATCAGCGCCGGGCCGGGACGCGAAATCGCCGCCTGCAGCGCCGCGTGGGCATCCTCTTCGGCGTTCAGATCGCAGGTGTGAAGGCCAAAACCGGCAGCAATCTGCATAAAGTTAATCATTCCCGGATAGGTCGCGGCAAATACGCCCTGCTTGTAGAACAGGCTCTGCTGCTGGTGTACCAGCCCCAGCGCCTCGTTGTTCATCAGAATGATTTTGACGTCTAACTGGTTTTCGGCCGCGGTCGCCATTTCCTGAATGTTCATCATCAGGCTGCCGTCACCGGAGAAGCAGATGACTTTGCGGTCCGGATTCGCCAGCGCCGCGCCCACGGCAGCAGGCAGGCCAAAGCCCATGGTGCCGAGGCCTCCGGAGGTCAGCCACTGGCGCGGACGGTTCAGCGGGTAGGCCTGGGCGGTCCACATCTGATGCTGGCCCACGTCGGTGGTAATAATCGCGCTGTCGTCCACGCAGGCGGCCACAGCGTTGATAAGACCATAGTGGCTCAGCGGATCGCCCTCGGTCGGGATGGCGCCCGGGAACTCTTTTTGCAAATCGGCGACCAACTGACGCCAGTCGGCACGGTCGGCTGCGTCCGTCTGCGGGATCAGCTGCGCCAGCACTTCAGCCACGTCGCCCTGAATGGCCACGTGCGGCTGCTTAATTTTACCCAGCTCGGCGCGGTCGATGTCCACATGGATGATTTTGGCGTTCGGGCAGAACTGCTCGGTTTTGCCAATCGCCCGGTCATCAAAACGAGCCCCCATCACAATCAGCAAATCCGCCTCTTGCAGGATGTAGTTGGTGCTGCGCGCGCCGTGCATGCCCAGCATGCCGAGCGAGAGCGGGTGCGCTTTTGGCAGCATGCCGAGCGCCATCAGGGTCATGGTGGTGGGCAGGTTAGCTTTTTCAGCGAACTGGCGGATTTCATTCGCGGCGTTAATCGCCCCACCGCCCAGATAGAGCACCGGGCGTTTGGCGGCATTAATCATCGCCGCGGCGTCACGCACGCTCTCAGCACTGAATTCCGGCGCGGGGGCACGGTCGCCCGGCTCTGGCAGCACGTCAATCTCGATCTCTGCGGTCTGGACATCCTTAGGAATGTCTATCCACACCGGGCCCGGGCGGCCAGACTGCGCAATGCGAAACGCATCGCTGATAACCTGAGGAAGCTCGCTGATATCGCGAACTAAATAGTTATGTTTGGTGATGGGGATAGAGATGCCGTAGGTATCCACTTCCTGGAACGCATCGGTACCGATCATCGAAGACGGCACCTGGCCGGTAATGCAGATCAGCGGAATGGAGTCGAGGCGCGCGTCGGCGATGGCCGTTACCAGGTTGGTTGCCCCCGGCCCGCTACACGCCATACAAACCGCCGGTTTCCCCTGGGTACGCGCCATGCCCTGCGCGATAAAGCCCGCGCCCTGCTCGTGGCGAGCCAGCACGTGGCGGATTTTTGTGCTTTGGCTTAACGCATCGTACAGCGGCAGTACCGTGCCGCCCGGGATGCCCGCAACCGTGGTGATGCCCTGTCGTTCCAGCAAATGAACGATCAGCTGCGCGCCCGTAAAACGCGTCTTAGTAGATGTTGTGCCCGAACTTGCCATGCTCCAGTCCTTTTCTTCTGAGCCAGCCTTCCGGGGAGGGTCCTAAACGAAAAACCCCGCCCGGTTTGCGCCGGCGGGGTTTTGGATTCGTGTGTTGATCCAGTCCCTACGGCGCATTGCCGACGACCACCACCACACGCACGACGACCACTGCGGCTGGTTGCGCAGTTTTTAGTAGGGTCGAGGTGAACAGAGATGGAGTCATTAGGAACCTGTGTTTGGAATCATTGATTGAATTTATACAAACACAGGTTTTCGGGCGTGACAATGGAAATATTTTCATCTGGACAAAAATGCGTCAGGGATCACGTTTCGTTTGTTGGGTGATGAAAACAGTAGTCGGACGTGAGTATTTCATTCAATGAACAGCGCAGGCGATACCCCAAAGCGAGCAGCCAGTTTTTTTATATGGTTCAACGTCAGCTGACGTTGACCGTTCAACACCCTTGAAGCCATTGATTTACTGCCAATTTCATCCTGAAAATCCGAAATAGTCAGTTTGTATTGATCCATAAGGGTTCTTAAAACGGCAATGCCCACTGGGACAGATTCCATCTCCTGGCGTAAGGCGACAATTTCGGGCCGATTGGCTTCGTAACGACGAATTCTTGCACATACGATATCCAGCAAAGGGCTGCCAGGTTCGTTCATCAGTAAATACTCAACCAGCTCAAGTGCGTCCTGGTAATCTTTCTCGTTTGGATGTTCACCCAATAAAGGAACCGCCGCGACAAGGGCATGCGTTGCTTTCATTGCATCAGCTACGATCATCATTTCTTCCCCTTAGTGCGATGTTTCTCCGTAAAACGGTCATATTCCTTATGAGTAAAAACATGGCGCACATAAAACTTTTGGCTTTCAAAGAATATGAGAGCCACTACTCTCAGGTTGTTGTTAGCAATATCAATAACATAATGCTTATCGAGATACTTCAAATTATCTAGCGTTGGAAAGATTTTTCTTAGCGCAACAGGCGTCGTGCAATGGCTCTTTTCGATGGTTCGCCCCAGAAAAAGAAGCTCCTCTCTGTGTTGCGGAAACTGGATCACCGCATCCAAAATTGCCTTCATTGAGATTAAATGCATACTGCATACCTGCCGCGTCCGTTGCCATTATGGCAACAATATCACGGATTGCCAATTAGTCAACGGAAGGCCTGCTTAGGACGGACCCAGAAAACAAAAAACCCCGCCGGAGCGAGGTTTTTATCAGGGTTTTGCGGTTGGTCGCCGCAGAACACACTGTGTTACGTCAACGCAAAAAGTATACGCGATCGAGGACGAACGCGCAATTCCGGCACGGATTTTGACGTTTTTGAGTATGGGTCGCCTTTCGATTTTTGTCCAAAAAATACTGTTCATGCATACAGTATTTATCTATACTGAGGGTGTTCGCAGTGAGCGAGGGGGCCGCAGTTCTACCGGCGCAATGAAGTCCTGGCTGAAACGGGTGGTGCCGTCAGTGCCTTAACCCCTGAAGTGAGCACACTGTGTTACGTCAATCCAGGTGCTGGCAACAGGCGGCGGAAAGGTACGCCAGCATCGTGCTCCTTTTTACCAAAAGGAGACGCGTATGGGCATCGTGGATATGGTGATACTTATCCTCAAACTCATTGTTGCAGTATTGCAACTGCTTGATGCTGTCCTGAAATACGTTCGGTAAGTCAGGTTCAAGTCGCACCTGAGAGGGGCGGGCAACCGCCCCTCTTTAATAACGAGGGAATGCTATGTCGCGTCTGTTAATTGAGCCTGTTACGCCTGATGAACCGGGCTATATCGCCCTGAAGGCGGAAAGTATCGCATTGAATTTCAACATGCTACGCAGGCTGGAAGAGAACTGGCAGCGGGGCGAAAACCGCTTTAACGCGCCGGGCGAAAAGCTGCTGGGGGCGTTTCTTAACGGCAAGCTGGTAGGCGTATGCGGTCTCAACCGCGATCCCTTCAGCCAGCAACCGCGCGCCGGGCGCATTCGCCATCTCTATGTTAGCGAGAAGTGTCGCGGGTTGGGCATCGGCAAACAGCTTTTAACCGTAGTGATGGCCGATGCCAGCATCTGGTTTGATTTCCTGAATACCCACGCGCCGGATACCGCGTATGGGTTCTACCGCCGGGCGGGTTTCACGCTGGTCTCGGATGAGCCGCGGGTGACGCACCGCCTGTTTTGTGCGGTGTAACCGACTGGCAGCATCAGGACGTGAATGTTACAGTTGAGTGACAATTCACCACCCGATACGCCATGACCATCACCGTATTCTGCATTTTGCTGTTTGCCGCGCTGCTGCATGCCAGCTGGAACGCTATCGTTAAGGCCGGAACGGACAAGCTCTATTCTGCGATAAGCGTCAGCGGCTCCGCTACGCTGATTGCGCTGGTGTTGCTCCCCTTCTCTCCACAGCCTTCTGCTGCAAGCTGGCCGTTTTTAATCGTCTCCTGCGCCTTACAGGTGGTGTACACCGTGCTGGTGGCGAAGACCTATCAGGTCTCCGATATGAGTCAAACCTACCCGCTGATGCGCGGCACCGCCCCACTGCTGGTGGCGCTGATCAGCGTCCTGGCACTTGGCGATCGTCTCTCCTGGCTGGCCTGGTCCGGCATCGGAGTGATCTGCCTGTCGATTCTGGCGATGGCGATGAACGGACGCATGCAGTCCCGAAAAGGGATCTGGCTGGCGCTACTGAACGCCTGTTTTATCGCCGGATATACGCTGGTGGACGGCACCGGGGTGCGGCTCTCGGGCACTGCGCTGGGCTACACGCTGTGGACCTTCTTTATGAACGGTTTTTGCCTGCTGAGCTGGGCGATGGTGGCGCGTCGGCGTGAAGCCTTTGGCTACCTGCGTCTGCACTGGAAAAAGGGGCTGCTCGGCGGCGTCGGCACCATGGGCTCGTATGGCCTGGCACTGTGGGCGATGACGCAGGCACCGCTGGCCGTAGTCGCGGCGCTGCGTGAAACCTCGATTCTTTTCGGGGCGCTGATTGCCTTTGTGCTTTTAAAAGAGAAGGTTGCGGGCCTGCGCATCGCTGCGGCGCTGGGTATTGCTGGCGGCGCTATTCTCCTGCGCCTCGCATAAATCACTGGCAACATTAGTTGCCGTTTTTGTTTACAAATCCTGCCTTTTGACGTTCTTCCATTCACCATCACAATGATTAAATTGTCATCTCACTGTGGTAGATTCCTCGCGCATTTATGGGAATGCGCAGTTACTTATTCTTAATTTTTCTCTTTTGGCAAAAGTATTCAGCGACATGAAAAAACAAAGGAACGTTAACTTATTGTTGATGCTGGTGTTACTGGTGGCCGTCGGTCAGATGGCGCAAACCATCTACATTCCGGCGATCGCCGATATGGCAAAGGAATTAAACGTCCGCGAGGGCGCGGTACAAAGCGTAATGGCCGCCTACCTGCTAACCTACGGCGTTTCACAACTCGTCTATGGCCCGCTGTCCGACCGCGTCGGGCGTCGCCCGGTGATCCTGGTCGGCATGAGCATATTCATGGTGGCGACGGTGATTGCCATCACCACCCATAGCCTGACCGTATTGATTGCCGCCAGCGCCCTGCAAGGCGTCGGAACCGGCGTCGGCGGGGTGATGGCGCGAACCTTACCGCGCGATATGTACCAGGGCACCCAGCTCCGCCATGCCAACAGCCTGTTGAATATGGGGATTCTGGTCAGCCCGCTGCTGGCACCGCTGATTGGCGGCCTGCTAGACACAATGTGGTCCTGGCGCGCCTGTTACGCCTTCCTGCTGGTGCTCTGCGTGATAGTGACCTTCAGCATGGCACGGTGGATGCCGGAAACGCGCCCGCAGGACGCGCCGCGCACGAAGCTTATCGCCAGCTACAAAACGCTGTTCGGCAACGGTGCGTTTACCTGTTACCTGCTGATGCTGATCGGCGGCCTGGCAGGCATAGCGGTGTTCGAAGCCTGCTCCGGCGTGCTGCTGGGCGCTGGGCTTGGCCTGAGCAGCATGGTGGTGAGTATTCTGTTTATTCTGCCTATCCCGGCGGCGTTCTTCGGCGCCTGGTTTGCCGGACGTCAGAACAAGCGTTTCTCCACCCTGATGTGGCAGGCAGTGATTAGCTGTCTGCTGGCGGGACTGATGATGTGGATCCCGGGGCTGTTTGGCTTGATGACCGTCTGGACGCTGCTGATCCCGGCGGCGCTGTTCTTCTTCGGCGCGGGGATGCTGTTCCCGCTCGCCACCAGCGGCGCGATGGAGCCGTTCCCGTTCCTCGCGGGCACGGCGGGCGCGCTGGTGGGCGGTTTGCAAAACATCGGCTCCGGCGCGCTGGCCTGGCTCTCGGCCATGATGCCGCAGACCGGGCAGGCTAGTTTGGGTTTGCTGATGACGCTGATGGGGCTGCTGATTTTACTGTGCTGGCTGCCGCTGGCGTCGCGTGTCCCGCATCACGAGCAGCCGGTTTAACCGCATGATGGCCCGGCTTGTCGCCGGGTTTTTCACAGACGGGAGCAATCATCGCCTGTAATAACGGCTCTGGCGCAGGTCGCCAGGCGCCCTCTTCCCCGTCGTAAAACTGGAAATCCGCGTTAAGCGCATACGGAATTTTCGCCTTTTGCAGCTCGCAGGCCATAAAGGTGGCGAAGGCCATTTGCGAAGCGGTTGGCGTGAGGTGGTTTGACTCCCCCACGCCCCAGCCTCCGACCCAGCTGACGTGCCCGGTTTTTTGCTGCCAGCGCAGCGCGGTATTGATGCGATTATGGATAGCCGCTTTCTCTGCCGCCGTGCCGGACGTCCACGGGTATTTACCGTTATTTTTCAGCGGCCCCCACGGGAAAATATGCCACTCCGCCAGCAGGAAGTTCTGGCTGTGCGCAGGCAGCTTCAGGCTGGTTAAATCCTCCGGCGCGGCGCGCAGGCGCGGTGCGATGAAAATCATGCGCTGCGGGTCAATGTCATGGATCGCTTTTATGGTTTTTTCATACACGCGATTTAACGACGCGAGGTTGTGGTTGAGCTTGTCGGCGGGCTCGTAAATCAGGTCAAAACCCAACTGCGGGTAGCTCTGGCCGAAATAGTGGGCGACGGCAATCCACCAGTTGATTGTCTCTTTCTCATTATCGGCTTTCGGGTCGTTTTTATATTCATCTGCCTGATAAGCAATAATCGGGATGACACCATACTGCTCGCAGGCTTCCACCAGCTTGCGCAGATGGATGAGCCGCGCTTCCGTCGGCTCATCGGCGACGCGGATGCGCACATGGCTAATGCCTTTTGCACGAAAATCGCGTACCACCAGCGGGTCAAATTCACGTATACCGCGCTCGGTACGCGCCCAGTCTACATCCATCCCCACACCCAGCTGCTGAGCATAGCGGGCAGCCGTCATCGCCGGCTCAGCGGCAATCGCCCAGCCGGATGAGATCAGTAACGCAGAGGCAATAAAAGGCTTTAACACGGTTTACCCTGGATAAATCGAAAGCATTACCTGTATTTAGCACGCTTTTTCACATTTGGTGTAGCGTCAAAGCGTAATAATTCTTCACCTTGCCCGTTCTCTCAGCCAGCTAATAAAGGCGTCAATTTTCGGCCACTGGCGGCCCGGAAGCGTTGAGATATAGTAATGCTGATGGCATTTGAGGGTCTTTTCACCAAACGGTGCAATCAACTCTCCCTTCTCGAGCCGTTTCTGCACCAGCCGCTTTCTGCCCATCGCCACCCCCACATCATTGATGGCCGCAATAATCGCTAAATCAGAACGATCAAAACCAATCCCCGACGATGGCGGCATATTTATCGCAAAATGCTGCGCCCAGCTTAGCCATTCATCCGTACCGGAATCATTGCTCCAGGCCTGACGGTCATGCAGCAACGTACAGTGGCTGAGGTTATGGGGGTTTTTAAGCAGTTGATGTTCGCGGGCGTACGCGGGCGAACAAACGGGCAAAATCTCCTCATCCATCAGGAAGTGTTGGGAAAGGTGGTTTGCCGGCGTATCGTCGAAATAGAGCGCCAGATCGATGCCCGTTCGCTGCATATTGACGTAATCATTTCCGGTCAGGACGGTGAGTGAAATCGACGGATAGCGGCGGGTAAAATCTCCCAGCATGGGAACCAGCCAGCACTGCGCAATCGATGGCCGGGAGTACACCGTTAGCGTACCGGAGAGCGCCTGGTTTTTGATGTCCAGGATCTCCTGATTCAGGGTATCGAGGGAGGATTTAAGGGTCCAGTAAACGCGCTTCCCCTCCTGCGTCAGCTCAACCTTACGGTGCGAGCGGACGAACAGCTGAATGCCCAGCTCCTCTTCCAGCAGATTAATGCGGTGGCTCACCGCGCTGGGGCTGAGCGAGAGCTCCTCCGCGGCCAGCGCGAAGGACTCATGCCGGGCGGCCACTTCAAAGGTGTACATTTTCGACAGCTGCCAGCCGTTTAACAGCCGGTTTCTGGCTTCATTCGCATCGGTCATCACAATTCTCACGCGGGGTTTCTGCGCTCAGCATACCGTTTAAGGGTGAATTTATGTGAACCTAATGCAAGTTAAGTGCGTTTTTTAGAGCGTAGTCACTCAGTTGATCCAATCTGGCTCACCTGAATGCCAATTTATATCGTTTGTCAGCCCCTGCCGTTTTTTCGTCCAATACCCACAGATGACATAAGGGTGAGGTGAGATATGGGATCTCAGGTCTGGGTTGTGGCAACGCTGCTGGTCAGCATTGTGTTAATTGTTTTAACCATCGTTAAGCTGAAGTTTCACCCGTTCCTCGCGCTGCTGCTGGCGAGCTTTTTCGTCGGTGCGGTGATGGGAATGAGCCCACTGGATATGGTGAACGCCATTGAGAGCGGGATTGGCGGTACGCTGGGCTTCCTGGCGGCGGTGATTGGTCTGGGCACCATTCTCGGCAAAATGATGGAGGTCTCCGGTGCGGCAGAGCGTATCGGGATCGCGCTGCAGCGCTGCCGCTGGCTGTCAGCAGACGTGATTATGGTGCTGGTGGGCCTGATCTGCGGCATTACGCTGTTCGTGGAAGTGGGCGTGGTACTGCTGATCCCGCTGGCGTTTTCCATCGCCAAAAAGACCAACACGTCGCTGCTCAAGCTGGCCATTCCGCTCTGTACCGCGCTGATGGCGGTGCACTGTGTGGTGCCTCCGCATCCAGCCGCGCTGTTTGTGACCAATAAGTTAGGCGCGGACGTCGGAACGGTGATTGTTTATGGTTTGATGGTAGGACTGGTGGCGTCTCTGGTCGGTGGCCCGCTGTTCCTGAAACTGCTCGGCAATCGTCTGCCGTTTAAACCGGTTCCGGCAGAATTTTCAGACCTCAAGGTGCGGGAAGAACACACCCTCCCGTCGCTGGGCGCCACGCTGTTTACGGTTCTGCTGCCAATTGGCCTCATGCTGGTGAAGACCATTGCCGAGCTGAATATGGCAAAAGAAGGTTCGCTGTATACGCTCCTCGAATTTATCGGCAACCCGATCACCGCGATGTTTATCGCCGTGTTTGTCGCCTACTACCTGCTGGGGATCCGCCAGCATATGAGCATGGGGGCGATGCTGACGCACACCGAGCACGGTTTTGGCTCTATCGCCAATATTTTGCTGATTATCGGCGCGGGCGGCGCGTTCAACGCCATCCTCAAAACCAGCGGACTGGCGGACTCACTGGCGCATATTCTCTCGAACCTGCACATGCATCCTATCCTGCTCGCCTGGCTGGTGGCGCTGGTGCTGCATGCCGCCGTAGGCTCCGCCACGGTCGCGATGATGGGCGCCACGGCGATAGTCGCGCCGATGCTGCCGCTCTATCCGAACGTGAGTCCGGAGATCATCACCATTGCTATCGGTTCCGGCGCCATTGGCTGCACGATCGTCACCGATTCTCTCTTCTGGCTGGTGAAGCAATACTGCGGCGCAACCCTGAATGAGACCTTCAAATACTATACGACGGCGACGTTTATCGCCTCGGTGCTTGCACTTGGCGGCACATTCCTGCTTTCTTTCATTATCTGAGCGCGAAGAGACGTACTATGGAAAACGCAACTATCACTACTTTAACCGCACAGTTTCCTCTGGTTGAGGATCTGATTGCCCTGAAAGAAACCACCTGGCTTAACCCACGTACCACGACGCTGGCGGAAGGATTGCCTTACGTCGGGCTGTCCAAAGCCGACGTGGACGACGCGCACGCGCGCCTTAACCGCTTCGCGCCGTATCTGGCGAAAGCCTTTCCGGAAACGGCCGTCACGAAGGGGATTATTGAATCCGAACTGGTCGCCATTCCGGCCATGCAGGCGCGACTGGGGAAAGAATATGACAAGACCATTCCCGGCACCCTGCTGCTGAAAAAAGACAGTCATCTTCCGATTTCCGGCTCGATTAAAGCACGCGGCGGCATCTACGAGGTGTTGACCCACGCGGAGAAACTGGCGCTGGACGCCGGCTTGCTGAGCATCGAAGACGACTACAGCGTCCTGCTGGAGCCGCGCTTTAAGGACTTCTTCAGCCAGTACAGCATTGCGGTGGGCTCAACCGGCAACCTGGGGATGTCCATCGGCATTATGAGCGCACGCATCGGCTTTAAGGTGACGGTGCACATGTCCGCCGATGCCCGCGAGTGGAAGAAAGCGAAGCTCCGCAGCCATGGCGTCATCGTCGTGGAGTATGAGCAGGATTACGGCGTGGCGGTGGAACAGGGGCGCAAAGCGGCAGAAAGCGATCCGAACTGCTTCTTTATTGACGATGAAAACTCCCGCACTTTGTTCCTCGGCTACGCGGTGGCAGGCGAGCGGCTGAAGGCGCAGTTTGCCGAACAGGGCCGCGTGGTGGATGCGGCGCATCCCCTGTACGTCTACCTGCCCTGCGGTGTCGGCGGCGGCCCTGGCGGCGTGGCGTTTGGCCTGAAGCTGGCCTTCGGTGATAACGTCCACTGCTTCTTTGCGGAACCCACGCACTCGCCGTGCATGCTGCTCGGCGTTTACACCGGCCTGCACGACGAGATTGCGGTGCAGAACCTGGGTATCGACAACGTGACGGCGGCAGACGGCCTGGCGGTCGGGCGCGCGTCCGGCTTCGTGGGCCGCGCGATGGAGCGCCTGCTGGACGGGTTCTACACGCTTTCCGATCAAAGCATGTATGACATGCTCGGCTGGCTGGCGCAGGAGGAAGACATTCGTCTGGAACCGTCCGCGCTGGCGGGCATGGCCGGGCCGCTGCGTGTGCATTCAGATGCCAACGTCACCCACCTGGTATGGGCAACCGGGGGCGGCATGGTGCCGGAAGACGAGATGGCGAAGTATTTAGCAAAAAGCCGTTAATCGTAGGCCCGGTAAGGCGTAGCCGCCACCGGGCTTATAAGCTCACCATTTGCTGAATGTGAGTAACGGCAAAGAGTAAAGACAGAGACAGCACAGCGAGCGCGATCAGGAACTTATCCCGCACCGCTTTCGGCTGCACAAAATCATCCTGCGCCACGTCCATCAGGTTACGGCTGCGGGTATAGCGCCACAAAATGAAGGCTACCAGCGCCAGCACAACAATCGAGATCCAGAATGGCACCCCGGTCCGGTGCCAGTTGTGCTTGATCGCCAGAGCAATCAGCGCGCCATACCCCAGCAACGTGCGCAGCCATGCGAGCGACGTCCGCTCCGGCTGCAGGCCAGGGTCCGCTTCGCGTCGCGCTTTGCGGCTATCCGCCATAGAACACCAGCACCATCACCACGCCTGCCACCGTCAGCAGGATCGCGCTGATGATGAGTAACCCGCGCGTATAGGGTAAATCCTGCTTCAGACGCATCGCCTTCTCATTGCGCAACCAGCGCAGATAGCCGTAAATCGCCAGCACGCCTGCGAACAGGCACAGAAGCAGCGCCAGTACTTCGCGGATCAGCGGCGTGGCGAAATCAGGTGCGAGCTGATCGAGGCCGACACCTGCAGCCAGAAAGCCCAGCGCCGTGCGGATCCACGCTAAGAACGTGCGTTCATTAGCCAGAGAGAAGCGATAATCCGGCGCTTCACCGAGGCGGGAAATTTTCATGGAGGTTCCTTGTCGAGCTACGGGCAGGCTTCAGCATAGCGTAAATCGACCAGGACAAGGAGACCGGCATCGGGGGATGCCGGTCAGGAAGGTTAGTGCAGTTCCGGCCAGTACTCTTTGTTGGCTTCGATCAGGTCATCCAGAATCGCTTTCGCGACTGACGCGCTCGGCACGGTTTTCGACAGGGTAATCGCCTGCCAGAGTTTCTGATACGAACGCTGCTCCCAGGCATCCACCACCAGTTTTTCCACCGCCACCTGCTGGCTCATCAGCCCTTTCTGGAAGTGTGGAATATCGCCAACCGTGAGCGGCTCCGGTCCGTTATGGCCCACCAGACACGGAATTTCCACCATCGCATCGGCATCAAAGTTATGAATGGCACCGTTGTTTGGCACAATCAGCAACATGCGTTCCTGGGTGTTAAAGGCAATCGCGGTCGCCAGATCAACGATGTACGACGCATGTTCGTCGATTTCCAGCTCCCCGGCGGCGGAATTACCCGCTTCGATGATCGCCCGACAGGAGCTGAACACATGTTTCTCGCGGTGATCCATGACTTCATTGGCGCGGGTCCGTTCCGGGTTAGAGTGCGCAACAACGTAGTCCGGGAACAGATAGTATTTCAGATAGGTGTTCGGCATGGTGTCCGGATCCAGCGCCTGCACATCTTTTGCTTTGGCAAAGGTATCGTTCCAGCTTGCTTCGGTATGCGCATCTTCAGAAGGCGGAACATAGCCGTATTTCGCCACGTATTCGCGCAGTTTCGGCATTAAATCGTTACCGTTGAGATCTTCAATCGAGGTCCACCAGCCGAAGTGGTTCAGACCGTAGTAGCGCACGCGCATCTCTTTGCGGTCTTTCAGGCCAACGATCTGCGCCATGCGTCCTTCGATGCCAATCGGCATATCGCAGATGTTGAGGATTTTGGCATTCGGACGCAGGCGGCGCGTGGCTTCCGCGACAATCGCCGCCGGGTTGGAGTAGTTCAGCATCCACGCATTCGGGGAGTACTGCTCCATGTAATCTACCAGCTCCAGCACGCCGCCGATCGAGCGCATGCCGTAGGAAATCCCACCTGGCCCGCAGGTTTCCTGGCCCAGCACGCCGTGGCGCAGCGGGATTTTCTCATCTTTTTCACGCATCGGGTATTTGCCGACGCGGATATGCGCCATCACGAAATCCACATCGGTAAACGCCGCTTTAGGATCGGTGGTGTAGCTAAACTCAATCTCCGGCGCCTGCTCTCTAAGGATGATTTTGCACGCTTCGGCGATGGTCTCCTGACGTGCGCCGTCGTTGTCATAAAACTTCAGGGCGCGCAGCGGGAAACGGTCACGGTTGGCTAACAGCATCAGGACGATACCAGGCGTAAAGGTGCTGCCGCCGCCTGCAATGACAACTGAGAATTTTTTCATGATATAGCCTCTGTCAGGGTGGTTTGTTCATTCGTTAAAGGGGTTTTCATCAGCGATTCCAGCTGGTCACGCACCTGAGGAACGTGCAGACCGACAATCACCTGAATGCCGTTGCCGCGTCGCACCACACCGTGTGCGCCCAGGGCTTTGAAGACGTCGTCGCTTTGGGTTTTCGCCATATCCACCAGCGCGATACGCAAGCGGGTGGCGCAGTTGTTGATGCTTTCGATATTGGCCGCACCGCCGAGCGCCTGCAGGAATCCGGCGGCCTGTCCGACCTGCTGGCTGGCCGCCGCCGGGGCAGTGGTTTGCCCGCGTGCCGCCTTATAGTCGGCCTTGCTGTACAGTTTGATTTCGCTCTCTTCCCGGCCCGGCGTTTTGAGGTTCAGACGCACAATCAGCGTTTTGAAAACCATGAAGTAGAGGCCGGTAAAGCAGACGCCGATGCCGATTTGCGTGAAGACCGTTGAGGCGTGGTTATGGAACATCGGGATCCAGTTTTGCGGCAGGAACTGGTCCAGCAGGCCGCCGCCCATGTTGCCGACCACACCAAAGGTGTACATCACCGTTGCCATGGTGGCCGCCAGCACGGCGTGAACGGCAAACAGCAGCGGCGAGATAAACAGGAAGGTAAATTCGAGCGGTTCAGTAATGCCCACCAGCACGGCAGTGAGCGTGGCCGGGACCAGCAGCCCCGCCACTTTGACGCGGTTTTCCGCTGAGGCGGTGTACCAGATCGCCAGCGCAATCCCGACCGAGCCAAACACCTTGGAGTTGCCGTGGAGCGCGAACCCGCCTTCGGGGAAGAGGGTTTTCAGCGGCAGGGTACTCTGGCTGAATTCCTGCAGATGCTGCGCCCAGTAGACCTGAATACCGCCTTCCACCGCCGCCGGGCCGAAGATGAACGGGCCATAGACGAAGTGGTGCAATCCGGTTGGGATCAGAATGCGTTCCAGGAAGGTGTACACCCACACGCCCAGCGCACCGGCTGAGCGCAGGAACGCCTGTAGGGACTCAATGCCCATCTGCACTTTCGGCCAGCCCAGCAATGTCAGCCAGGCGCAGGGGATCATGACGAAAAACGCGAGGATAACGACAAACGAACTGCCCTGGAAAATCCCCAGGAAAACCGGCAGCGGCTTGTCGAAATAGCGGTTGTGGATAGCGGTCACGATGCCAGAAATCACAATGGCACCGATGATGCTGGTATCGAGCGTTTTGATCCCGGCAATCATCGCCAGCCCGCTTCCCGCCGTGGGTTCGGCGGAGAAATCGACGCCGAAGAAGTGACCCCAGGTCATCCCCATCGCGTTGATGAAGTAGTTCCAGGTCAGGAAGCTAATCAGCACCGCCAGACAGGCGCGGCCCTGCGCCTGCTTTGCCAGGCCAATCGGTAAACCGACGGCGAAAATCAGCGGCATATTGCGAAATACCGCCCAGCCGCCCTCTTCAATAATGTGAACGATCTGCGCGAAAAGATTATCAGGGGCCGTTAAGGCTTCGCCGACAAACAGCGGGTTGCGAAGCATAATGGCGATTCCCACCACGATCCCGGCAAACGGAAACAGCAACACCGGGGTAAACATGGCACCGCCAAAACGTTGTATTTGACTGAGCATTTTTAAATCCTCACGTAACAACCTGTAGGGGGTAGAGGCCGTTATGGTTTTTTGCTGGCCTGAGGTGAGCATAAGAACTTACTGATACGCGAACATGGCGTGCCGTTGCGATTCGTGATCGCATTCATGGTTTTATTTTGACCAGTGAGGTCTACTTTTCGTTGTAAATATGAACATGTGAAGACGTAACCGACGCCATGATGCGGGCAGAGAGGTCTACTGGTGATCTACAAATCTATTGCCGACAGATTGCGGCTGCGGCTGAATTCGTCGGACTACAACATCGGCAGCCCGCTACCGGGTGAGAAAGCGCTGGCGCAGGAGTTCGGCGTGGCGCGCATGACCATCCGCAAGGCGCTGGATCTGCTGGTGAGCTGGGGGCTGGTTGAGCGACGGCACGGCAGCGGCACGTTTGTCTCGCGTAAGGACGTTCACCACGAAACCACGAATCTGACCGGGCTGGTGGAGGTGCTGCGTCAGCAGGGAAAAGAGGTGCAGAGTAAAGTGTTGCAGTTTGAAGTGATGCCCGCGCCACCCGCCATCGCCAGCCAGCTGCGGATTCAGGTCGATGAGCGGATCTACTTTTCCCGGCGGGTACGCTACGTGGACGGGAAGCCGCTGATGCTGGAGGACAGCTTTATGCCGGTGAAGCTGTTTCGCAACCTCTCGCTGGCGCATCTGGAAGGGTCAAAGTTTGATTACATCGAGAAAGAGTGCGGGATCACCATCAGCGGCAACTATGAGAGCCTGACGCCGGTGCTGGCAGATAAACAGCTGGCCGGTTACCTGAACCTGCCGGAACAGACGCCGCTGCTGCGAATCACGTCACTTTCCTACAGCGACAGCGGCGAGTTCCTCAATTATTCCGTGATGTTCCGTAATACCAGTGATTACCAGGTGGACTACCATCTGCGGCGCATCCACCCGGAAGTGCTGCTAGCTCATCCCCCAGAACAGCACCGCCAGTAGCTGCGGCGTGATGATGCGCAGGAACATTACCAGCGGGTAGACGGTGGCATAGGAGAGTGCCGCTGCACCACTGGTGGCATGCAGGTTATTGGCAAACGCGAGCGCAGGGGGATCGGTCATGGAGCCCGCCAGCATGCCGCACAGCGTCAGGTAGTTCATTTTGGCGAACATCCGCGCCAGAATGCCTACCGTCAGCAGCGGGATTGCCGTGATAAATATGCCGTAACCGACCCAGCTCATCCCTTCGCCCTTGATCAGGGTATCGACAAAATCCCCGCCGGATTTCAGCCCGACCACTGCCAGAAACAGCACGATGCCCAGCTCGCGCAGCGCCAGGTTGGCACTCGGCGGCATAAACCAGTAGAGCTTACCAATACAGCCGATGCGCCCGAGGATCAGCGCCATAATCAGCGGCCCGCCTGCCAGGCCCAGCTTAAGCGCCACCGGGAAGCCCGGCACGTACAGTGGAATGGAGCCCAGCAGCACGCCCAGGCCGATGCCGATAAACACCGGCAGCATCTGTACCTGCTGCAGTTTTTGCTGGGCGTTACCCACCATATCCGCCACCGCGTCAATTGACGACGGGCGACCAACCAGGTTGAGGATATCCCCGAACTGCAGGCTGGCTTCCGGGCTGGCGACCAGTTCAACACCCGCGCGATTCAGACGGGAGATAACCACGTCATAGCGTTCTTTTACCTGCAGATCGCGTATTTTTTTGCCGAGAACATGCTCATTGGTCACCACGACGCGTTCCACCCGCATATCGGTGCCGCGCGTGGAGAGCGAGGTGTCCACTTCCTGACCAATGACCAGTCGCGCATTGTTTAAATCCCCGGGCTGGCCGACCAGATGTAGCAGATCGCCTTGCTGAATAACGGTGCCGGGCGCGGGCACCATCAGCATATCGTCACGCTTAAGGCGGGAGCAGATGATGTTGGCGCTGTTCAGGATCGGTACGTCCTGAATCGCCATATTATTCAGGTTGGGATTATCGACGCGAATGTTGATGGTTTTGATGGGCATATGGCCGTTGGTCAGCGTGGTTTCGTGATCTTTGGCCTCTGATTCGACGTTAACGCGAAACAGTACGCGTACCAGCCACATGGAGAGCAGAATGCCACAGATGCCAAACGGATAGGCCATGGCGTAGCTCATCCCCATCTGGTCGACAATGCCGGGTTGAATCCCCAGATCGCGCAGGATTTGCTGGCCCGCACCGAGCGCCGGGGTGTTGGTGACCGCGCCGGAGAAAATGCCCAGAACCACAGGAAGGGGAATATCAAAGATTTTGTGCAGAATCGCGGTGACCAGCCCGCCCATGACCACAATGCCGAACGCAAAAAGATTGAGCCGTAGTCCGGAGACACGCAGGGAGGCAAAAAAGCCAGGGCCTACCTGAATCCCGATGGTATAAACGAACAGGATCAGGCCGAACTCCTGAACAAAGTGGAGCATTTCAGCGCTCAGAGCCAGCCCGAGCCGATCGGCAAAATGCCCGACAAAAATGCCGCCAAACAGCACGCCACCAATGCCAAACCCGACGCCGCGGATTTTGATATTGCCTATCCATAGTCCCACAACAGCGACCAGGGCCAACACGCTAACGGTTAACGCGATATCACTCATGATCCACTCCCTGCCCATAACCTTAGTTATATCAGGGATTCTCTCAGAGCCGTGGGGCGTTGTATGGGCGATGGCGCACAAAAAAGCCCTGCCGTGGCAGGGCCTTATGCGGTCTGTGAGCGGTGTCGGGTGGCGGCTACGCCTTACCCGACCTACAGGTTCGGCGGGCTTGTTAACTGTTCAACGCCGGCCGCTCGCTAATGGCGATACGCTGCGGCGCGATGGCTTCCGGCACGTTACGGGTCAGATCGATATGCAGTAGCCCGTTGGTAAAGGTCGCACCGGACACGTCCATATGGTCTGCCAGGGTAAAGCTCAGGCTAAACGGCTGATTAACCAGCCCCTGATGCAGCCATTGAGTCTCGGTCTCCTGTTTTTCCGGCGTCCCTTTCACGGTCAGACGGGTACCTTCAAGCTGGATCTCCAGATCCTCCTGGCGGAAACCGGCCAGCGCAAGGGTGATGCGATAGTGGTTATCGTCACTTTTTTCAATGTTATACGGCGGAAACGTCTGGTGCTCAGTCGTGCTTTGCAGGGCGTTAGCCAGTTTGTCAAAACCAATCCACTGACGCAGCAGAGGGGATAAATCATAGTTACGCATACTAAATCTCCTTCTAAGAAGCGAGTTCGGCACAGTTTAATTTTGTGCGCAGTTGTTCCTGCAAATCCTGATGGATTCGCATATGCTCCCGTTACGGCAAGCAAGTCTGTGTGGGCCGCGCTTGCGACCCCCGTGATTAGTTAATTTCGATACGGCGCGGTTTTTTCTCTTCCGGAATCACGCGTTCCAGTTCGATAAACAGCAGGCCGTTAACCAGGTTCGCGCCCTTGACGTGAATGTTCTCGGCTAACTGGAACTTGCGTTCAAAGTTACGCTCGGCGATGCCCTGGTAGAGGTAGGTACGTTCTTTCTGCTCGGCCGTATGGGAACCTTTCACCACCAGCAGGTTGTCCTGCGCGGTGATCTCCAGTTCGTTTTCTGCAAAACCGGCAACGGCAATCGCGATGCGGTAGTGGTTTTCGTCAACCAGCTCGACATTGTATGGAGGGTAGCCATTGCTCTGGCTTTGGTTATTTTCTAAATGGTTAAACAGGCGGTCAAAACCAATTGCAGAACGGTATAGCGGAGAAAGATCGAAGTTACGCATAAATAAAACTCCTGAAATCAGCGAGAAATTATAGCCTTCCACCATGGACAGGCCTTTGTGCCCCCGAACGCCCATCAGGCGCGTTCGTTATCGGGTCACATTCTTAAAATGGGTCTGGAACCGGGCTTTTCAAGACTATTTATGTGAGATTTTTTTGCACTTTGCTGGTTGTCGCATAGACTCTGGGACAACAGCACAAAGGGTTAAATTGCGATGACTGCCACAGTGCGGGATTATCGAGCTATCCATTTCGGATAAGGCTCGCTATAACCCTGAGTTGCAGGTCTATGCAGTAACATTAACGATGACTGAGTGATGATGAAAAATGTTCTGATAAAGCTGACGACGTTCAGCGGGGTAGTTTTACTTTGCGGGTGTTCGAGCGTGATGTCTCACACCGGCGGTAAAGAAGGAACATATCCGGGGACGCGCGCCAGCGCGGCGATGATCTCCGATGACGATACCAACTGGGGCACCAAATCCCTGGTTATCCTGGATATGCCGTTTACGGCAGTAGCGGATACGCTTCTGCTGCCGTGGGATGTATTCCGTAAGGATGACTCCGTACGTTCACGGGTAGAGAAAAGCGAGCAGGAAAACCTGGCGACCAACGCCGTCATTCCGCCCGCCGAGATGCCTCCGCGCTAGTTCTGTGCGGTTTCCGTTATCCAAAGCTGACGGAAACCGCCCGTCTCTTCCATCCATGCAATAACGCGCCCGTTCGGGGAAAACACGACGGCATCCGCAGAAGGTGGATTGCCGTGATCGGACGTCAAAAACGTCACCTCTCCGGTCTGTGCGTCGCAGCACGCAATCCGATTTTCGAGCACAAATCCCAGCATCTTCCCGGACGGGTGCCAGTTGAACGCAGACTGGATATCGCGCTCAGCGTGGGTGAGCTGGCGCGGCTCGCCGCCCTCAGGCGAGATCAGCCACAGCTGCACAACGCCGTTATCATCACGCATCAGAAACGCGATTTGTGTCGCCTGCGGGTTACTGCGCACCCAGTGGCGCGGCACGTTCACCAGACCCGGATAGCGGTTGTGGTGCGTGAAGGTTAACCGACGCTGCATCACGCCCGCTGGCGGCGCAGGCAGCATTTCTGGCGTTCCCTGCAGCGGCGCATCACCCGCACGTTTCCAGCCCTGTTCATCTACTGGCAGGTTAACAATGAACAGTTCAGGCACTTTTTCGCCCTGTGCTGAGAGGGTATCGCCGATAAACGCCAGCCTGTCGTTGCCCACCCAGCCCTCTTCGTAGGCGCGATTGATTTCGTCGCTGCCCGGTTGTGGGTTAGGCGTCGTGCGGCTGACCAGCACGCTCCAGAAGGTTCCCGGATATTCACGCGGATGGTTCCCCTGTGGATTCACCGGGCCGAAAGGCGCCGCCACGCCAACGTTGCGTAAATCGAGCTTCGGATCGCGCATATGCATGACATGGTCGTTATAGGTAAAGCTGACCAACTGCCCGTTCGGGCTGAAGACATGTACGTGGCTGCCACCGCGCAGCGCGCCTGGAGTATAGGGCGCGGTGATATCCATCGCATCCAGATTGCTTACCTGACCGTGATGCGCAATCACCCCCTGGCGATGATGAAAATCGTAGCGCCAGTCCGCATCCGGGTGTTTCGGACCGTGGATAAAGACGTATTCATCCTGTGCAGGATGAACGGTCACCACGCCAACGTGCGCGCCGTCCGTCGCGCGATAAATCACCTCGACCTCGCCCGTGCCTACATTAACTCGCTCGATGGTTTCACCGGTGAACGACGCGCCTGACGGACGCACGTCATAGACCAGCCACTGGCTGTCCGGCGTCCAGGTATTGATATTAGTAAGCTGGTGGTTGCGGGAAGCGAAGGTGATTTGTTTCATGAGGATACCCTGATGCGCAGTTATCGCATCAGGGTAAAACATCCGTGTGGATTAGCCTACTCGTTTCACATCGCCTACCAGCAGTATGTAAGAAAGCGCGCCAATCAACGCCACGGCGGAGATGTAAACCAGCGCCGGGCCAAAACCGTAATCCTGAGCCAGATAACCAATGACCAGCGGCACGGTAATTCCACCCAGCCCGCCAACGAAGTTGAACACACCGCCGGTCAGACCGATCAGCCGCATCGGTGCCAGGGACGACACCAGCGACCAGGTAATCGATGCGAAACCATTACCAAAGAACGCCACTGCCATCAGGGTCATTATCCACACCGGATCGTTGGTATAGTTGGCACCCATGATGCAGGTGGAGATCAGCAATCCGCAGATAATCGGTGTTTTACGCGCTACCCCCAATGAGAACCCTTTTTTTACCAGCTTATCCGCCAGCCAGCCCGAGAGCAGGACACCGAAGAACGCGGCAAGGAACGGTACGGTGGTCATAAAGCCCGCCTTCAGCGCGGTGATCCCCTTCTCCTGCGTCAGGTAGTTTGGGAACCACGTCAGGAAGAACCACAGCGTGGACGTCACCGCAAATTGCCCCAGGTAAACCCCCACCAGCTTACGGTGGAAGACCAGCTTCCAGTCGGCTTTGGTCAGCGGCTGGCGCGCCTCTTTTTTCACGGGCGCATCACCATCCACCAGGCCGCCGCCGTCGCGGATATAGTCCAGCTCTGCTTTGCTGATGCTTTTGGTCAGGCGCGGCGGCTGATAGACCTTAATCCAGATAAACGACCAGATGATGCCGATCCCACCGGTAACAATAAACACCCAGTGCCAACTCAGCAGTTCCTGGATCCAGATTAACAATGGCGTCAGGAATGCCAGACCAACAAACTGCCCGGAGGTGTAAAAGCCCACCGCGGAGGCACGTTCGTGTTCCGGGAACCAGCTGGTCACCATGCGGTTATTGGTCGGGAACGCGGGTGCTTCAAATATCCCGGTGATGGCACGCAGACCGATCAGCGACATTAGTCCGGTCGTGAAGCCCTGGAACAAGGTCGCCACGGACCAGCCAAAAATAGCGATAAAATAAGTCAGACGTGAACCCACGCGGTCAAGGAACCAGCCGCCCGGGATCTGGCAAAGCGTATAGAGCCAGGCAAACGCCGAGAAGACATAACCCATTTCCGCTTTAGTGATACCAAACTCTTCCTGAATATGGGCCGATGCCACGGCAAGGTTGGCGCGGTCAACATAACAAATGACCACGGTAATAAAGATCATCAACAGCGTCAGGTAACGGCGACGCCCGGTTTTTGCAGCAGTAACTGGAATATCCATCGCAATCTGTCTCCAGATTTTGGGCATAGCGAAGCCGCTCACCATGCCCTGTAGTTTCAGAGGGTGTTATTATTTTTTTATTTAAAAACGTAGCCAGAATGCGCTAAATAATTCGTGCTGGGGGAAGGCGGCAAGTTTTCGCATCCCCGGGAGCATACAAAAGTATGTGACCGGGGTAAGAAAGCGCAGCCAACGCCTCACCAGCGCGAAGTATGACGCGCATTTACCACTCGGCGACTGAACCGTCTTCATGCCGCCATAACGGGTTACGCCAGTCCGGCGCATGTTTACTCAGCTCAATAACTTTGGCTTCGTCAATTTCAACACCCAGACCCGGTTTCGTTAACGGTTTAAAGAATCCGCCTTCCATGCTGAAGTCTTCTTTGTTTTTCACAAAATCGAGCAGTTCCGCGCCTTTGTTATAGTGAATCCCCATGCTTTGTTCCTGGAACACGGCATTGCGGGAGACAAAATCGACATGCAGGCAGGCCGCCAGCGCGATTGGTCCGAGCGGACAGTGCGGAGCCAGCGCCACGTCGTAGGCTTCTGCCATGCCGGCAATTTTGTAGCATTCGGTGATACCGCCCGCGTGGGAGAGATCCGGCTGCAGGATCGCAATGCCGCCCGCTTCGAGCACCCGTTTAAATTCAAAGCGTGAGAACATCCGTTCGCCCGCCGCGATAGGAATGTGCGTCTGTTCAGCCAGCTTCGGATAGTATTCGGCCTGCTCGGCCAGCACCGGCTCTTCGATAAACAGCGGGCGATATGGTTCCAGTTCTTTAATGAGCACCTTCGCCATCGGTGCGCTGACACGCCCATGAAAATCCAGACCGAACTCAATCTCGTTGCCGAAGGCTTCACGGATTTGCGCCACGGTATTTACCGCCCGGTCTACCGCGCGCGAGTTGTCGATGACGCCCATCTCTTCGCAGCCGTTGAGCTTGAAGGTGTCAAAACCGATGTTGCGCAGCTGTGTAATGCCGTCGATCACTTCCGCAGGGCGGTCGCCTCCGACCCAGCTATAGGCTTTGATTTTGTCGCGCACCAGGCCACCCATCAGTTGCCAGACCGGGGCGTTCAGCACTTTACCTTTGATATCCCATAGCGCCTGGTCGATACCGGCGATAGCGCTCATGAGAATCGGACCACCGCGGTAGAAACCCGCGCGATACATCACCTGCCAGAGGTCGTTAATGCGTGCCGGATCCTGCCCAATCAGATATTCCCCCAGCTCATGCACTGCAGCTTCAACGGTGCGGGCTCGCCCTTCAATCACCGGCTCGCCCCAGCCCACAACACCTTCGTCGGTTTCGATTTTCAGGAACATCCAGCGCGGGGGTAAACGGTACGTGGTGAGTTTGGTTATTTTCATTTCACTGCCTCTCGATACGCTTTCACAAATGCTGCCGCCTGCTGTGCGGTACGTTCAACGGGCTGTCCGGCGCGATAAAGATCGCTGCCCAGCCCCGCGCCCACACAGCCAGCGCTTATCCACTGGCCCAGGTTTTCTGGCGTAACGCCACCCACGGCAAAGACCGGCACGCTGGCGGGCAATACCGCCTTCAGCGCTTTGATGTAATCCGGACCAAAAGCCGAGGACGGGAAAATTTTCAGCGATTGCGCGCCCGCGTCGAGGGCAGTAAACGCTTCTGTGGCCGTCGCGCATCCCGGACAAACGGTCATGCCGTAACCCACCGCACGGCGGATCACCTCAGGATGGATGTTCGGGGTGACGATGAGCTTGCAGCCCATCTTTGCCAGCTGGTCCACCTGCTCCGGTTGTAAGACGGTCCCCGCGCCAATCAGCGCTTTATCACCAAACGCATCCACCACGGCCGGAATGCTCTTTTCCCATTGTGGGGAGTTGAGCGGAATCTCCACCGCGTCGAACCCGGCGTCTATAACTGCGCCGACGTGCGCTAACGCCTCATCGGGCGTGATACCGCGCAAAATCGCGATAAGGGGAAGGTCAGTTTGCCACTGCATGAGCGATGCTCCTTATTCCTGCCTGAAATGCCGTGTCGCCGGGTACCGTTGAAACGGTAAGCCCAACAGCGCGGAACGCCTGTTCGTAGCGTGACGTTAGCGATGCGCCTGCGACAATCGTGATGGCCTGCTCGTGCGCGATGAAGTCACGCATGCTGGCGACCTCAGCGCCAATCAGCAGGCCCGAGAGAAATTCACTGACCTGCTCGCGCGGGAGATCGCCCAGCACGTGCGAGGCGCGAACCTCAAAAAGTTGCGGCAAAACGACAGGACAGGCGTTCCCACGCGCCAGACCAGCAGCAAACGCCTCTGGCGAGGATTTTTGCTCCGGCAAACCCGCCCCCACCAGCGAATGGTTGAGCAGCAAATGATGCAGCTCGCCGGTCATCACGGTGCGAAAGTCGTGGATTTGCTCAGCATCCGCCTGGACCCACTTGCAGTGCGTTCCGGGCATAACGTAGACAGAAGAAGGAGATAGCGTGCGCGCGCCAAGGAGCTGCGTCTCTTCGCCGCGCATCACGTTGTGGTTATCGTCGCGAGAAACGCACAAACCGGGAATAATCCAGATATTGTCGCCTACGGACGTTAAACGATCGCCAATAGCGGAGAAATGGGCGGGAACAGGCAGATAAGGCGCGGTTTTCCAGCCTACGTTACTTCCTACCATACCCGCCATGACTACCGGCGTGGCGCTATCGCGCCAGTTTTGCGTCACTTCTGCTAACACCGCCTCAGGGGATTTACCGTTCAGGCGCGTTACGCCTGCTTCTGATTGCCTGCTCTCCAGGCACTGCTCGTCCTGGTACAGCCAGGCGCGCAGATTGGTCGAACCCCAGTCAATTGCGATGTAGCGAGATGTCATGTGATTTCCTTCAACCTTCGTGTCGAGCTGGCAATCATGGTAAGTGCCGCCTGCTCTGCCGCATTGCCATCCTGATGCCGTATCGCATCAAACAGCGCTTTATGTTCCTGGAGCGTTTTTGGCATGTTGGCCTCATCACCCATCCAGGTACGTTCAAATACTGCTCGCTGTAGCGAGCTGATCGCCACGCTAAGCTGCTGTAATACCGGGTTATGTACCGACTGCAACACCGCTTCGTGATAGCGAATATCAGCCTCATTGAACGCTTCCCGGTTCTGGTTATTGGCAATCATGTCGTTTAAAGCCGACTCGATTTGTGCCAGGTCGCCGGACGTTGCCCGTTCCGCTGCCCAACGTGCGATTGCCGGTTCCACCAGATTTCGGACTTCACTCATCGCGCCGATAAGCCGCGGGTCGTAATCGTTTTCCAGTACCCACTGCAATACGTCGGTATCGAGGTAGTTCCACTGGTTGCGCGGGGCAACAAACGCGCCGCGATACCGTTTCATTTCAATCAGACGCTTCGCCATCAGCGAGCGGAACACTTCCCGGATGATGTTGCGCGAAGTTTCAAATTCCTCACACAGTTCAGCCTCTGCTGGCAGTGGCGAACCGGGAACGTATTTCCCCCCGACAATCTGGGTGCCCAGCGTAATGACGATGCGATCGGTTTTATTGAGAGTCATGGAGAGTCCTTGTGCTCTTTGTGTACATGACTACTTTACCGCGACCGCCGAATTTCACCTCACTTTTGCAGTACAAACGTGAGGGAGTTCGTCTTTGCCATGGCTTTAATGTAGTACAATCATTCAATGTTGTACTACAATCAAGATCACAAAAAGAACAATTCAATAAATTCAGCGCAAAAAAAAGCCCCGGTTGATAACCGAGGCCGATGAATGCAAACAGGCGTTACTGCAGCACAAACTTCTCGATGGCGTACGCCACACCGTCTTCCAGATTGGATTTGGTGACGAAGTTAGCCACGTCTTTCACCGACGGGATCGCGTTATCCATCGCGACGCCCATCCCCGCAAATTCAATCATCGCGATGTCGTTTTCCTGGTCGCCCAGCGCCATGATTTCCTCAGGTTTAATACCCAGCGCGTCAGCCAGTGATTTTACACCCGTGCCTTTATTGACGCGTTTATCGAGAATTTCGAGGAAGTACGGCGCGCTTTTCAACACGGTGTACTTCTCTTTGACCTCTGCCGGAATACGCGCGATGGCTTTATCCAGGATCTCCGGCTCATCGATCATCATCACTTTCAGGAACTGCGTCGCCGGGTCCATTTTCTCGGCTTCACAGAAGACCAGCGGAATGGTCGCAACGTAAGATTCATGCACCGTGTAGTAGCTGATATCGCGGTTGGCGGTGTAGAGCGTATTGCGATCGAGCGCGTGGAAGTGAGAGCCCACTTCACGGGAAAGTTTTTCCAGGAAGAGATAGTCGTCGTAGCTCAGTGCCGTTTGCGCAACCGTGCTGCCATCTGCGGCTTTCTGCACCAGCGCGCCGTTATAGGTGATGCAGTAATCACCCGGCTGGTTCATGTGCAGCTCTTTCAGGTAACTGTGCACGCCCGCATACGGACGCCCGGTGGTCAGTACCACATTCACGCCCTTCGCGCGTGCGGCAGCGATCGCGTTTTTAACGGCAGGAGAGATAGTGTGGTCTGGCAGCAGCAGCGTGCCATCCATGTCGATTGCAATGAGTTTGATAGCCATGAGTTCCCCAGGATAAATGAGTGCTGTCTCATGCTAACGCGATTAAGCACACAAAAATAGAGCTACATTGCGCAACAGAAGTGCCCCTTTTACCCGCATCCCGGGGAATAATGCCTTACTCGCGGGTCAGGACAATTTTGCCAAACGCACCGCGATCCAGGTGTTTAAGCGCCTGTTCGAGTTCATCAAAGCGGTAGCGATGCTCGATCACAGGTTTCAGTCCCGTCACATCCACAGCGCGGACGAAATCTTCCAGCGCCCGGCGGTGCCCGACGCCAATCCCCTGAATGACCGGAGATTTCAGCAACAGTTCGCCAGCGGACAGCGAAATCTCACTTCCGGCCAGCACGCCAATAACAGAAATACGCCCGTGAACGGCAACGGCACGCAGGGAATGCTTCAGGTTCTCTCCCCCCACGGTTTCGATAATATGGTCGATGCCGCGATCCTGCGTGAGCGCCAGGGTATTTTCAGCCCAGTCGCCTTTCAGCCGGTTGATGCCCTGGGTGGCGCCCAGTTTTTTGGCCAGCGCCAGTTTTTCATCGCTCCCCGAGGTGACAAACACCTCTGCGCCGTGCGCTTTTGCGATCTGCAGGGCGAATATCGCCACGCCGCCCGTCCCCTGCACCAGTACCGATTGCCCGGCACGTAACTGACCGCGCTCCACCAGCGCGAACCAGGCGGTAAGCCCTGCGCAGGGCAGCGTGCTGGCTTCTGCATCGTCCAGAGTGTCCGGGGCGGCCACCAGCGCGTCTTCCTTCACAATCACATACTCGGCCAGCATTCCCTGGAAATAGCCGCCGGAGGTTTTATAGGGCAAATTGCGCGCGTCCGCCTGCGGCCTGCCGTCGATCCACTCCGGGAAGAAAGTGGAAATGACGCGAGCGCCGGGTTTGAAACGTGTTACGCCTTCGCCCGTGCTGTCCACCACGCCCGCCATGTCAGACGCAGGGGTAAACGGGAAGGTAAGCGGAATCGGCATCGTGCCTTCAATAACCATTTTATCGCGATAGTTAAGTGCAACGGCATTTACCCGTACGCGCACTTCACCCGGGCCAGGCGTTTGAACAGGTTCCTGAATGAGTCTGAGGTTCTCGCGCCCGAGGTCATTCATGGACCAGCGTTGCATTGTCTCTGTCATAATTTACTCCTGCCATCTATTAAGCTTCAGTTCTGACAGTCTACCGTTGACTTAATCTCTCCAGTGGCGATAAGTTTTCTCTTTATTGACGCCACAAAAGATACAATTCATGAGCGATACGCTGAAGGATATCCCTGTTTTTGTCGCCGCCGTGGAGGCGGGAAGTTTTGCTCAGGCCGCCATCCGTCTGCATTTGTCACGCTCGGCGGTAGGAAAAAGCATCGCTCGCCTTGAACAGCGTCTTGGCGTTCGTCTGTTTCAGCGAACCACCCGTAGCCTGAAGCTGACCGATAACGGCGCACTTTTTTATGAACGCTGCCTGCGCGCGCTGGAGGAGATTCGGGGCGCAGAATCGTTGCTTGAGTCCGGGAGACAGCAGATCCGTGGCCGCCTGCGCGTCGCCATGCCGGTTCTGTTTGGCCGTCAGTGCGTTGCCCCTTTGCTGATAGAACTGGCGCAGGAGCACCCCGGTCTTGAACTGGAAATGTCGTTCAGCGACCGCGTGGTGGATCTCGTGGAGGAAGGATTCGATATGGCGGTACGTAACGGCACGCTTCAGGACAGTAGCATGCTGGTCGCCAGAAGGCTGGGGGAGCACCGGATGGTGCTGTGCGCCGCGCCGGATTACCTGCTGGAGAGGGGCCAGCCACAAAGCGTTGCGGATTTAGCACACCATGCAGCCATTAACTATCTGCGCGCAGGCAGAGTTTTGCCCTGGGAGCTGATGGATAACGAAGGGACGTCGCACACCTTTACTCCCCGCTCCTCACTCAACATGGACGACTTGCAGGCTATCTGCGATGCGGCGCTGGCCGGACACGGCATTGCGTGGCTGCCCTGCTGGATGGCCAGCAGAGAAATTCATCAGGGAAAACTCATCCCGCTGTTAAAGCAGGCACCGGAAGTGCGCTTCGACGTTCATGCAGTCTGGCAAAAGACGCCACATCTGCCACTGAGAGTCAGAATTGCCGTCGATATGCTCGCCAGCCGTTTACCGTCAGTGCTGTCGCTGGATTTGTCTGCGGCCATAAAAAAGCCGCGCTAAATGCGCGGCCTCAGTAAAGCAATCTCACTACGATTAAATATCGATATTCGCCGCTTTCAGCGCGTTCTCTTCGATGAAGGCACGGCGTGGTTCAACCGCATCGCCCATCAACGTCGTGAACAGCTGGTCGGCTGCAATCGCATCTTTCACGGTGACGCGCAGCATACGACGGCTTTCTGGATCCATGGTGGTTTCCCACAGCTGATCCGGGTTCATTTCGCCCAGACCTTTATAACGCTGGATAGAAAGACCGCGACGGGACTCTTTCACCAGCCAGTCCAGCGCCTGCTCGAAGCTGGCTACCGGCTGACGACGTTCGCCACGTTCGATAAACGCATCGTCTTCGATCAGACCGCGCAGCTTCTCGCCGAGGGTGCAGATACGACGGTATTCCGGACCGGTCACGAATTCGTGCTCCAGCGGGTAGTCGGTGTCGACGCCGTGGGTGCGCACGCGAACAATCGGCTCGAACTGATGGGCCGCGTTCTGCTGAACGTCAAATTTCCACTGGCTACCGTGCTGCTCTTTCTCGTTCAGCTCGCTCACCAGGGTGTTCACCCAGCGGGTAACTGCCTGTTCGTCGCTCAGTTCGGCTTCAGTCAGGGTTGGCTGATAGATCAGCTCCTTCAGCAGCGCTTTCGGATAACGACGCTCCATACGACCAATCATTTTCTGAGTGGCGTTGAACTCAGAAACCAGACGCTCCAGCGGCTCGCCGGCCAGTGCAGGGGCATGAGAGTTCGCGTGCAGGGTTGCACCGTCAAGCGCGATCGCGATTTGGTACTGATCCATCGCATCGTCATCTTTAATGTACTGTTCCTGCTTGCCTTTCTTCACTTTGTACAGCGGTGGCTGTGCAATGTAGACGTGGCCACGTTCAACGATTTCCGGCATCTGACGATAGAAGAAGGTCAACAGCAGCGTACGGATGTGCGAGCCGTCGACGTCCGCATCGGTCATGATGATGATGCTGTGATAACGCAGTTTGTCCGGGTTGTACTCGTCACGCCCAATGCCGCAGCCCAGCGCGGTGATAAGCGTCGCTACTTCCTGAGAAGAGAGCATTTTGTCGAAGCGCGCCTTCTCAACGTTGAGGATTTTACCCTTCAACGGCAGGATTGCCTGGTTCTTACGGTTACGGCCCTGCTTCGCAGAACCGCCCGCGGAGTCCCCTTCCACAAGGTACAGTTCAGAGAGCGCCGGGTCGCGTTCCTGGCAGTCAGCCAGCTTGCCTGGCAGACCCGCTAAGTCCAGAGCGCCTTTACGACGGGTCATTTCACGGGCTTTACGCGCAGCTTCACGAGCACGTGCCGCGTCAATAATTTTGCCGACAACGATTTTCGCGTCAGACGGGTTTTCCAGCAGGTATTCGCTCAGCAGTTCGTTCATCTGCTGTTCAACCGCCGATTTCACCTCAGAAGAGACCAGCTTATCTTTGGTCTGTGATGAGAACTTCGGATCCGGCACCTTCACGGAGACAACGGCAATCAAACCTTCACGGGCATCGTCGCCGGTGGCGCTGACTTTCGCTTTTTTGCTGTAGCCTTCTTTGTCCATGTAGGCGTTCAGGGTACGGGTCATCGCCGCGCGGAAGCCCGCCAGGTGCGTACCGCCGTCACGCTGTGGAATGTTGTTGGTGAAGCAGTAGATGTTTTCCTGGAAACCATCGTTCCACTGCAACGCCACTTCAACGCCGATACCGTCTTTTTCTGTGGAGAAGTAGAAGATATTCGGGTGAATTGGCGTTTTATTCTTATTCAGATACTCAACGAACGCCTTGATCCCGCCTTCATAGTGGAAGTGGTCTTCTTTATTGTCACGCTTGTCGCGCAGACGAATCGACACACCGGAGTTCAGGAACGACAGTTCACGCAGGCGTTTCGCCAGGATGTCATACTCGAATTCGGTGACGTTGGTGAAGGTTTCGAGGCTCGGCCAGAAACGCACCATGGTACCGGTTTTGTCGGTGTCGCCAGTGACGGCCAGCGGTGCCTGCGGCACGCCGTGCGTATAAAGCTGACGGTGGATTTTGCCTTCACGCTGGATAACCAGTTCCAGCTTCTGCGACAGGGCGTTAACCACGGAGACGCCTACGCCGTGCAGGCCGCCGGAAACTTTATAGGAGTTATCGTCAAACTTACCGCCTGCGTGCAGAACGGTCATGATCACTTCCGCAGCAGAGACGCCCTCTTCCGGGTGAATACCGGTTGGGATGCCACGGCCATCATCAGTGACGGAGACGGAGTTGTCCGCATGGATGGTGACCACGATGTCTTTACAGTGACCCGCGAGCGCTTCGTCGATAGCGTTATCTACCACCTCGAATACCATGTGGTGCAGACCGGTGCCGTCATCCGTGTCGCCGATATACATACCCGGGCGCTTACGCACCGCATCCAGCCCTTTCAGGACTTTGATACTGGAGGAGTCATAAGAATTCGACATCAACGTTTCTCGCTCATTTCAACTTGGGTTAATCCGTTATTTTACCCTTTTCCACGGTAAACATCTTCGAATTTTCGTCCGACATGTCCATAACGTGTTCAGCGCTAATCGCGCTGACGAAAACCTGCGACTGCGTGGCTTTTAAGCGGCTGGCAAGCAGCCCGCGCCGCGCGTCGTCAAGTTCCGAGGCAAAATCATCTATCAGGTACAGGCAGCGTCGCCCGCTCTCGCGAGTGAGGAACTCTCCCTGCGCCAGGCGCAGTGCGCACATCAGGAGCTTGAGTTGCCCGCGCGACAATGTGTCTTCCACCGGCGCACCGTCGGCACGAATGCGGAAATCCGCCTTGTGCGGGCCGTGCGCGGTGTAGGTCAGCATGCGGTCGCGCTCGAAGTTTCTCTCTAACACCTCGGCATAATCCGTCTCTTTCTCCCAGCCGCGCTGGAAGGAGAAGGTGAGAGAGAACTCGGGTAAAAACTGTTTGCAGGTGTCGGCCATGTCTTCGGCGATACCTGCGCTGTATTCGGCACGCCAGCGGCTGATCTGTTCCGCGAGAGGGATAAGCTCCAAATCCCACGGGCGCAGCTGGGCGTAACGGGTGACCTGGCGCAACGCGGCGTTACGCTGCTTGAGCAGGCGCTTCAGGTTGCTCCAGGCGTTAAAGAAACCGGCTTCGTTGTGAAAGCATCCCCAGTCGAGGAATGCTCTTCTGTATTTGGGGCCGCCGTTGAGTAAAGTAAACCCCTCGGGCGTAATCAGCTGCATCGGCATGAGCAGCGCCAGCTCCGCCACCTTGTGGCCGTCGGTGCCGTCGATGCGTACCTTGCTGTCGCCCTGCTTGTCTTTGGTCAGGCCAATGGCGGTTTCTCGCTCCGCCCCCTGCAAACGCCCATGCAGAACAAAAGATTCCTGCTCGTGGCGAATGACGCGGCCAATCTGCAAACTGCGAAACGCCCGACCATGGCCGAGCGTGTAGATGGCTTCCAGCACGCTGGTTTTGCCACTGCCGTTTGCGCCAACCAGGAAGTTAAAGCCAGGGGAGAGAGCGAGATCCGCGCTTTCGATGTTGCGAAAGTCGCGGATCAACAGACGGGTGAGCGACATTACAGTCTCATTGGCATGACAACATAAGCCGCGCTTTGGCTGGCAGCATCTTCAATCTGTACGCTCGATACGGAGTCGGTCAGCAGAATGCGCACGTTCTCGCATTTCAGCGCGTTCAACACGTCCAGCACATAGCTGACGTTGAAGCCGATTTCCATCTCGGTTCCGGCGTAGGTGACGTCCAGAATCTCTTCTGCCTCTTCCTGCTCCGGGTTATTGGCGGTGATTTTGATCTGGTTTTCACTCACGTACAGACGCACGCCGCGAAATTTCTCGTTAGAGAGAATGGCGGCACGGGCAAACGCCTGCTTGAGGCTATCGCAGCCCGCTTCCAGTGTCTTGTCCGGGTTCTTCGGCAATACGCGGCGATAATCCGGGAAACGGCCGTCAACCAGCTTCGAAGTGAAGACAAAATCGCCCACATGCGCGCGGATGTTATTGCTGCCGATCTGCACGCGCAGCGGCGTATCGCCACCGTCGAGCATACGCATCAGCTCAATCACCCCTTTACGCGGCACGATCACCGAATGGTTTGGCAGCGAGTCGCCAATCGGCATAGAACAGACCGCCAGACGGTGGCCGTCGGTCGCTACGGTACGCAGCTCTTCGCCTTCGGTTTCGAACAGCATGCCGTTTAAGTAGTAACGAACGTCCTGATGCGCCATGGAGAACTGCGTGGCTTCAATCAAACGCTTCATCGTCGCCTGCGGCAGGGTGAATTCAACTTCACTCTGCCAGTCGTCCAGGTTCGGGAAGTCTGCAGCAGGCAGCGTGGAGAGCGAAAAACGGCTGCGGCCAGAGCGCACCAGCATACGATCGCCTTCCAGCTGCACGGCAATTTCAGCACCTTCCGGCAGCCCACGGCAGATATCAAAGAATTTACGTGCCGGAACCGTGGTCGCGCCCGCGTCGTGCGGCTGCGTCAGCGTAACGCGCGCGATCATTTCCATTTCCAGATCTGTACCGGTCAGCGACAGCGTACCGTCCGCGACCTGAAGCAGCAGGTTTCCGAGAATAGGCAGCGTTGGGCGGCCACCTAATGGGCCACTCACCTGTTGCAGCGGTTTTAATAAATGTTCACGTTCAACGGTAAATTTCATAGCGTCACGATGATAGTGTTCTGATTAAATTGGAGAAATCTTCTTTTATGTCGTGGCTTTCTTCGCGTAACTGCTCAATCTTGCGGCACGCATGCAGGACGGTCGTATGGTCACGGCCACCAAACGCATCGCCGATTTCCGGCAGACTGTGGTTGGTTAACTCCTTTGCCAGCGCCATCGCCATCTGACGCGGACGCGCCACCGAGCGGGAACGACGTTTAGACAGTAAATCTGCCACTTTGATCTTGTAGTACTCGGCCACCGTCTTTTGAATATTGTCGATAGTGACCAGTTTTTCCTGCAATGCCAGCAGATCACGCAGCGCTTCTCGCACAAAATCGATGGTGATCGCACGACCGGTAAAGTTGGCATTGGCGATCACGCGGTTCAGTGCTCCTTCCAGCTCACGCACATTGGAACGAAGACGCTTGGCAATAAAGAACGCCACTTCACCCGGCAGGCGAATGTCGTTCTCATCGGCTTTTTTCATCAGGATCGCGACGCGGGTTTCCAGCTCCGGCGGCTCGATCGCCACGGTCAGGCCCCAGCCGAAGCGGGATTTCAGACGATCTTCAACGCCGTTGATCTCTTTAGGATAACGATCCGAGGTCAGAATGATCTGCTGATTACCTTCCAGCAGGGCGTTGAAGGTGTGGAAAAATTCTTCCTGCGATCGTTCTTTATTGGCAAAGAACTGGATGTCATCGATCAGCAGCGCATCAACGGAGCGGTAGTAGCGTTTAAACTCTTCGATCGCATTGTTTTGCAGGGCTTTTACCATGTCCTGAACGAAGCGCTCGGAGTGCATATACACCACTTTCGCATTCGGCTTGCGGGCCATAATGCCGTTACCCACCGCGTGCAGCAGGTGCGTTTTACCCAGACCCGTGCCGCCATACAGGAACAGCGGGTTGTAGGCGCCTCCGGGGTTATCAGCAACCTGACGAGCCGCCGCGCGCGCCAACTGGTTCGACTTACCTTCAACGAAGTTATCGAACGTGTGCTTCACGTTAACGTTGGAGCGGTAGGTTGGCTCTGCCGGTGCAGGCACGTTATCCCAGCCCTGACGAGCAGGTGCAACGCGAGGGGCTGGCGCAGGAGCGGCCTGAGCTGGCGCTGCGACATTCACGGTTTCACGAACGGTTTGGGTGACGGGCCTGGTGCCCACTTCAAAACGCAGCTGCGGGACATCTGACCCGCAGAAATCGTTCAGCAGGCCATTGATGTTATTAAGGTACTTGTCTCTTACCCAATCGAGCACAAAACGGTTTGGCGCATACAAAGCCAGCGTGTTATCGCTCAGCTCCGCCTGCAACGGGCGGATCCACATACTGAATTCTGTGGCTGGTAACTCATCCTGCAATCGGGCAAGACACTGCTGCCAAAGCGAAAGTGACACGGCGGACTCCACTCGAACAATAAAAGAAAACTATTGAATATTCATGATTGTTGGCGCACATCGACATGACCCTGTGCAAAGGGTGACGTGCGAATTGCTATCTGCAATTTAATCCTGACCAGGATCCTGGGATCCCGATCGGGACCGCGGATCATAGCCTAAACTGAGCCAGAGATCTTCTGTTTCTCACAGATTCTTCCCGATTTATCCACAGGAAGATCCGAAACCGGGTAAGTGTAAACGATCCTGGCGCGAGTGCCTCGCGATTTAGCCCGCATATTGGAAAATTTAATGAGCAACGACAATTTATTGCTTAAATGATCTAACGAAGATCCGGGACGATCCTTGCGCTTTGTTGCCGAGCCCGTATAATCCTCGACCCGGCGCGTGATGCTCATCTTCCTGCGTCGTCCGTTGCTCATTTTCCACGCGAAATCGTGCGGAAATACGCGGGAAATAAGGAAAGAGAATTGACTCCGGAGTGTACAATTATTACAATCCGGCCTCTTTAATCACCCACGCTGAGGCGTTAGTCGTTCGAAACTCGTTCGGGTATACGCAAAAGTCAGTGAATTTATTCAAGTTTAGGTAGAAATCGCCATGAAACGCACTTTTCAACCGTCTGTACTGAAGCGCAACCGTTCTCACGGCTTCCGTGCTCGTATGGCTACTAAAAATGGTCGTCAGGTTCTGGCACGTCGTCGTGCTAAAGGCCGCGCTCGTCTGACCGTTTCCAAGTAATAAAGCTAACCCCTGAGTGGTTAAGCTCGCATTTCCCAGGGAGTTACGTTTGTTAACTCCCACTCATTTCACTTTCGTCTTCCAGCAGCCACAACGGGCTGGCACGCCGCAAATCACCATCCTCGGCCGCCAAAATTCGCTGGGGCATCCCCGCATCGGTCTCACAGTCGCCAAGAAAAACGTTAAGCGCGCGCATGAACGCAATCGGATTAAACGTCTGACGCGTGAAAGCTTCCGTTTACGTCAGCACGAACTGCCTTCTATGGATTTCGTGGTGGTGGCTAAAAAGGGGGTTGCCGACCTCGATAACCGTGCTCTCTCGGAAGCGTTGGAAAAATTATGGCGCCGCCACTGTCGCCTGGCTCACGGGTCCTGATAGCCCTCATTCGGGTCTATCAACGCCTGATTAGTCCGCTACTCGGGCCGCACTGCCGTTTCACACCAACATGCTCAAGCTACGGAATTGAGGCATTGCGCAGGTTTGGAGTGATAAAAGGCAGTTGGTTGACGGTGAAACGCGTATTAAAATGCCACCCTTTACACCCCGGTGGAGACGACCCCGTCCCCCCAGGACCTTTTGATACCAGAGAACACTAACGATGGATTCGCAACGCAATCTTCTTATCATCGCTTTGTTGTTCGTGTCTTTCATGATCTGGCAGGCATGGGAGCAGGATAAAAATCCTCAACCCCAGCAGCAGACCACGCAGACTACGACCACCGCATCGGGTAGCGCCGCCGACCAGGGCGTACCGGCCAGTGGCCAGGGGAAACAGATTACGGTTAAGACCGATGTGCTTGAGCTGACTATCAACACCCGTGGTGGTGATGTTGAGCAGGCGCTGCTGTTGACCTACCCGAAAGAGCTGAAGTCTACCGAACCGTTCCAGTTACTGGAAACCACGCCAGAGTTTATCTACCAGGCGCAGAGCGGCCTGACCGGTCGTGATGGCCCGGATAACCCGGCTAACGGTGCGCGTCCACTGTATAACGTCGAGAGCGACACCTTTGCGCTGGCTGATGGCCAGAACGAACTCGTTATCCCGATGACCTATACCGACGCGGCAGGCAACACGTTCACTAAAACCTTCACCCTGAAACGCGGTGAATATGCGGTAAACGTGGGCTACAGCGTACAGAACACCGGTGCGAAACCGCTGGAACTGTCTACCTTCGGTCAGCTGAAGCAGTCCATCAATCTGCCGTCTCACCGTGACACCGGAAGCAGCAACTTCGCGCTGCACACCTTCCGTGGCGCGGCATACTCCACGCCTGACGCGAAGTATGAGAAATACAAGTTCGACACCATTGCCGATAACGAAAACCTGAACGTCAGTGCTAAAGGCGGTTGGGTGGCAATGCTGCAGCAGTATTTCGCGACTGCATGGGTGCCAAATAACGACGGTACCAATAACTTCTACACCGCGAACCTGGGCAACGGTATTGCAGCCATCGGCTACAAATCTCAGCCAGTTCTGGTTCAGCCGGGTCAAACCGGTAAGCTGGCAAGCACCCTGTGGGTCGGCCCGGAAATCCAGGACAAAATGGCTGCTGTTGCGCCGCACCTGGATCTGACCGTCGATTACGGTTGGTTGTGGTTCATCTCTCAGCCGCTGTTTAAGCTGCTGAAGTTCATCCACAGCTTCCTGGGTAACTGGGGCTTCTCCATCATCGTTATCACCTTTATCGTTCGTGGCATCATGTACCCGCTGACCAAAGCGCAGTACACCTCCATGGCGAAGATGCGTATGCTGCAGCCGAAGATTCAGGCAATGCGTGAGCGTCTGGGCGATGACAAACAGCGTCAGAGCCAGGAAATGATGGCCCTGTATAAAGCAGAGAAAGTGAACCCGCTGGGTGGTTGCTTCCCGCTGCTGATTCAGATGCCAATCTTCCTTGCGCTGTACTACATGCTGATGGGTTCCGTTGAGCTGCGCCATGCGCCGTTCGCCCTGTGGATCCATGACCTGTCCGCACAGGACCCATACTACATCCTGCCGATCCTGATGGGCGTGACGATGTTCTTCATCCAGAAGATGTCGCCGACCACCGTGACCGACCCGATGCAGCAGAAGATTATGACCTTTATGCCGGTCATCTTCACCGTGTTCTTCCTGTGGTTCCCGTCAGGTCTGGTGCTGTACTATATCGTCAGCAACCTGGTGACCATCATCCAGCAGCAGCTGATTTACCGTGGTCTGGAAAAACGTGGCCTGCATAGCCGCGAAAAGAAAAAGTCCTGATCCGATAAGTTAACGCTAAAATAAGGGCGGTCGATTGACCGCCTTTTTTATTTGTATTGAACGAGAGCAACCATGAGCCATAACGACACTATCGTCGCCCAGGCAACCCCACCGGGACGCGGTGGTGTAGGTATTCTGCGCATCTCCGGCCTGAAGGCGCGCGAGGTGGCCGAAGCGGTGCTGGGTAAACTGCCAAAACCGCGCTACGCGGATTACCTGCCATTTAAAGACAGCGACGGTACGCCGCTGGACCAGGGCATTGCGCTGTGGTTCCCCGGCCCGAACTCCTTTACCGGCGAAGACGTGCTGGAGCTGCAGGGCCACGGCGGCCCGGTGATCCTCGACCTGCTGTTAAAACGTATTCTGACCCTGCCGGGCCTGCGAATTGCGAAGCCGGGCGAGTTCTCCGAGCGTGCTTTTCTGAACGATAAGCTTGACCTAGCCCAGGCCGAGGCGATTGCCGACCTGATCGACGCCAGTTCTGAACAGGCGGCTCGCTCCGCCCTGAACTCGCTTCAGGGGGCATTTTCTGCCCGCGTGAATCACCTGGTGGAAGCACTTACTCACCTTCGGATCTACGTGGAAGCAGCTATCGACTTCCCTGACGAGGAGATCGACTTCCTCTCTGACGGAAAAATCGAAGCCCAGCTCAACCAGGTGATGAGCGACCTCGACGCGGTGCGCGCCGAGGCGCGTCAGGGCAGCCTGCTGCGCGAAGGGATGAAGGTGGTCATTGCCGGGCGCCCGAACGCCGGGAAATCGAGCCTGCTGAATGCCCTGGCGGGCCGTGAAGCGGCCATTGTGACCGACATTGCCGGTACCACCCGCGACGTGCTGCGCGAGCATATCCACATCGACGGGATGCCGCTGCACATTATCGATACCGCCGGTCTGCGCGATGCCAGCGATGAAGTTGAGCGTATTGGTATTGAACGCGCCTGGCAGGAGATCGAGCAGGCTGACCGCGTGCTGTTTATGGTGGACGGCACCACCACCGACGCCGTTGACCCGGCTGAGATCTGGCCAGATTTTATCGCCCGCCTGCCGGCTAAGCTGCCGATCACCGTAGTGCGCAACAAAGCGGACGTAACCGGCGAAACGCTGGGTATCAGCGATGTGAATGGTCACTCGCTCATTCGCCTGTCGGCGCGCACCGGTGAGGGCGTGGACGACCTGCGTAACCATCTCAAGCAGAGCATGGGCTTTGACACCAGCATGGAAGGCGGCTTCCTGGCGCGCCGTCGTCACCTGCAGGCGCTGGAAGAGGCGGCCCGTCATCTCGACCAGGGCAAAGCACAGCTGATCGGCGCCTGGGCGGGTGAACTGCTGGCGGAAGAGCTGCGTCTGGCGCAGCAGAATCTGAGTGAGATCACCGGGGAGTTTACCTCGGACGATCTGCTGGGAAGGATTTTCTCGAGCTTCTGTATTGGCAAATGACACTCGCTAATCCATGGTGATTTCCTCCCAGGAAATCACCATTGTCCAAATGGCAACTCGCTTAATCCCTCTTCTCCCCCTATTCTGCTTGCCTGCATCCATAGGGGGGGTTATGGCTCGTTTTCTGTTTTGTAGTTTTGCGCTTGTTCTGCTTTATCCGTCTGGCATTGATATGTATCTGGTGGGATTACCGCACATCGCCCGCGATCTGGGTGCCAGCGAAGCGCAACTGCATATTGCGTTTTCGGCCTACCTCGCGGGGATGGCGTCGTCGATGGTGTTTGCGGGAAAAATTGCGGATAAGGCAGGTCGTCAGCCTGTCGCGATTACCGGTGCGATTGTGTTCGCCCTGGCATCGATACTGTGTTCCGTCGCCCAGGAAAGCAACCTGTTCCTGACAGGACGTTTTATTCAGGGCATTGGAGCGGGTGGCTGCTATGTGGTGGCCTTTGCGATCCTGCGCGATACCTTAAGCGCCCAGCGTCGCGCGAAGGTGCTCTCCATGCTGAACGGCATAACCTGCATCATCCCGGTGCTGGCTCCCGTCGTAGGCTATCTGATCATGCTGAAACTCCCGTGGCAAAGCCTGTTCTGGACCATGGCAGCCATGGGTGCGCTGGTGTTTGTCCTGTCGATTGCCGTGCTGAAAGAGACCCACCCGGGTTCGCAGAATAGCGGTCATACGTCAAGCATTTACCCGGCCGAGAAGCTCATCAACCGCTTTTTCCTTAGTCGCCTGGCCGTCACTACGCTCAGCGTGGCGGTGATCCTGACCTATGTAAACGTTTCACCTGTATTGCTGATGGAGACCATGGGCTTCGATCGCGGTGAGTATTCAACGGTGATGGCCTTAACCGCCATGGTCAGTATGGCCGTCTCCTTCTCCACTCCTTTTGCACTCAATATTTTCAGCCAGCGCATGCTGATGCTGACCTCGCAGGTGCTGTTCCTCGCTGCAGGTCTTATCCTGGCGACGGCAAGCTCACACGCGGTGATGCTGGTGGGCATTACCCTCATTTGCGCCGGATTCTCGGTTGGTTTTGGCGTCGCGATGAGTCAGGCGCTCGGCCCGTTCTCGCTGCGGGCAGGCGTGGCAAGTTCGGTGCTGGGGATCGCGCAGGTCTGCGGTTCATCGCTGTGGATTTGGCTGGCGGCGGTCATCGGACTTAACGCGCTCAATATGCTGATCGGGATTCTGATTGGCTGTAGCATGGTCTGCATCACTTTACTTTTGGTTATCCAGCCTGCGGCAAACTATGAAGAAGCCCATCAGCAATCTCGATCTTAACCTTTTGCTTTGTCTGCAGCTTTTGCTGCAGGAGCGCAGCGTCACCAAAGCCGCAAAGCGGATGAACGTCACGCCGTCAGCGGTAAGTAAATCACTGGGCAAGCTGCGCGACTGGTTCGACGACCCGCTGTTTGTCAAAACGCCGTTAGGGCTACTGCCCACGCCGCTAACGGTCAGCCTGGAGCAGGACCTGGCGGACTGGATGCAAATCGGCAACCAGATCCTCGACAAATTCCATCATGATTCGCCGGGCGGGCTAACGTTCATGCTGGCTGCAGAAACGCCGTTGATGCTGATCCGCTTCAATGACCTGCTGGAACAGGTGAACCAGCGCTATCCGCAGGCAACGGTGAAGATGCGTCACTGGGATTACGATTCGCTGGACGCCATTACGCGCGGGGAAGTGGATGTGGGCTTCACCGGCCGCGAAACGCACCCGCGCTCGCGGGAACTGCTGAAACTGATGCCGTGGTTTATCGACTACGAAATCCTGTTTAGCGACCGTCCGTGCGTCTATCTGCGCGAGGACCATCCGGCACTTCAGGAAGAGTGGGATCTGGAGACCTTCCTGCGCTACCCCCATATCAGCATCTTCTGGGAACGCAGCGACACCTGGGCGCTTGATGAAGTTCTCAAGGAGATGGGACGTGAACGCTCCATCGCCATGAGCCTGCCGGGCTTCGAACAGGCGATGTTTATGGCGGCTCAGCCCGGTCATAACTATATCGCCACCGCTCCGCACTACTGCCATCACTATAATCACCTCCACCAGCGGAAGCTGATCGCGCTTCCCATTCCCATTGACGAAGCGCAGGCTGAAAAGCTGACCGTTCCCTTCACGCTGATCTGGCATAAACGGAACAGCCATAATCCGAAAATCCTCTGGCTACGGGAGACCATCAAGGCCTTATACGGTGCCAACAGTCCGATTTTTGCCTAAGAAAATGTAAAGTTCGGTCCTAAGGCTTCTCTTACGCCCATTTACTGATTAAAACAGGAGGCAAGTTGAGCGATAATCATGTAACCGTTTAACCGAATACGACCATTATCAAGGAGCGAAAAATGGCAACGCACTTTGCAAGAGGGATACTCACAGAAGGACGTCTCGTATCGGCCAGAATCTCTTCCGCCTGTCACAGTGAGGCGCTCAAACTCCCCGAACACCGCAGAACGCGTTTTTTAGCGTCCAGAGCGCTGCTCGCAGAACTGATGTTCATGCTGTATGGCACCAGCGAACTGCCTGAGATCATCACCCAACCCGAAGGCCGCCCGGTCTTTGCCGACCCGGATCTCCCCCGTTTTTCTATTGCCTACACGGGGAATATCATTGGTGTAGCGCTAACCACCGAGGGGGATTGCGGGCTGGATATGGAGCTTCAGCGTGCAACGCGAGGATTCCACGGTGCAAGCCCGCACGATGACTACCCGCTCTCAAGTAATGAAAAACTCTGGGTGCGCAACCAAACCGATCCTGTCGAGGCCAGAGCTCAGCTCATCACCCTGCGCCAGAGCATCCGCAAGCTCTGCGGTTGTGCCTCAGATGACGCCCGTCAGTTGCAGCTGTTGCCAGGCTCCGGACGCCTGCGTGCCGCTCAGGCAACGCTTGTAGAAGCGCTCAGCGATGCAGAAGATGTGTTGATATGGTCCGTTGCCGTCAGCCCCGCCATCGAACGGCTAAAGGTTTGGGCATTTGACAGTAAAGAGGGATGGCGTACTCTTCCGGATGTGCCCGAGCGAGCCAACGAACCCGCCGCACGTCTGATGCGATTAACCAGTTTACCGGCAGAAAAAGCATACATCCTTAGCTGATCCATTCAGGGTCATCATGATGAAACAGGAGTAATCATGTCTGATACGTTGAAAGTTGTTACGTTACTGGGAAGCCTGCGCAAAGGTTCATTTAACGGGATGGTTGCCCGCACGCTGCCACAGCTGGCACCGGCAGGTATGGAGATTAGCGCCCTGCCGTCTATTGGTGACATCCCGCTGTATGATGCAGATGTCCAGCAGGAAGAAGGGTTCCCGCAGAGCGTTGAGGCGCTGGCAGATCAGATCCGCCAGGCCGACGGCGTGGTCATTGTCACCCCGGAGTATAACTACTCGGTTCCGGGTGGCCTGAAGAATGCCATCGACTGGCTGTCCCGTTTACCTGAGCAGCCGCTGGCGGGTAAACCGGTACTCATTCAGACCAGTTCTATGGGTGCCATTGGTGGCGCACGCTGCCAGTACCACCTGCGCCAGATCCTGGTATTCCTGGATGCGATGGTGATGAACAAGCCGGAGTTTATGGGTGGCGTGATTCAGAACAAGGTCGACCCGCAGACGGGTGACGTGGTGGACCAGAGCACGCGTGACCATCTGTCTGGTCAGCTGACGGCGTTTGGGGATTATATTAAGCGGGTTAAAGCCTGATAAAAAAGCCCGGTGGCGCTAGCGCTTACCGGGCCTACACTCTTCAGTAGGTCAGGTAAGCGAAGCGCCACCTGACACCACAAACCGCACCTTAGTGCGCATCGATAAACACAATCTTCAGCACAAACAGCAGCGCAACAACAATCACGCACGGGCTGAGATCGCGGAAGCGGCCGGTACCGATCTTCATCACGCAGTACGAGATAAAGCCCAGCGCGATACCTTCGGTGATCGAGAAGCTGAATGGCATCATCACGGCGGTAATAAACGCCGGCACCGCTTCGGTTAAATCATCCCACTTCACGCGTGACAGGCTGGAGGTCATCAGCACCCCCACGTAAATCAGCGCGCCAGCTGCCGCATACGGAGGAACCATACCCGCCAGCGGAGAGAGGAAGATCACCAGCAGGAACAGAATACCCACCACCACTGCCGTCAGGCCGGTACGACCACCCACGGACACGCCGGAAGAGGATTCAATGTAAGCGGTAACAGACGAGGTGCCGATGAAAGAGCCCGCGACGGAAGAGATGCTATCCACAAACAGCGCCTGCTTCATGCGTGGGAATTTCCCTTTCTCATCCGCCAGACCTGCTTTGTCCGTCACGCCAATCAGCGTACCGGAGGAGTCAAACAGGTTGACCAGCATGAAGGAGAAAATCACACCCGCCAGGCCCAGGTTCAGGGAACCCGCCAGGTCAACGTGACCAATCACGGTTGAAACGCTCGGTGGCGCAGAGACGATACCGTTATAGTGAACGTCGCCCAGCATCCAGCCCAGTAAGGTCGTGACCACGATGGACACCAGCACCGCCGCATGAATATTGCGGGAGGCCAGGATCGCAATGATGAAGAAGCCCAGCACGCCCAGCAGCACGTTATGCGAGGTCAGATGACCAATGCTCACCAGCGTTTCCGGGTTCGCAACGATCACACCGGCGTTTTTCAGCCCCATCATACCGATGAACAGACCAATACCGCTGGTAATACCCACGCGCAGGCTCACCGGAATGTTCGCGATCATCCAGTAACGTACGCGGAAAATGGTCAGCAGCAGCAGACCAATAGCGCCCCAGAAAATTGCGCCCATGCCTACCTGCCACGGCAGCCCCATCGCCTGAACCACCACGAACGCGAAGAAGGCGTTCAGACCCATAGCGGGAGCCAGCGCAACCGGCAGGTTAGCGAACACGCCCATCAGGATGCTGCCAAGCGCCGCAATCAGACAGGTAGTCACAAAGACGGCGCTGGTATCCATGCCAGCAACGCCCAGAATTTGAGGGTTCACAAAAACGATGTAGACCATCGTCAGGAAGGTGGTGAAACCGGCGATCACTTCGGTGCGTGCCGTTGTGCCGTGCTCGCGCAGTTTAAACACGCGCTCAAGCAGACCCTGACCAGATGTCTGGGTAGTGTGTTGTTGACTCATCATCAATTTCCGAACAAGGAGGGAAAATTCGTCGCTATCCTATACCAAAATGCGACAATAGTGGCGGTTACGTGATACTTTTTTCATTGATTTTGCTTATACGGCAACGATTGCGTCCCGGCGAACTGCCGTACGAAAACGTTAAACTTGTTAAAAGGGAAAGGCATGTCCGGAATTGAAGCGGTATTTTTTGACTGCGACGGTACGCTGGTCGACAGTGAGGTCATTTGTTCCCGCGCGTATGTCACCATGTTCCAGGAATTTGGCATTACGCTGGAGCTCGAAGAGGTGTTTAAGCGCTTTAAGGGCGTGAAGCTCTACGAGATTATCGACATCATTAACGAAGAACACGGTGTCTTTCTGGCAAAAGCGGATCTGGAGCCGGTGTATCGCGCCGAGGTTGCACGCCTGTTCGACTCAGAGCTGGAAGTCATAGCAGGCGCAAACACGCTGCTGGATGCGATGACGGTGCCGATCTGCGTGGTCTCTAACGGTCCGGTCAGCAAAATGCAGCACTCGCTCGGCAAGCTTGAAATGTTGCACCATTTCCCGGAAAAACTGTTCAGCGGCTACGATATCCAGCGCTGGAAGCCCGACCCGGCGCTGATGTTCCATGCGGCGAAAGCGATGAACGTCAACGTCGAGAACTGCATTCTGGTGGATGACTCGTCTGCGGGTGCGCAGTCCGGCATTGATGCAGGGATGGAGGTGTTTTACTTCTGTGCCGATCCGCACAACAAGCCGATCGTTCATCCAAACGTGACGACCTTTACCGATCTGGCGCAGTTGCCGGAGCTGTGGAAAGCGCGCGGGTGGGATATTACTCGGTAGTGTTTCCCCTCTCCCAAAGGGAGAGGGAGAAAACCAGTTAGAGCGTAGGGCGGGTAAGCGCTAGCGCCATCCGCCACAAAAATCACTCTTTCGGGTCTTTACCCGCCAGCAGCTTGTCCAGCTCGTCGCCGCCGACGTGACGGAAGTCCTGACCCTTCACGAAGTAGAAAATGTATTCGCAAATGTTCTGGCAGCGGTCGCCGATACGCTCGATGGAGCGCGCGCAGAACAGGGCGGTCAGCACGCTTGGGATGGTACGGGAGTCTTCCATCATGTAGGTCATCAGCTGACGCACAATGCCTTCATACTCCTGGTCGACCTTCTTGTCTTCCCGGTAGATACGCACCGCTTCGTCCAGATCCATACGCGCAAAAGCATCCAGCACGTCGTGCAGCATCTGCACGGTGTGCCGACCCAGTGACTCCAGGCTCACCAGCAGCGGCTGGTGCTGCTGAGAGAATTTCTCCAGCGCGGTGCGGCAGATTTTGTCGGCCACGTCACCAATACGCTCCAGCTCGGCGATGGTTTTGATGATGGCCATCACCAGACGCAGATCGCTCGCCGTCGGCTGACGTTTCGCGATAATGCGCACGCACGCTTCGTCGATGGCGACTTCCATCATGTTGACGTTCTTGTCGCCTTCAATGACGCGCTTCGCCAGCTCGCTGTCCTGGTTGTGCATCGCCGTAATCGCATCGGAAAGCTGCTGTTCAACCATGCCACCCATGGTCATCACCTGCGTGCGAATACTCTCCAGCTCTGCGTTGAACTGGCCGGAAATGTGTTTGTTAAGATTGAGGTTGTCCATGATTCACTCCAAATCAACCGTAGCGGCCAGTAATGTAATCTTCGGTTTGTTTCTTCGCCGGTCTGGTGAACAGCGCGTCCGTATCGCTGAACTCGATCAGCTCGCCCAGGTACATAAACGCGGTGTGATCGGAGCAACGCGCAGCCTGCTGCATGTTGTGGGTCACGATAACCACGGTGTAATCCTGCTTCAGCTCGGTGATCAGCTCTTCAATACGGCCAGTTGAGATCGGGTCCAGCGCTGAACACGGCTCATCAAGCAGCAACACTTCCGGGCGAATAGCAATACCGCGCGCAATGCACAGACGCTGCTGCTGACCACCGGACAGAGAGTACCCGCTCTGGTGAAGTTTATCTTTGGTTTCGTTCCATAATGCGGCCTTGGTCAACGCCCACTGCACGCGCTCGTCCATATCGGCACGGGAAAGCTTTTCAAACAGACGAACGCCAAAGGCGATGTTGTCATAAATGGACATCGGGAACGGCGTCGGTTTCTGGAACACCATCCCCACTTTGGCGCGCAGCAGGGCGATATCCTGCGCCTGGGTCAGAATGTTTTCACCGTCCAGGATGATTTCACCTTCAGCACGCTGCTCCGGATAGAGCGAATACATTTTGTTAAAGGTACGCAGCAGCGTGGATTTACCACAGCCAGACGGACCGATAAATGCCGTGACCTGGTTCTTCGCGATATCCAGGTTGATGTTCTTCAGGGCATGGAATTTGCCGTAGTAGAAGTTCAAATCACGAACCTGAATCTTACCCGGGGCAGTATCAACCATACTCATTGACTCTTTTCCTCATTCGGCGCCGCGAGCTGCCGCGCCGTAAAAAATTAACCGTGTTTCTTCTTCGCGAAAATGACGCGCGCCAGAATGTTCAGCAACAGTACGCAAAGGGTGATGATCAGCACCCCGGCCCAGGCCAGCTGCTGCCATTCCGCGAATGGGCTCATCGCAAATTTAAAGATCGTCACCGGCAGGTTGGCGATCGGCTGCATCATGTCCGTGCTCCAGAACTGGTTGGAGAGGGCAGTAAACAGCAGCGGAGCCGTTTCACCGGCAATACGGGCGATAGCCAGCAGAATCCCGGTCATGATCCCGGAGACCGACGCTTTCAGCGTAATCGCAGAGATCATTTTCCACTTCGGCGTACCCAGCGCATAAGCCGCTTCACGCAGGCTGTCCGGCACCAGTTTCAGCATGTTCTCGGTGGTACGAATCACAATAGGCACCTGCAGCAGCGCCAGCGCAATCACACCCGCCCAGCCGGAGAAGTGTTCCATTTGCGCAACCACGATGGTGTAAACAAACAGACCCACGACAATCGACGGAGCAGAAAGCAGGATGTCATTAATGAAGCGAATCACCTCAGCCAGCCAGGATTTACGCCCGTACTCTGCCAGGTAGATACCCGCCATAATGCCCAGCGGCGTACCGAACACGGTCGCCCACAGGATCAGTAATCCACTCCCCGCCAGGGCGTTCGCCAGACCACCACCCGCCGTGTTTGGCGGCGGCGTCATTTCGGTGAACAGCGCCAGCGACATGCCATCAATACCACGGGTGATGGTGGACATCAGGATCCAGATCAGCCAGAACAGGCCGAACGCCATCGTCGCCATGGAAAGCGTTAGCGCAATGCGGTTTTTAAAACGACGCTTTGCCTGCATTTTGCGGCGGGATTCCGCCAGCTGAGCGGTGCTTTGCATTTCGAGAGTCGCCATCAGCGTGCCCCCTCATTTTTCGCGAGACGCAGGATCATCAGCTTGGAAATCGCCAGAACAATGAAGGTGATAACGAACAGAATCAGACCCAGTTCCATCAGCGCCGCGACGTGCAGCCCGGATTCCGCTTCGGCAAACTCGTTCGCCAGTGCTGAGGTAATACTGTTACCCGGCATATACAGAGAGACGCTGTCGAGCTGGTAGGTGTTACCGATGATAAAGGTGACCGCCATGGTTTCACCCAACGCACGGCCTAATCCCAGCATGACGCCGCCGATCACCCCATTTTTGGTGAACGGAAGGACAATGCGCCAGATGACTTCCCAGGTGGTGCAGCCGATGCCGTAGGCCGACTCTTTCATCATCACCGGCGTTTGTTCAAAGACATCGCGCATAACCGCCGCAATGTACGGAATAATCATGATGGCGAGGATCACCCCTGCCGCAAGAATACCAATACCGAATGCCGGGCCAGAGAAGAGGGCGCCAACAAACGGAATGGCAGAAAGAACATTTCCCACCGGCTCCTGGAAGTATGTGGCAAACAGCGGCGCAAAGATAAACAGGCCCCACATGCCGTACACAATACTTGGAATGGCCGCCAGCAATTCAATGGCGATGCCCAGCGGACGACGCAGCCAGCCTGGCGCCAGCTCCGTCAGGAACAGGGCAATACCGAAGCTTACTGGAACCGCAATCAGCAGAGCGATGAACGAGGTCACCAGCGTGCCGTAAATGGGCACCAGCGCACCGTAAACGTCGTTCGGCGCATCCCACTCTTTGGTCCACAGGAAGGAGAAACCGAATTTCTGAATGCTCGGCCAGGAGGAGAAAATCAGAGACACGATAATGCCGCCCAGCAGCAATAGCACAATCAGCGCAGCCAGTTTGACCAGCGCGCTGAAAATCATGTCACCTTTTTTACCCGGAGGGTTAAATGCAGGCTTGGTTGCAGCCATAAATCACTCTTCTGTTAAACGCGTTTACGAAATCGGCGGGTAAGCGCAAGCGCCACCCGCCATTTTCGTCAGAATGCTAAATTAATACAATGCTTTACCGCTGCTGTCTTTCACGTTGGTTTTCCATGCAGCACGAATCTGCTCAACCACGCTGTCTGGCAGGCTGGCGTAGTCCAGGTCGTTAGCCTGTTTAGCGCCGTTTTTGTATGCCCAGTCGAAGAACTTCAGCACTTCAGCGCCCTGCTCAGGTTTCTTCTGCTCTTTGTGAACCAGGATGAAGGTGGTGGAGGTGATTGGCCACGCACCTTCGCCTTTCTGGTTCGTCAGATCCTGCGCGAAGGATTTGCTCCAGTCAGCGCCTTTTGCAGCGTTAGCAAAGTTCTCTTCGGTCGGGCTTACTGGTTTGCCATCAGCAGACACCAGTTTGGTGTAGGACAGGTTGTTCTGCTTCGCGTACGCGTATTCTACGTAGCCAATTGAGCCAGGCAGACGCTGTACGAACGCAGCGATACCGTCGTTACCTTTACCGCCCAGACCAGTTGGCCAGTTAACGGTAGAGCCGGAACCGACTTTCGATTTCCACTCTTCGTTCACTTTTGCCAGGTAGCTGGTGAAGACGAAGGAAGTACCAGAACCATCCGCGCGGCGAACCACGGCGATGTTCTGAGCAGGCAGCTTCAGGCCCGGGTTGAGCTTAGCGATCGCTTCGTCATCCCATTTTTTGATTTTACCCAGGTAGATGTCGCCCAGGGTTTTGCCGTCCAGCACCAGCTCACCAGACTTCACGCCCGGCAAGTTGATAGCCAGAACCACACCACCGATCACGGTCGGGAACTGGAACAGGCCTTCCTGATTCAGTTTATCGTCAGACAACGGCGCGTCTGATGCACCGAAATCAACGGTGTTAGCGGTAATTTGTTTTACGCCACCGGAGGAGCCGATACCCTGATAGTTAACCTTATTACCGGTTTCTTTCTGGTAGGTATCCGCCCATTTGGCATACACCGGCGCAGGGAAGGTTGCACCAGCGCCAGTCAGGCTTGCTTCTGCAAATACAGAGAACGCGCTCAGAGATAAGGTCGCGGCGACAACAGTTGCGACAGTGGTACGCATAACTTTCATAATGTCTCCTGCAAGGATTTCGTAAATCATTGTTTAAGTGGCTACGATGAGCAAAATAGGACAAACAGGTGACAGATAAATGTACGAAATATGACAGTTTTATGACAAACACAAAGGAAGGTGTAACCACATGAAAAATATAGCACTTAATTCATCAGGCATTCATTTTTTTGTCATTTTTATTTTAAAGATCGCCGTTTTGTCCGTGAAATATGACAACGGCTGTCATAAACAGCCGTTAAAGGATTAGTGTCCGATTTCAATCGTCAGGGTAGCCGTACCGTTGAACGGACCGGGCGCGGGTCTGGACCCGGTTGCGCTAGCCGGAGCGCTTGAAAACGTGAGTGTCCCCAGCGTCTCGCCTTCCAGAGTCACGGGCATTTTCGTCGTTTCCGCCTCAAGTTCACCGCCGTTTACATTAATTTCCCTGTTATGTTTATCGTAAATCTTAATACCCACGTCAGGATTATCGGTGGCTACCATCGTACTGTCGGCTGTCGCGGCAGAGGCGTGGAAGGTTGCACCCAGCGTGTCGGTAAACATCATATTTGAACATTTGATATTGACCTGCCGGGTAATCTTGCGTGAAGACACCGCCTGGCCCCGGTTTGCTGAGAATTCCGATGCCAGAATAGACTTGAAATCAATCATTATCGCCTGGCCTTCATCTATCTCGCAGGTTTGCGGTACCGTGACCGATCCCTGCACAATCACATCCGAAATGATTTCGCTCGAGACGGTACGGGGATCGATAGTGGCATAGATATTTGCCATGACCATCGACGGTATGGTGATCGTGCCGGTAAATTGTTTTTTGACATACAAATAAATAAAGCCCGACCCGCCGCTGTAAAACGTGGTTTGCGAACTGACGCCATTATGACACCGGTACGTTCCCCCAATGTCATTTGGCAGGTGATCGAAGGGAACGGTGGTGTAGCCAACGCCAAGAATGTAGATTTGCAAACCGATATCAAGATACTTATTGAGATAATAATAGGAGATATTGTTTCTGCTAGTGGTGGGCTGCAGGGCTGGATTAACCACGCTGGTGATGTAAGCATGATCGTAACTTTCATTTTTCCCCGTCTGGCAGTAGCACGTTCCCTTAAACGAAGTCGTAGAGTTATTCATATCGATCATATGCTGCATGCCAACCAGGTTATCAAGCGTCGTTAATTCTTCCGCGACAGTGAAATAGTTATGGTATTTGCCGTTGTCTGGTACGCAGTATCCGGTAGGCGCCGCCTGTAAAAAAAAAGCGGCAAAAAAGAGAGTAAAAAGCCAGAATTGGGGTTTCATTCTTATCCTTTATCGACAAATGACAGGCAGTTGCACAAGCCCGGAATCAGGTTTCTGATGGATGTGATAATCAGCCAGACAGGCCTTGCCGCTGCTGAGCGTCAGCGAAAATTGCCCCGATTCGGGCATCCCGGCGAGATAGAGTTCACCTTTGTCACCGACAATTCCCGTTGCGCTTCCCACATCAAGCGCAGCGGTACCCACCGCACCAAACGGTGCAGGCTTGCCGTTCGCAAGTGAAACGCTAAACAGCACCCGATAGCCGATGTGCGTAACAAACTCGGCTTTCACCACCGCGCCACGCGTAGGCACCAGGTTTTGCACGCTGCGTTCCAGCTCAACGTTGCCTGAAACAAAATCCTTATTCTGAAGCGCAATACGGTTTTCATCGTAGGGTGAAAGCTGCGTCTTCACGGTGTAGCCGCGCCAGTCGGTGGCAACGCCGCTGGCGTTATCTACCGATAACCCTGCCGCACCAGGCGCTTTGATCAGCGCCACCGTTTCGCCCATCTCCTGCGAGAAGGTGATGCCTTCGTCGTGGATCAACACGCCGCCGCTGACGCCGTAGTTCAGGCTCTGGCTTTCGTCGCTCCAGGCATAATTCGTCTTTAGCGAGCCGTAGGACGCATCCCAGACCAGTCCCGCATTTCCCGCCGAGGTGCCGCGGTTTTCATACACGGACTGCTGTATGTTCCAGCTCAGATTGTTATCGTCGAGCAGATTGCCGTTCAACCCAATCTGGTGGGAAGGTGTGCCATGGTTACTGTGGGCGTAGTTGTAGTTGACGTAGCTGTTGGGTAACCAGGCCGAAAGCGGCAGAGACAGCGACAGCATAACGAGATGCTCGCTTTCATCTTCTTGTTGCCACTCTCCCATGCTGTCAGACACCGTATCGGTATAGTTCCACGACAGGTTCCACGCGACCTGCTTCCAGCTGTTGCTGTAGCCTATCTGTATCAGGCGCTGCACATCGTCCGTACGCCAGAATTGCTCCCGGCTCAGCGTAAGATAGACATTACCGTACCCCTCGGAAAACGGTTGGGTCCAGGTGCCTTCTACCCGGCTGCGGCGGTTGCCCGTATGCCAGAAGTTCTCGCTATCGCCCGAGCGCGATGCCCATTCGCCCAGGGTGTAAAACCCTTCCGTTGAATAGCGATAACCTACAATACGCAGGCTGGTATTGCTGACGTCGAACGTTTTTGAGTACAGAAAACGCCAGGATTGCCCCTGCTCGTCATCGTCCGTAAAGTGCGATTGGGCATGGGTGATATCCATCGAAATAGCGCCGATATTGCCGAGATCTTTACCAATGCCGGCGGCAAACGCGCGGTAATCGTCTGCCAGCTGCGTACCACCATACAGCGTCATTCCCCACGCCATTCCGTGCAATACCTGTGCCTGCATCACCTCTGGCATAAACCGATCGTTATCACGACGCTCGCCGATGCTGATGTCCACATCCGTTTGCCCCTCCCGACGCAAAATTGCCAGAGATGCGTAAGGCTGAACAAAATGCTGCTCGCTGCCGTCTTCCTCTTTGATGGTGACGTCCAGATCTCCGCCGCTTGAGGTGGTGTTGAGATCGGTCAACGCAAACGGCCCCTGCGGCACGGCCGACTGATAAATCATGTAGCCGTTCTGGCGGATGGTGACCACGGCGTTGGTTTTCGCCACGCCGCGCACCACCGGCGCAAAACCGTTCTGGCTATCGGGGAGCATGTCGCTGTCGGTGTACAGACGCACGCCGCGCACCTGTGAACTGTCGAAGAGATCGCTCGCGGTCCACGTATCACCCGCCATGGCCTGGCTGCGCAGGCTGGCAATATCATGCTGTAAGTACGTGCTCAGCGAACGAACGTTACCGCGGCTGTTGACCGCATTTACGGCGCTATAGTTACGCAGACGCCATCCGCCAATGTTCAGCCCGCTGCGTAAATTCAGGTAGTAAAGATCGTCACTGTCATAGTCTGACTTCAGCGTCTGGGTCGTGGAGAAATCGTAGTTCAGCATCAAAGCGTCAATACCCTGATCCCAGCGCGAGGGCGAAATGGCGTCACGCGCCGTGGCGTCCAGATAGACCTGAGGGATCGACGCCTTCAGCGCAAGCTTTTCGCTGTCCAGCGTCCATTTCGCGCCAGGCAGCACCGGCACCGGTTCACAACCTTCAGCATTCACCGTATCCAGCGCTTTAATCGCGTTCACTTTCAGGCCAAACATCGCCAGCGTGTTTTTTACATCCACAAAACAAGGCGCCAACGCACTCTCCGGATCGTGGCGGAAAAAACGCACCGCCCTGCGCGCAATGAATCGATCGTTCACATAGATATCAACCTGATATTCTCCTTCAGGCAGGTTATCCGGGCGATTGAACTGGCTGATATCGACCTCAATTGGCCGATCAAGCTCCAGCAGACGCACGTTAAAGAGTGGTCGTGTGGCACTGACGAGAAGCGGATAGCTTCCTCCCAGCCACAGCAGGGATAAAATCAAAGAGTGAAAACGTTTCAATACAAGCAACCCCGCCGCGGTTAAAGAGGTTGCTGAATAGCGTCGCTAATCGCGCCGTAATCATTAATACTGTGTCAGGTGAGCATTTTGCTCACGCCAGCAGGCAGCGCCAGCCGACGTGTCTCAAACGGCATTATCATCGCCAGGTCGAGCGGCTTGCCATCAATAGCCACGTCGATCACATTGACGTGAATGGCCGTCGGGTTGGTGACCACCAGCATGCTGCCCTGCCGTTGCCATTTCACTTTCAGAGCGGCTGTTTCAGGCGTTTCCTTAACACCCGCCGGACGCCAGAAGAGTTTAATGCGCGTTTTGATGGCAATTTCCAGCTTGCTGCTTTCTTCGGTTGTCGACGGGGGAATATTTTTAATATTCAGCCAAAACACGGACTCCCTGTCAGACGGTAATTCGCCCTGAGTTTTAATGATACGCAGGACACGCTCCTGGCCGGGCTCCAGCCGGGAGACGGGAGGAATAACCGTAAAGGGCGGCTGGTGCTTATCCGCATTGTTAAAAGGCTCAACCCACGCCTGAAGAAGGTAAGGCAGTGCCGTATCTTTATTTAAGACAGAGAGGGTGGTATCTGCTTTATTTCCAGGGAAGATAACGCGGGTGCCACCAATAACAATCCCGGCACTTGACGTCCCGGTAGCGAATGAGAAAAGAAGAGCAACAAATAAAATTATAAAACGCCTGCGCATATTATATCCTGTAACAGGCCTGGATAATTTCCGATAAAAGGGCGCAACAAACCCAACCTCACCAGGCCTGATTATTTTTTTACAGAAAGAGATTGAAGGAATTAATTACTGTATGTAATCGTAAATTCCGAATCCGCATTGGCAGTGCCCGCCGTTACGGTTGCAGACGTGGCGATATAGCGAGCCATAAATGGTAACGACGCCTTGCCGGAGGAAATAGTGGCAGGCGTAGACTGATTGTAAAGCTTAAGCAGACTGTTATCGGCGCGGTTATAAATTGCAATCGCAACGCCACTCGCCCCGCCAGAAGACAGCTTCAGGTACCCGTCACCGTCTTCGGTGCCGTCAAAACGGGCGCTGGCTTTTTTGTAGGTATCCGGGCAGTTCAGCAGATCGATCTGGAATGCCTGAACCGACGCCATTGACCCCACGCCGGTAAACGTTGATTTATTCACTTTGCCTAAATCAACGGTCTGGTCTTTAGTACCGGTAGACACCTCACAGGTACTATCGATAATTTCGCCCGTGAAATGGACAGTACCATTGCCATTGGCCGCATGTGTCTGCGCACCGAAAAATAAAGAGGAAAGCACAACAATGCTCTTTAACGTATTTCCTTTCATTACAACACCATCCTGAATTATACATTGCAAAATACTATTTCCCTGATAAATACTTCAGGGCATACAAGCGAAGAGCATTAAACTCTTTAAAATAAAAAATAACAAGAAGAAATATTATTCTATTATTCTCGCCTGCCGAATATGGAATAGTTCAGGATGAAATGAGGTCTTAATATAATATTATATTTAAAAAAACAGGATTAATTCTACCAGGGTTTATATATCTCTATTATTCCAGAATTATATTTTCAGAGTAAATTTATATTTACCGATCAAAAAATAGCCCCACAATCATAGATTTATGGGGCTATTTCACTTCAATATATAAAATTATTCAACCGTGACCGATTTCGCCAGGTTACGCGGCTGGTCAACGTCAGTGCCTTTGATCAGCGCCACGTGATAAGCCAACAGCTGCAGCGGAACAGTGTAGAAGATCGGTGCAATCACCTCTTCGACATGCGGCATTTCGATGATGTGCATATTGTCGCTGCTGGCAAAACCGGCATCTTTGTCAGCGAAGACGTACAGGACACCGCCGCGGGCGCGCACTTCTTCGATGTTGGATTTCAGTTTTTCCAGCAGTTCGTTGTTTGGTGCCACAACGATGACCGGCATATCCGCATCAATCAGCGCCAGAGGGCCGTGTTTCAGCTCACCTGCCGCATAAGCTTCAGCGTGAATGTAGGAGATCTCTTTCAGCTTCAGTGCGCCTTCCAGCGCGATCGGATACTGATCGCCACGACCCAGGAACAGGGCGTGATGTTTATCAGAGAAATCCTCTGCCAGTGCTTCAATGCGTTTGTCCTGAGACAGCATCTGCTCAATACGGCTCGGCAGCGCCTGCAGCCCGTGAACGATGTCGTGCTCAACGGAAGCATCTTCGCCTTTCAGACGCGCCAGCTTCGCCACCAGCATCAGCAGAACCGTCAACTGAGTGGTAAACGCTTTAGTAGAAGCGACGCCAATTTCGGTGCCCGCTTTGGTCATCAGCGCCAGATCGGACTCGCGCACCAGTGAAGAACCTGGAACGTTACAGATGGCCAGAGAGCCCAGGTAACCCAGCTCTTTAGAAAGACGCAGCGCTGCCAGGGTATCTGCCGTTTCACCGGACTGAGACAAGGTGATCATCAGGCTGTTGCGACGCACAGCGGATTTGCGATAGCGGAATTCAGACGCGATTTCCACGTCGCACGGCACACCCGCCAGGGATTCAAACCAGTAGCGAGAGACCATACCGGAGTTGTAGGAGGTGCCACAGGCGACGATCTGAATATGCTCAACCTTGCCGAGCAGTTCATTGGCATTGGCACCCAGTTCGCTCAGATCCACCTCGCCGTGGCTAATGCGCCCGGTCAGGGTGTTTTTGATCGCGTTTGGCTGCTCGTAAATCTCTTTCTGCATGTAATGACGGTAGGCGCCTTTGTCGCCCGCATCGTACTGCAGATTCGATTCGATCTCCTGACGCTTAACCTGCTCGCCTTTGGTATCGAAAACGGTCACGCTGCGGCGAGTCACTTCCGCGATATCTCCCTCTTCCAGGAAGATAAAGCGGCGGGTCACCGGCAGAAGTGCCAGCTGATCGGAGGCGATGAAGTTTTCCCCCATCCCCAGACCGATAACCATTGGGCTACCGGAACGCGCGGCCAGCAGCGTGGACGGGTCGCGGGAATCCATGATTACCGTACCGTATGCACCGCGCAGCTGAGGAATAGCGCGCAGTACCGCTTCACGGAGCGTGCCGCCCTGTGCCAGCTCCCAGTGCACCAGGTGAGCAATCACTTCGGTGTCGGTTTCAGAGACAAAGGTATAACCGCGCGCTTTCAGTTCTTCGCGCAGGGGTTCGTGGTTTTCGATAATGCCGTTATGGACGACCACGATGTGTTCAGACACATGCGGGTGGGCGTTACCTTCGGATGGTTCACCGTGCGTCGCCCAGCGGGTGTGCGCAATACCCGTCCCGCCGTGCAGCGGATGTTCTTCCGCAGCCTGGGCCAGCATCTGCACTTTACCCAGGCGGCGCAGACGGGTCATATGACCTTCTGCATCTACGACAGCCAGACCGGCAGAGTCGTAACCACGGTATTCCAGACGACGTAAACCTTCGAGAAGGATTTCAGCAATATCACGCTGCGCAACTGCGCCAACAATTCCACACATATTTTAGATTCCGAATTTAGGCATGATGCCTGCGTTGTCGCTGACCTGTATTTGCCCTTTCCGGGCACCCCGAGCCTTGTAGAGAGTGGGGTTATAGTTATGGGTACTGCTTGTGGGGGGAGATATATATTTATCTCCTCACCCGGGTTTGCCTGATGACGGCTACGCCTTATCAGGCCTACTCAATGGTAGGGCGGGTAAGCGTAGCGCCACCCGCCTTGTTGTTACTTCTTCTTCACCGGGCGTTTCCAGCCCTGCTTGTGCACCTGCGGCACGCGGCTTAACACTAACTCGTTATCCGCCACGTCACGCGTCACGGTCGTCCCGGCGGCAATGGTCACGCCGTTACCTACGGTGACAGGCGCCACCAGCTGCGTGTCAGAACCTACAAACACGTCGTCGCCGATAATGGTTTTGAACTTGTTGGCACCGTCATAGTTACAGGTAATGGTTCCTGCACCAATATTCACGTTGTCGCCAATTTCTGCGTCACCCAGATAGGTCAGATGACCGGCTTTCGAGCCTTTCCCCAGACGCGCTTTTTTCATTTCCACGAAGTTGCCTACGTGAGCGCCTTCCAGCAGCTCAGCACCTGGACGCAGACGCGCAAACGGACCGATAGTACACGCCGCGTCCAGATGAGCATCTTCAACCACGCTGTACGGGCTAATTTCGCAGTCGTCACCGATGACGCTGTTTTTGATAACACAGCCGGCGCCAATTTTGACGCGGTTGCCAAGCTGAACGTTGCCTTCAAGGATAACGTTAGTATCAATCTCAACATCTCGCCCGTGCGACAAGGTCCCGCGCAGATCGAAACGCGCTGGATCGCGCAGCATTACGCCGGCCAGCAGCAGCTTTTCGGCCTGCTCAGACTGATAAATGCGCTCGAGACGAGAAAGCTGCAGACGGTTATTCACGCCGTCCGTTTCACTGATGCGCGCCGGATGAACGGCGGCAATTTCACGCCCTTCGTGGTACGCCATCGCAATGATATCGGTGATGTAGTACTCACCCTGCGCGTTGTTGTTATTGAGCTTCGACAGCCAGCGCTTCATATCTGCGCCATTGGCAATCAGGATACCGGTGTTGATCTCCTGAATCTGACGCTGTTCATCGCTGGCGTCTTTGTGTTCAACGATACCCGTTACGTGGCCGTTCTCACGTGTGATACGGCCATAGCCCGTTGGGTCGTCCAGCACGACGGTTAATAAACCGATGCCGCCCTGCGGTTTGGTTGCACGCAGGCGAGTCAGCGTCTCGACGGAGATCAGCGGGACGTCTCCGTAGAGCATCAGGATGTCTTCGTCATCGGCAAAGAAAGGGGCGGCCTGCTGCATTGCATGGCCAGTACCCAGTTGTTCAGCCTGGAGCACCCAGTTGAGCGCGTCATCGCTCAGCGTCTTTTTAAGCAGATCGCCACCGTGTCCATAAACCAGATGGACCTGACGGGCCCCCAGTTCATTCGCTGCATCAATGACATGCTGCACCATTGGCTTTCCTGCCAGACGGTGAAGCACTTTAGGCAGATCGGAATACATGCGGGTACCTTTGCCAGCGGCAAGGATCACCACGCTCATCGCACTGTTTGACATACGCATCCTGACGGTAATTTAAGTGAGAAGTAAAAACGTTTGATGCTTAAAATTCTACATCTTTTTCATCATGAATTAAGGCACAAAAAAAAAGCCAGCCTGGTATACAGACTGGCTTTTGAGCTTTTCAAGCCGGTGTTACATCGCTTTTTTGGTCAACTCGATAACGCGCAGTTTCGCGATCGCTTTGGCCAGCTCCGCAGACGCCTGAGCGTAATCCACGTCACCATGAGAGCTGCTAATGTGCTCTTCAGCCTTACGCTTCGATTCCAGGGCTCGTGCTTCGTCGAGATCCTGGCCACGAATAGCGGTATCGGCCAGAACGGTCACACTGCCAGGCTGCACTTCAAGAATGCCGCCGGACAGATAGATAAACTCTTCATGACCGAACTGTTTAACGATGCGGATCATACCAGGCTTAATGGCGGTGAGCAGCGGTGCGTGACCCGGGAAAATACCCAGTTCACCTTCACTACCCGTTACCTGGATTTTCTCGACCAGACCAGAGAACATTTGTTGCTCTGCGCTGACGACATCCAGGTGGTAAGTCATTGCCATATCACCCTCCGATTAAGGCGTTAAAGTTTTTTGGCTTTTTCCACTGCTTCTTCGATGGAACCAACCATGTAGAACGCCTGCTCTGGCAGGTGATCGTATTCGCCTTCCATGATGCCTTTAAAGCCACGGATGGTGTCTTTCAGGGAAACGTATTTACCCGGAGAACCGGTGAATACTTCCGCAACGAAGAACGGCTGGGACAGGAAGCGCTGGATCTTACGCGCACGTGCTACCACCAGTTTGTCTTCTTCAGACAGCTCATCCATACCCAGGATGGCGATGATGTCTTTCAGTTCCTGGTAACGCTGCAGCAGGGACTGTACGCCACGCGCGGTGTCGTAGTGTTCCTGACCCACAACCAGTGGATCCAGCTGACGGCTGGTGGAGTCCAGCGGGTCAACGGCCGGGTAGATACCCAGAGACGCGATCTGACGGCTCAGTACCACGGTTGCATCTAAGTGCGCAAAGGTGGTGGCTGGTGATGGGTCAGTCAAGTCATCCGCAGGTACGTATACCGCCTGAACGGAGGTGATAGAACCGGTTTTGGTAGAGGTGATACGTTCCTGAAGAACACCCATCTCTTCCGCCAGCGTAGGCTGATAACCTACCGCTGAAGGCATACGACCCAGCAGTGCAGATACTTCAGTACCGGCCAGGGTGTAACGATAGATGTTATCAACGAACAGCAGAACGTCACGGCCTTCGTCACGGAACTTCTCAGCCATCGTCAGACCAGTCAGCGCAACGCGCAGACGGTTTCCTGGTGGCTCGTTCATCTGGCCGTAAACCAGGGATACTTTGTCCAGAACGTTGGAGTCGGTCATTTCGTGGTAGAAGTCGTTACCCTCACGAGTACGTTCACCTACGCCCGCAAACACAGAGTAACCGGAGTGCTCGATCGCGATGTTACGGATCAGCTCCATCATGTTTACGGTTTTACCTACACCCGCACCACCGAACAGACCCACTTTACCGCCCTTCGCAAACGGACACATCAGGTCGATAACTTTGATGCCGGTTTCCAGCAGTTCCTGAGAGCTTGACAGCTCTTCGTAGGAAGGTGCCGCGCGGTGGATAGCCCAACGCTCTTCTTCACCGATGTTGCCTTTCATGTCGATTGGCTGACCCAATACGTTCATGATACGACCCAGTGTTGCTTTACCTACAGGCACTTCGATCGGGTGCTCAAGGTCTTTCACTTCCAGACCACGACGCAGACCGTCGGAAGAACCCATCGCGATGGTACGCACGATACCGCCGCCGAGCTGCTGCTGAACTTCCAGCACCAGGCTCTCGTTACCATTCTGTACCTCAAGCGCGTCGTACACGCGTGGTACGGCGTCCTGAGGGAACTCGACGTCCACCACGGCGCCGATTACCTGGACAATCTTTCCAGTAGCCATCTTGAATCCTCTACGTAATTCGTAAACCTGGTTAAACCGCGGCGGCCCCCGAGACAATCTCGGTGAGTTCCTGAGTAATGCTGGCCTGACGAGCTTTGTTGTAAACCAACTGCAGCTCTTTAATCAGGCTGCCGCCATTATCGGTCGCGGCTTTCATCGCCACCATTCGTGCGGCCTGCTCGCTGGCCAGGTTTTCTACAACGCCCTGATAAACCTGAGATTCAACGTAACGACGCAGCAGGGTATCCAGCAGCGGTTTCGGATCGGGTTCATACAGGTAATCCCAGGCTTTCTGCTTCAACTCGTCATCTTCTGATGCCGGTAAAGGCAGCATCTGAGTGATCGTAGGCACCTGAGACATGGTGTTAATAAATTTGTTGCTGACAACGTACAGTCTGTCCAGACGGCCTTCATCATAGGCCTGCAACATCACTTTAACCGGGCCGATCAGTTCGGACAGGGACGGGTTATCACCCATACCGGTCACCTGAGCGACAATGTTGCCACCAACGGAGTTAAAGAAAGAGACGCCTTTAGAGCCAATCAGTGCCAGATCGCACTGAACGCCTTTATCGGACCAGCCTTTCATATCCGCCAGCAGTTTTTTGAACAGGTTAATGTTCAAGCCGCCACACAGACCACGGTCAGTCGACACCACCAGGTAGCCCACGCGCTTAACGTCGCGTTCTTCCAGGTAAGGGTGCTTGTATTCCAGATTACCGTTTGCAAGGTGACCAATCACTTTGCGCATGGTCTCTGCATAAGGACGGCTGGCCGCCATGCGATCCTGCGATTTACGCATTTTGGAAGCGGCGACCATCTCCATCGCTTTAGTGATCTTTTGCGTGTTCTGGACGCTTGCGATCTTACTACGTATCTCTTTTGCGCCGGCCATGAGCTTCTCCTCAATGCCAGGCGGCTTGTCCTGAGACAAGCCGCCGGACGATTACCAGGATTGGGTTGCTTTGAAGGAATCGAGGATAGCTTTCAGCTTGCCTTCGATTTCGTCGTTATAGCCACCGGTCTGGTTGATCTCTTGCATCAGCGGAGCGTGATCACGGTCGACGTAAGCCAGCAGAGCGGCTTCGAAGCTACCGATTTTCGCCAGTTCCACATCTTCGAGGTAACCGCGTTCAGCCGCGAACAGTACCAGGCCCTGCTGAGCAACAGACATTGGTGCGTACTGTTTCTGCTTCAGCAGCTCGGTCACTTTCTGACCGTGGCTCAGCTGTTTACGGGTTGCTTCGTCCAGATCGGATGCGAACTGAGAGAACGCAGCCAGTTCACGATACTGCGCCAGCGCGGTACGGATACCACCGGACAGTTTCTTGATGATCTTGGTCTGAGCAGCACCACCAACACGGGATACGGAGATACCCGGGTTAACCGCCGGACGAATACCGGAGTTAAACAGGTTGGTTTCCAGGAAGATCTGACCATCGGTAATGGAAATTACGTTGGTCGGAACGAACGCAGAAACGTCACCCGCCTGGGTTTCAATGATCGGCAGTGCGGTCAGAGAGCCCGTTTTACCCTTCACTTCACCTTTGGTGAAGTTCTCGACGTATTCCGCGTTAACGCGGGAAGCACGCTCCAGCAGACGAGAGTGGAGGTAGAATACGTCGCCCGGGAATGCTTCACGTCCTGGTGGACGACGGAGCAGCAGGGAAACCTGACGATAAGCAACAGCCTGTTTAGACAGGTCATCGTATACGATCAGTGCATCTTCACCGCGGTCACGGAAGTATTCGCCCATTGCGCAACCCGCGTATGGCGCCAGGTATTGCAGTGCAGCAGATTCAGAAGCGGTAGCCACAACCACGATGGTGTTAGACAGCGCGCCGTGCTCTTCCAGTTTACGAACCACGTTAGAAATGGTGGACGCTTTCTGGCCGATGGCCACGTACACACATTTGATGCCGGAGTCACGCTGGTTGATGATGGCGTCGATTGCCATCGCGGTTTTACCGGTCTGACGGTCACCGATGATCAGTTCACGCTGACCACGACCGATTGGGATCATGGCGTCAACAGACTTATAGCCTGTCTGAACAGGCTGATCGACGGACTGACGATCGATAACGCCTGGTGCGATAACTTCGATTGGAGAGAAGCCATCGTGCTCAACCGGACCTTTACCGTCGATTGGCGCACCCAGGGTGTTAACAACGCGGCCCAGCAGGCCACGGCCAACCGGCACTTCCAGAATACGGCCAGTACACTTAACCTTCATGCCTTCGGCGAGGTCAGCGTATGGACCCATCACAACCGCACCTACGGAGTCGCGCTCCAGGTTCAGTGCGATAGCGTAACGGTTACCCGGCAGGGAAATCATCTCACCCTGCATACAATCGGCCAGGCCGTGGATGCGGATAACACCGTCACTTACAGAAACAATAGTACCTTCATTGTGAGCTTCGCTCACAACATTGAACTGAGCAATGCGCTGCTTGATCAGTTCGCTGATTTCGGTGGAATTCAGTTGCATGCTCCAGTCCCCTTAAGACTGCAAGACGTCTGCAAGGCGTTCAAGACGGCCGCGTACGCTGCCATCAATGACCATATCACCCGAGCGGATGATTACGCCTGCCATTACAGACTTATCGATTTTGCAATTCAGCTTAACTTTGCGTGACAGACGTTTTTCCATCGCGGCGGTGATTTTCGCAAGCTGTTCATCACTCAGTTCAGTCGCTGAAGTCACTTCGACTTCAGCTGTTGCTTCACTAAGGGCACGTAAGTGCTCAAACTGCTCGAGAACATCCGGGAGCACACGGAGACGACCATTTTCTGCCATCACCTTAATCAGGTTCTGGCCGTTGGCATCCAGTTGCTCTCCGCACACGGCGATAAACGACGCGGCGAGAGTTTCAGGCGCTAACGCACCGGAAAGCAACTCGGCCATTTGTTCGTTTTTCGTCACCTCAGCGGCAAACGCCAGCATATTCTGCCAGCGATCGACATTTTGGTGTTCGATAGCAAAGTCAAAAGCTGCTTTGGCGTAGGGGCGAGCTACCGTAACAAATTCAGACATCAGCCCCTCCCTCCTTACAGTTCAGCGACAAGTTTGTCCACGATGTCGCTGTTAGCAGCTTCATCCACGGAACGTTCGATGATCTTCTCGGCGCCAGCAACAGCCAGAATCGCAACCTGCTTACGCAGTTCTTCACGAGCACGTTTACGCTCAGCTTCAATTTCAGCCTGAGCCTGTGTCACGATCTTAGTACGTTCCTGTTCTGCTTCAGCTTTGGCTTCGTCCAGGATCTGCGAACGGCGTTTGTTAGCCTGTTCGATGATGACCTGAGCTTCCGCTTTCGCTTTTTTCAGCTGGTCTGTCGCGTTGGCCTGTGCAAGGTCCAAATCTTTCTTAGCGCGTTCTGCAGAAGCCAGACCGTCAGCAATTTCTTTCTGACGTTTTTCGATGGCAGCCATTAAAGGCGGCCATACATACTTCATGCAGAACCAGACAAAGAGAATAAACGCGATGGCCTGGCCGAGGATTGTTGCGTTCATGTTCACAGCACAATACCTCTTAAATTTCTGTGGCTTGGGGTTTTAAAACAACTACTACGCGACAGCAAACATCACGTACAGACCCAGACCTACAGCGATCATTGGGATAGCATCCACCAGACCCATAACGATAAAGAACTGAGTACGCAGCAGAGGAATCAGATCAGGTTGACGCGCTGCGCCTTCCAGGAATTTGCCCCCGAGGATGCCGATACCGATCGCAGCACCGATAGCCGCCAGACCCATCATCACAGCGGCAGCCATGTACAGCAGATCCATATTCAGGTTTTCCATGACAGTCTCCAGTTTGTTTCAATTAAAACGTAGTAGTGTTGGTAAAAAATCAGTGCTCTTCAGACGCCATCGACAGATAGACGATCGTCAGAACCATGAAGATAAAGGCTTGCAGCGTAATGATCAGGATGTGGAAAATGGCCCATGGCACATTCAGAATCCACTGTGACCACCACGGCAGAAGACCCGCGATCAGAATGAAAATCAGCTCACCCGCATACATGTTGCCGAACAGTCGCAGACCCAGTGAAACAGGTTTGGACAGCAGGCTAACGCCTTCCAGGATCAGGTTGACCGGAATAAACGCCCAGTGGTTGAACGGCTGCAAGGTAAGCTCTTTCACAAAGCCGCTTACGCCTTTCATTTTGATGCTGTAGAAAAGAATCAGGATAAACACGCCCAGCGCCATCGACAAAGTGATGTTCACGTCCGCAGACGGTACAACACGCAGCGCAGGCAGGCCGAAGATGTGCTCGCCGATGAACGGCAGCAGGTCAATTGGCAGCAGGTCCATCAGGTTCATCAGGAAGACCCAAACGAACACGGTCAAGGCCAGCGGAGCAATCAGCTTGCTCTTACCATGGTACATGTCTTTCACGCTGCCATGGACGAAGCCGATGATCATTTCAACGAATGTCTGGAATTTCCCTGGAACACCGCTGGTCGCCTTTTTAGCAACGCTGCGGAACATGGCCAGGAACAGAAGACCCAATACCACCGAGAAGAACATGGAGTCGATGTTGATCGTCCAGAAGGTGGCCGGGGGGTTATGCGGATCCACCAGCGAGAATGTACGCAGGTCCAGCTGAAGGTTATTCAGATGGTGACCTATGTAATCCTGCGGCGTCATATTTTCTGAAGCCATGATGCCTTTTACCCTTTGTTATTGATTACAGCTGGAGCCAGAACTTGTACCACCAGCACCAAAACCCACGTTGCTATCAGCGGCATGAAGACCACTTTCAAAACCGCCAGCGCCATCACCAGTAAAGCAAAGGTCAGCAACACCTTACACACTTCGCCAAGAGCGAAGGACCAGGCCACGCGGCCTTTGGCGGGTGTATGCGCCTGATGACGCCAGGCAAAAATCATAAACAACACGTTTGGCAGCACAACAGCCAAACCCCCGCACACGGCGGAGATGCCCCAGAAGGGGTCTTTGAGGCTAAACAGCAGTCCACTTGCTATCACAGCCAGAAACTGAATGAACAGAAGCTTACGAGCAACGTTTCTACTCAAGAGCGACACAGACATCACGTTTTTACTCCTGCTCCCTTCGAGGTATGCCGCGTGTCGTATAAAACGTCCTTTAAGGCTCAGAGTCAAGCATCAAAAAGCGGACAAATTATACGGTGCGTACCCGTGATTTCAAATATTAAGTAGCGAAAAGGTGAATAAATGTTTAAATATTTTTCCCCACCGCTATTTTTCAACTTTCGCTGAAAGCATCGACCTTCGAGCAAAACTGCAAACAGCGCGAAAACGTTGACTACAAAGCGTGCACGAGATCACAAAACACACATTTGCGATAAGGTTGTATTTATCAAAGCCGTAAATCACACAGGAGTATCTTTCTGAAATCAAAGATAAAATATCGCAACTATTTTCAAAACAGCCCCGTACACAATAAAAACCTTTTATTGACATTCTTAATAAATAATTAACATCACACTCTGATTACAGTCTTCCACTTTTAGCAGACTGATATTTTCATAGTTGACTATCTTCACGGTGAATAATAGGCGCAACGTTAACCATAAGAAAAACCATGGTAAAAAAGAGGTTAAATGCTAACGGGTAAATCCATGTGAGTTGTGCTGTTTTTTAACATCACCAGAACAGCACAAATTCCACATTTTTTATTAATTTTTTAAAAATTGTTTGGCTTAATTATCACCAGATGACGTTCACCGTCGAGCTGAGGAATGTTTAATTTCTCGATGGATTCAACGGCAAAACCGTCCGGAAGCTGTTCAATTTCATCACCCGGCAGTTGCCCTTTCAGCGCATAGAAACGCCCTTTCTCTTCTGCGGGCAAATGTTTACACCAGCTCACCATGTCATTGAGTGAAGCAAAGGCGCGGCTGATAACACCGTCAAACGGCGGTTCTGCCGGAAACGCCTCTACCCTGCTTTGAACGGGCGTGATGTTCTCAAGCTTCAGCTCATGCTGAACCTGTCGTAAAAAGCGCACGCGCTTACCGAGGCTGTCCAGCAGCGTGAAATGACTTTCCGGCCGGACAATCGACAGCGGAACCCCTGGCAGACCGGGCCCCGTGCCAACGTCGATAAAACGCTCACCCTTCAGATACGGTGCCACAACGATGCTATCGAGAATATGGCGTACCAGCATCTCGTTGGGGTCGCGTACCGACGTCAGGTTGTACGCTTTGTTCCATTTGTTCAGCATATCGACATAGGCCACCAGCTGGTTTTTCTGGTGATCGGTGAGCGAAATACCTGCCTGATCCAGCAGACGAGAGAGTTTGTTGAGCACGGTGAATACCTGTTGGAAAACTTAGGTGGCGGGTGGCGCTTCGCTTACCCGCCCTACGGGTTCAGTAGGCCCGGTAAGCGCATCGCCACCGGGCAATGTTCTGGGCATTACGCGCTGCGGCGCAGCATACCCTGTTTCTTCAACCACACCAGCAGAATCGAAATCGCGGCGGGCGTAACGCCAGAGATACGTGATGCCTGGCCGATGGATACCGGTTTATGATCGTTCAGCTTAGCGATCACTTCGTTGGAAAGCCCCGTCACCTGACGGTAGTCCAGCATTTCCGGCAGCAACGTGTTTTCGTTACGCTGCTGTTTTTCAATCTCATCCTGTTGGCGCGCGATATAGCCTTCGTACTTCACCTGAATTTCGACCTGTTCAGCGGCTTCGGCATCTTCAAGACCCGGGGCGAACGCGGTGAGTTTCACCAGATTCTCATAGGTCACTTCGGGACGACGCAGCAGATCTTCACCGCTGGCTTCACGTGAGAGCGGCGCAGTTAAGTGAGCGTTCACTTCGGCAGCGGTTTCCGCCTGTGGATTAACCCACGTGGTTTTCAGACGCTGACGTTCCTGTTCAATGCGCTCCAGCTTCTCGTTAAAGCGTGCCCAGCGTTCGTCATCGACCAGACCCAGCTCGCGGCCCATTTCAGTCAGACGCAGGTCGGCGTTATCTTCGCGCAGCATCAGGCGATATTCCGCACGAGAGGTAAACATACGGTACGGTTCTTTGGTGCCCAGGGTGCAGAGATCGTCAACCAGTACGCCCAGATAGGCCTGAGAACGCGCCGGGGCCCAGCCCTCTTTTTCGGCAGAGAAACGGGCAGCGTTCAAACCGGCCAGCAGACCCTGTGCAGCCGCTTCTTCGTAACCGGTGGTGCCGTTAATCTGGCCCGCAAAGAACAGCCCGTGGATGAATTTGCTCTCCAGGGTTGGCTTCAGGTCACGCGGGTCGAAGAAATCGTACTCAATAGCGTAGCCAGGGCGAACGATTTTCGCATTCTCCATGCCTTGCATTGAGCGAACAATCTGCATCTGCACATCGAACGGCAGGCTGGTGGAGATGCCGTTCGGATAAATTTCGTTTGAGGTTAGCCCTTCCGGCTCCAGGAAGATCTGGTGCTGGTTACGATCGGCAAAGCGCATCACTTTGTCTTCGATCGACGGGCAGTAACGCGGACCGATCCCTTCGATCACACCGGCGTACATTGGGCTGCGATCGAGGTTATTGCGGATCACGTCATGGGTTTTTTCGTTGGTATGCGTGATGTAGCACGGTACCTGCTGCGGATGTTGCGCCGCATTGCCCATGAACGAGAAGACCGGCATTGGGTTATCACCGTGCTGTTGCGCAAGCACGCTGAAATCAATGGTGCGCGCATCAATACGCGGCGGTGTGCCAGTCTTCAGGCGGCTTACGCGCAGTGGCAGTTCACGCAGACGACGAGAGAGCGGAATGGATGGCGGATCGCCTGCACGGCCACCGCTGTAGTTATCCAGACCAATATGAATTTTCCCGTCCAGGAAGGTGCCGACGGTCAGTACCACCGCTTTGGCGCGGAATTTAAGGCCCATCTGGGTCACAGCACCCACGACGCGATCGTTCTCAACGATAAGATCTTCTACCGCCTGCTGGAAGATCATCAGGTTTGGCTGGTTCTCCAGCGCGGTACGTACGGCCTGACGATAAAGCACGCGGTCTGCCTGTGCACGAGTGGCACGCACTGCCGGTCCTTTACTCGCGTTTAGTATCCTAAACTGGATGCCTGCATGATCGATCGCTTTCGCCATCAGGCCGCCAAGCGCATCCACTTCTTTTACCAGGTGTCCTTTCCCAATGCCGCCAATCGCCGGATTACAGGACATTTGTCCCAGCGTGTCGATATTGTGTGTCAAAAGCAGGGTCTGTTGACCCATACGCGCTGCGGCCATTGCGGCCTCAGTGCCTGCGTGACCCCCGCCAATGATGATGACGTCAAAAGGATCCTGATAAAACATGGTGGTCTGCCTCGCGTAAAGCGGTATGAAAATGGATTGAAGCCCGGGCCGTGGATTCTACTCAACTTTAGTCTTTCGAGAAAGCATTGGGATCCTGGGCAATTAAAAAGAAGATCTTTTTATTTAGAGATCTGTTCTATTGTGATCTCTTATTAGGATCGCGTACTTGTGTGGATAAGTCCGATCCGGCAAATAAGATCATGCAGTTAGGAAGGATCGTTTGCTGTGAATGATCGGTGATCCTGGACCGTATAAGCTGGGATCAGATCGCGACTTTATACACAGGCTAAAAACGATACAACAGTTGTTCTTTGGATAACTACGGGTTAATACGAGCTTTTAACCAGAGTTATCCACATCTGATCGCGCGATCTTTAATCGTTTTTGAGTAAATTTTTCCATTCACCCAACCAGATCTCGGCCGGATCCTCCGGAATATCATGATCGAGGATGTTGATCTTGAGTGTTTCACCCAGCTGTTTTGCTCCGCAAGAGGTGACAACAGCTTCGACTTTCTCTATTGCCCCGCAAAAGGTGTCATATTCACGACTGCCGATCCCCACAGCGCCAAAACGGACCTTTGAGAGGTCAGGCTGCTGTTCCTGCAGTTCGTCATATAAAGGTTGCAGGTTATCCGGCAGATCGCCCGCGCCATGCGTGGAGGTGATCAGCAGCCAGACCCCGTCAGTCGGGAGATCTTCAAGCAGCGGTCCGTGCAGGGTTTGTGTTGAAAAGCCCGCATCTTCCAGCTTCTCAGCCAGGTGTTCCGCTACATATTCCGCACCACCGAGGGTGCTGCCGCTGATAAGGGTAATGTCCGCCATTGATCGCTCGCTCAGATAAAGAGGGAGATATTGTACGCTGTGAACGAGCTGGGATCTACCTGTGGAAAATGTGGGAATGAATTTGCCCGATCATGGGCGGATGGTACGCATGATCGGGTTTTGCAGGGAGATCAGTGTCTCGGTGGACTGAATTTCATCAATTGTTTGGATCTTGTTGATAAGTACCTGCTGGAGGGCATCGATGGATCGGCACATCACTTTTATAAAGATGCTGTAGTGCCCCGTGGTGTAGTACGCCTCGGTGACCTCATCCAGTGCATTGAGCCTGGCCAGGGCGGAAGGATAGTCTTTTGCGCTTTTAAGAATGATGCCGATAAAGCAGCAGACGTCGTAACCCAGCTGCTTCGGGCTGACGTCAATGCGCGCGCCGGTAATGATCCCCGCCTGCTTCATTTTCTCTACGCGAACGTGAATGGTTCCCGGGCTGACACCAAACTGTTTCGCCAGTTCGGCGTAGGCGGTACGGGCATTGGCCATTAACGCCTCGAGTATGCCGCGGTCGAGATTGTCGATCTGATAATTTTCCATAGCTTTTTCTTATGAAGATTGATGATTCTTTCTATTCTAGCCTCATATTTTATCGATTCAAAAGTGAAGTCGGCTTTTTGTTGTTGAGTTATTGAATTAAGTGCCGGTTCTGTTGCTTAATCATTACCAACAGGACGCAGGAGTATAAATAATGAAAACCGCTTACATCGCAAAACAACGCCAGATCAGTTTCGTTAAATCCCATTTTTCCCGCCAGCTGGAAGAGAAGCTTGGGCTGATTGAGGTTCAGGCACCAATTTTGAGCAGGGTGGGCGACGGGACGCAGGATAACTTGTCTGGATGCGAAAAAGCGGTACAGGTGAAAGTGAAAACACTGCCAGATGCCCAGTTCGAAGTGGTTCATTCCCTGGCGAAGTGGAAGCGTCAAACCCTGGGACAACACGACTTCAGCGCGGGCGAAGGGCTTTACACGCACATGAAAGCCCTTCGCCCCGATGAAGACCGCCTTTCACCTATTCACTCTGTTTACGTTGACCAGTGGGACTGGGAGCGCGTGATGGGTGATGGCGAGCGTCACCTTGGCACGCTGAAATCCACCGTTGAGGCGATCTACGCCGGGATCAAAGCGACTGAAGCGGCCGTGAGCAAAGAGTTTGGTCTGGCACCGTTCCTGCCGGACACGATCCACTTTGTTCATAGCCAGGCACTGTTGAGCCGTTTCCCGGATCTTGATGCCAAAGGCCGTGAACGTGCGATCGCGAAAGAGTTGGGTGCAGTATTCCTGATCGGCATTGGCGGCAAACTCTCTGATGGCAAACGCCACGACGTCCGTGCGCCGGATTATGATGACTGGAGCACCGCGGGCGAGCACGACTATGCCGGGCTGAACGGCGATATCCTGGTCTGGAACCCGGTACTGGAAGATGCATTTGAGCTCTCCTCTATGGGGATCCGCGTGGATGCCGACGCGCTGAAACGCCAGCTGGCGGTGACCGGTGACGAAGATCGTCTCAAATTAGAGTGGCACCAGGCGTTGCTGCGCGGCGAAATGCCGCAGACCATCGGGGGAGGGATCGGCCAGTCCCGTCTGACCATGCTGCTGCTGCAACTGCCGCATATTGGTCAGGTACAGTGTGGCGTCTGGCCGCAGCAGGTGCGTGACAGCGTGGGATCTCTTCTTTAATTATCGCTGCCAGCGTCTGAGCAGGCGGCTACGCAACCCGGTATCAAAGCGCCAGATATGATCGAAGATGCGCATGATGCCGGGTTTTCCATGAGCGGACATCGCGACGGCGTGAAAACGGTGCTGATGCACCCGCTGTAACTCCTTCACTTTATTAACCACATCATCCGGCAGTCGCTGGGCTATAAAATCGGAAATGACGACCGCATCGGCGTCGTACCAGTCACCCCCCTGCATCCGCTCAACGATGCTGCGAAAGCAGCTGGCCAGGTCAGTGCCCCCGCGAAAACGCTGGCTTAAAAAACGGATTGCCTGCTCTATTCCCTGCTGGTTCGTCAGCTCATAACCCACGACTTCGCTGGAGAAGAGCATGATGAAGCAGCGACGGCGGTCGGCGAGCGCCACGCGCATCAGTGCCAGGCAAAACGCTTTTGCACACTGTTCGTTAAATCCGCCCATCGAACCGGACGTATCCACACAAACAATAAACGGCCCGCGCGGCTGTTCATCAAAATCCTGATGGACGACCGGACGCTGGCTAAGTTTCTCGCGCCACGCTTCGCCGTGTAGCCGGTAGGTAAGAAGCTGTTTTTCCACCAGCCGACGGTAGAACTCATACTCCAGCTCGGTCATTCCCAGCGTGCTCAGTTCGGTGGGCAGCAGGCGCAGAATGTCATCGCTCTGCTGGAGCCCGTCGACCTGTTCTGGCACGGTTGCCGGTTCACGCACCAGGGTGCGGAAGGTTTCCATCGGGGCATCTTTCTTTGGAACCGATTTTGCCTCCCTTGAGCGCCCCAGCTGTTCAGCAAGCTTCATCAATTCCGGCTGCTGCGCCAGAAAATCGCCGTATTTGACGATCAACTGGTAATCTCCGCGTTTGAGCTGACCGGCACTCATGTCCCAGAGACGTCCTGCGGCGTTTTCATTTTCCACCAGCACCTGCTCAAGCTGACCGCTTAAGGTCATGCGTTCCTGAACTTCACTGAGCAGCTGTTCACGTTCTTCATCCAGCAACTGCTGGTTTAACGTTGTGGCCTGAACCACCAGACTGAGGCGCCAGCGTTGTAAAAAGAGAGTATGCAGTGCGGGGGTAAAGGTGGCGTTATCCGTGACCAGCGCCCGGGCCTGGCTGGCAAACGGAGAGTGGACGTTATCGAGTACTGCCAGGGTTTGTGGGAGCTGGACGATAAACTGCGTCGTGGAGAGCCGTTGACACTGTTGATAGGCCGCGACTTCCTCCGTCAGTTCCGGCGGAACTTCAGTCTCTTTGAATCGCTGTCGCAGATTATCTCGCCAGCGCGGAAGATCGTCGGTCATCGCCTTTTTGAGCTTCGGGAATTTTTCAAAAAACGCCGCCAGCTGCGGCGACGCCAGAAGGGTAATCACCACCTCCTCGATCAACCCTTCCTCGCTGACCGCCAGCATCACGTTGAGCGTGTCCAGCGTTAGCATTGACGCGCCTGTTTGATCTGCGCGCTGACATCCTGCAGGCTGGCTTCGATGCGACCTAACCAGTCGCTATGAATAAAGAGGCATTTTTGCTGCTCGCTAAAGCGGGTGTGCTGCTGGTGCCATTCGGTATCCAGGGCGTCCAGCTGCTGTTTGATCTCTTCCGGCACGCTGTCAGAAGCGGTGCCAGGAAGCGCAAGACGCGAGCCCTGCAGGCTGACGTCGCGGATCACCAGGTGCTGGCTGCTGTCCACTTCCATCGTGAGCGGCTGCGCGAAACCGATGCCGTTGAGTTTTCCGCGGATCTCACCGCCTTTGTCGAGCCACTGAGATAGCGCCTCGCGCTCAACCGTAATGTGTACCACCTGCATATCATGCAGTTTGAGCGGCTGCTGGAGCAGCAGCGTTAGCGTCGTACCGGTCAGATCGGCGGGGAGCTCGTAATGCGGTTTGCGGGCGAACATACCGCCCAGACGATTGACTTTCAGCGCCGTTTTATCACTTTGCTGTTGCTGGAGCTGGATGCGGCGTTGAGTAATCGCCCCCAGCTGGTTGAGCATCGCCTGCTGCCCCCATGCGTGTCCGGTCATCAATACGTCCAGCTGCTGCTGCATCAGGTTCATGCCTTCTGCGTCGTGCCAGAGGCAGTCTTTCAGCAGGATCAGATCGATGGGCGCGACGGCATCACGACCGCTGAACAGGGCGCTCGCCTGGAGCAGACGAATAGCCTTTTTCCAGCGACGGTCCGAGACATACGGTGCGGAAGGAAGTAAATCAAGCTGCTGGCGCAGCATGAAGATCAGTTCAAAAACGGCATCGGGCAGTTTAATTTTGCCGATCTCTTCCTGCCACTGGTGATACTCGTCGTCCGTCACCTGCAAAGAAGCCGCCACCGGGTTTTCGTTCTCATCCTGCTGGCTGACCAGCATAGAGCGGAAGTTTGACTTGTCCTGGACTTTATCAAGCCACAGGCGGATTAGCATACGGTCATACAGCGCTTCCAGGCTGCTGTCGGCTTCGGGCAGTTCGTTTGACGCGGCCACCAGCAGACGCATGGGGATTTTCTCTTCGCTGGCCCCGTTGCGAAACCGGCGTTCGTTAATCGCCGTGAGCAGGGTGTTCAGGATTGCCGGGCCGGCTTTCCAGATCTCATCGAGAAAGACAATTTCTGCTTCCGGAAGATAACCCGCCGTCAGACGCTCATAACGCCCCTCGTCTTTGAGGGCTTGAATAGAGAGCGGACCGAAAACCTCTTCGGGGGTGGAAAAGCGCGTCATGAGATATTCAAAGGCGCGAGCATTCTGAAAAGCGAACTTCAGGCGGCGTGCGATCAGGCTTTTGGCAATGCCCGGCGGACCCAGCAGAAACACGCTTTCACCGCTCAACGCTGCCAGTAAGCAAAGGCGAATGGCGTGGCTACGCTCGAAAAGGCCTTTCTCTAGCGCACTGCTGAGGCGGGAAATTCTTTCTGCTAATAAATGTGAGTGAGCCATAATAGTTTTGCATCCTTTCGCCGTCGTGGCGGCCAATTGAAGCGAGTATAGACGTTTCAGTCAGAGCTGGTAATAGGCTGAAGTGCGGCGCAATTTTCTTTGCGCTACATTAATGCGGTTGCATTTAGGGGTTCGATTTTGCAACGAATCGTGCATACTGTGCGCTTTTTGTGGGCCAAGGGACCGGGAACACATTTGTTATTTAAACGAAAAGACTAGTCTATGAGCACTGATAATAAGCAATCATTACCCGCAATAACGCTTGCTGCGATCGGGGTTGTCTACGGTGATATCGGTACCAGCCCGCTTTATACGCTTCGTGAATGTCTGTCCGGCCAGTTTGGCTTTGGTGTTGAGCGTGATGCCGTGTTTGGCTTCTTGTCACTCATCTTCTGGCTGCTGATCCTGGTTGTTTCTGTTAAATATCTCTCCTTCGTTATGCGTGCAGATAACGCGGGCGAAGGCGGGATCCTGACCCTCATGTCCCTGGCCGGGCGCAACACCTCCGCCAGAATGACGTCCGTGCTGGTGATTATCGGCCTGATCGGCGGCAGTTTCTTCTACGGAGAGGTGGTTATCACACCCGCCATTTCGGTCCTCTCGGCGATAGAGGGCCTGGAGATTATTGCGCCACAGCTCGATACGTGGGTGGTTCCGCTGGCGATAATCGTATTAACGCTGCTGTTTGCGATCCAGAAGCACGGTACCGGGCTGGTGGGTAAACTGTTTGCGCCGATTATGCTGGCCTGGTTCCTGATCCTCGCGGCCCTCGGTTTGCGCAGCATTATTGCTAACCCTGAAGTGCTGCATGCCCTGAATCCTTACTGGGCCGTGCATTTCTTCCTCGAATATAAAGTTGTTTCCTTCGTGGCGCTTGGCGCGGTCGTGCTCTCCATCACTGGCGTTGAGGCGTTGTATGCCGATATGGGTCACTTCGGGAAACTGCCTATCCGTGTGGCATGGTTTATTGTGGTGCTGCCGTCGCTGGTGCTGAACTACTTCGGTCAGGGCGCGCTGCTGCTCAAGAACCCGGAAGCGATTAAGAACCCGTTCTTCCTGCTGGCGCCAGACTGGGCGCTGGTGCCGATGCTGATTCTGGCGACGCTGGCGACCGTCATTGCTTCTCAGGCGGTGATTTCGGGGGTGTTCTCTCTGACGCGCCAGGCCGTGCGTCTGGGGTATCTCTCGCCAATGCGCATCATCCATACTTCTGAGATGGAGTCGGGTCAGATCTACATTCCGTTCGTTAACTGGCTGCTCTATTTCGCGGTTGTGATTGTTATCGTGAGCTTTGAGCACTCCAGTAACCTTGCGGCGGCGTACGGTATTGCGGTAACCGGTACGATGGTGCTGACATCGCTTCTTTCCACTACCGTGGCGTACCGAAACTGGCACTGGAATAAATTCCTTGTGGCAATGATTCTGGTGGGCTTCCTGTGCATCGACGTACCGTTGTTCTCTGCGAACCTCGACAAGATTGTCTCCGGCGGCTGGCTGCCGCTGACGCTGGGTCTGGTGATGTTCATCGTGATGACCACGTGGAAGAGCGAGCGCTTCCGTCTGCTGCGTCGTATGCATGAGCACGGTAACTCTCTGGAGGCGATGATCGCTTCCCTGGAGAAATCCCCGCCGGTGCGCGTGCCGGGAACGGCGGTGTATATGTCTCGTGCCCTGAACGTCATCCCGTTCGCGCTGATGCATAACCTCAAGCACAACAAGGTTCTTCACGAGCGAGTGATCCTGCTGACGTTGCGTACCGAAGATGCGCCGTATGTTCACAACGTGCGTCGCGTGCAAATCGAGCAGCTGTCCCCGACATTCTGGCGCGTGGTGGCGAGTTACGGCTGGCGCGAAACGCCAAATGTGGAAGAGGTGTTCCACCGCTGCGGTCTTGAAGGGCTAAGCTGCCGGATGATGGAGACGTCGTTCTTTATGTCGCACGAGTCGCTGATTATCGGCAAGCGTCCCTGGTATCTGCGCCTGCGCGGTAAGCTTTATCTTATCCTGCAGCGTACCGCCCTGCGTGCGCCTGACCAGTTTGAGATCCCACCTAACCGCGTGATTGAGCTGGGAACGCAGGTCGATATTTAAGTCCTTCTGCGGGCTGATGCCCTCACCCCGACCCTCTCCCACAGGGAGAGGGCGCAAACATAAAAAACGGTAACCTGACGGTTACCGTTTTGCATTTACCTCCCCCTCTATTTCACTTAGCGAAACGTTTCGACGTTGATCACAAATCTGTTACGCCATGATGGTTTTCTGAACACTCTTGCGGCTACACTCTTTTTAGCGAAACGTTTCGCTAGTGGAGCAGAAAATGAAGAAAGGCACAGTTCTCAACTCAGAAATCTCATCGGTCATTTCCCGTCTTGGGCATACCGATACGCTGGTGGTTTGCGATGCAGGCTTACCGGTTCCGCGCAGCACAACCCGTATTGATATGGCGTTAACGCAGGGAGTTCCTTCGTTTATGCAGGTACTGGATGTGGTGACGTCGGAGATGCAGGTTGAGGGGGCCATTCTCGCGGCGGAAATCAAACAACATAATCCGCAACTCCACGAAACGTTGCTTAAGTTTATTGAGCAACTGCAGCAACACCAGGGAAACACCATAGAAATTCGTTACACAACGCACGAGCAGTTCAAACAACAAACCGCAGACAGTCAGGCGGTGATTCGCAGCGGGGAGTGTTCCCCGTATGCGAATATCATTCTCTGTGCTGGCGTCACCTTCTGAGGCCATCATGGACGCATTACTGCAACTCAAGGGGATCGATAAATCGTTCCCAGGCGTAAAAGCCCTCTCCGGTGCGGCGCTGAATGTCTACTCCGGTCGCGTGATGGCGCTGGTGGGCGAAAACGGTGCGGGCAAATCCACCATGATGAAAGTGCTGACCGGGATCTACCAGCGTGATGCCGGTTCGCTGCTCTGGCTGGGTAAAGAGACCACCTTTAACGGCCCGAAATCTTCTCAGGAAGCGGGTATCGGTATCATCCACCAGGAGCTAAACCTGATCCCGCAGCTCACCATTGCGGAGAACATCTTCCTCGGCCGTGAGTTTGTGAACCGGTTTGGCAAAATCGACTGGAAAACCATGTACGCCGAAGCGGACAAGCTGCTCGCGAAGCTGAACCTGCGCTTTAAGAGCGACCGTCTGGTAGGCGAGCTCTCCATCGGCGATCAGCAGATGGTGGAAATCGCGAAGGTGCTGAGCTTTGAATCCAAAGTCATCATCATGGATGAGCCGACCGACGCTCTGACTGATACCGAAACCGAATCCCTGTTCCGCGTGATCCGCGAGCTGAAATCGCAGGGACGTGGGATTGTCTATATTTCTCACCGCATGAAAGAGATCTTCGAGATTTGCGATGACGTCACCGTCTTCCGCGACGGGCAGTTTATTGCCGAGCGCGAAGTGGCGACGCTGACCGAAGATACGCTCATCGAAATGATGGTGGGACGTAAGCTGGAAGATCAGTATCCGCGTCTGGATAAAGCACCGGGTGAGATCCGCCTGAAGGTGGATAACCTCTGCGGTCCGGGCGTTCACGATGTGACCTTTACCCTGCGCCAGGGTGAGATCCTCGGTGTCGCGGGTCTGATGGGCGCGGGACGTACCGAACTGATGAAAGTGCTCTACGGCGCACTGCCGCGCACCAGCGGTTATGTCACCCTCGACGGTCATGAAGTGGTGACGCGCTCTCCGCAGGATGGACTGGCGAACGGTATCGTCTATATCTCTGAAGACCGCAAGCGCGACGGTTTAGTGCTGGGCATGTCGGTAAAAGAGAACATGTCGCTTACCGCGCTGCGCTATTTCAGCCGCAGCGGCGGCAGCCTTAAGCATAAAGACGAGCAGCAGGCGGTCAGTGATTTTATCCGTCTTTTTAACGTCAAAACGCCGTCAATGGAGCAGGCGATTGGCCTGTTGTCCGGTGGTAATCAGCAGAAAGTGGCGATTGCCCGCGGGCTGATGACGCGCCCGAAAGTCTTGATCCTCGACGAGCCAACCCGCGGCGTAGACGTGGGCGCAAAGAAAGAGATCTATCAGCTGATTAACCAGTTCAAGGCCGACGGGCTGAGCATCATTCTGGTCTCTTCCGAGATGCCAGAAGTATTAGGCATGAGCGATCGCATTATCGTCATGCATGAAGGGCATCTCGGCGGTGAATTCACTCGCGAGCAGGCCACCCAGGAAGTTCTGATGGCTGCCGCTGTGGGCAAGCTTAATCGCGTGAATCAGGAGTAAGAAGATGACTACCCAGGCTGTTTCTGGTCGCCGCTATTTCACAAAGGCATGGCTGATGGAACAAAAATCGCTGATTGCCCTGCTGGTGCTGATCGCGATTGTGTCGACCATGAGTCCGAATTTCTTCACCGTTAATAACCTCTTCAACATTCTGCAGCAGACGTCTGTGAACGCCATTATGGCGGTCGGGATGACGCTGGTGATTTTGACCTCGGGTATCGATCTGTCCGTCGGTTCCCTGCTGGCGCTCACCGGTGCGATCGCCGCTTCGCTTGTCGGGATTGAAGTCAACGCGCTGGTGGCGGTTGCCGCTGCACTGGCAGCAGGCGCGGCGATTGGCGCTGTAACCGGCGTGATCGTGGCAAAAGGGCGTGTTCAGGCGTTTATCGCCACGCTGGTCATGATGCTGCTGCTGCGTGGTGTGACCATGGTCTACACCAACGGTAGCCCGGTCAATACCGGGTTTACGGATAATGCCGATCTTTTTGGCTGGTTCGGTATTGGCCGTCCGCTGGGCGTCCCGACGCCGGTCTGGATCATGGCTATCGTCTTCCTGGCGGCGTGGTACATGCTGCATCACACTCGTCTGGGTCGTTACATTTATGCGCTGGGCGGTAACGAAGCGGCAACGCGTCTGTCCGGTATTAGCGTCAATAAAGTCAAAATTATCGTTTACTCCCTGTGCGGCCTGCTGGCCTCTCTGGCGGGCATCATCGAAGTGGCGCGTCTTTCTTCTGCGCAGCCAACGGCGGGTACGGGCTATGAACTGGATGCCATCGCGGCGGTGGTTCTGGGCGGTACGAGTCTGGCGGGCGGTAAAGGTCGCATTGTTGGGACATTGATCGGCGCACTGATCCTCGGTTTCCTGAATAATGGTTTGAATTTGTTAGGTGTTTCCTCCTATTACCAGATGATCGTTAAGGCAGTGGTGATTTTGCTGGCGGTACTGGTAGACAACAAAAAACAGTAACTGACGACACTACAGGACATCTTAGATATGAACATGAAAAAACTGGCTACCCTGGTTTCCGCTGTCGCGCTGAGCGCAACCGTAAGTGCTAACGCCATGGCGAAAGACACCATCGCGCTGGTTGTCTCTACCCTGAACAACCCGTTCTTCGTCTCCCTGAAGGATGGTGCGCAGAAAGAAGCTGACAAGCTGGGTTACAACCTGGTCGTGCTGGATTCTCAGAACAACCCGGCGAAAGAGCTGGCGAACGTTCAGGACTTAACCGTTCGTGGCACCAAAATCCTGCTGATCAACCCAACCGATTCTGACGCCGTAGGTAACGCCGTTAAAATGGCAAACCAGGCGAAAATTCCGGTGATCACGCTGGACCGTCAGGCGAACAAAGGCGATGTAGTCAGCCACATCGCGTCTGATAACGTGCTGGGCGGTAAAATCGCCGGTGATTACATTGCGAAGAAAGCCGGTGAAGGCGCCAAAGTCATCGAACTGCAGGGGATTGCCGGGACGTCCGCAGCGCGTGAGCGTGGCGAAGGCTTCCAGCAGGCTGTCGCTGCACACAAATTCAACGTCCTGGCGAGCCAGCCAGCAGACTTCGACCGTACTAAAGGTCTGAACGTTATGCAGAACCTGCTGACCGCACATCCTGACGTGCAGGCTGTGTTTGCACAGAACGATGAGATGGCGCTGGGTGCGCTGCGTGCCCTGCAGACTGCAGGTAAATCTGATGTGATGGTTGTCGGATTTGACGGTACGCCGGATGGTGAAAAAGCGGTAAATGATGGCAAACTGGCTGCGACCATCGCTCAGCTGCCTGAGCAGATTGGCGCGACTGGCGTACAAACTGCCGACAAAGTGCTGAAGGGCGAAAAAGTTCAGGCCAAATACCCTGTTGACCTGAAGCTGGTCATCAAGCAATAAAAGGCGAATCAGGCAGTCGCTGGCTGCCTGAGGGACACCAATAAAGAAAAGTGTGGCATACGCCACCGGGTAACACCGGTGGCGCTCTCAGATGGACAATCCAACCATGAAAACCGCAGGTAACCTCGTCGTCCTTGGCAGTATCAATGCCGATCACATTCTTAACCTTGAATCATTCCCTGCTCCGGGCGAAACCGTCACGGGTAATCATTACCAGGTAGCATTTGGCGGTAAGGGCGCAAACCAGGCCGTCGCCGCCGGACGCAGTGGGGCGAATATTGCGTTTATCGCCTGCACGGGTGATGACGATACCGGTGAGCGCGTACGTAAACAGCTGGCCAGCGATAATATTGATATCGCGCCGGTCAGCGTTGTTGCGGGGGAGTCTACCGGCGTGGCGCTGATTTTCGTCAACGCTGAAGGTGAGAATGTCATCGGTATTCATGCGGGTGCTAACGCTGCGCTGACGACGGCGCGCGTAGAAGCGCAACGAGCACTCATCAGTGGAGCCGAAGCCCTGCTGATGCAGCTGGAGTCACCGGTTGAAAGCGTGCTGGCCGCCGCCAAAATTGCGCATGAAAATCATACCACTGTCGTACTTAACCCTGCTCCAGCCCGTGTATTATCAGACGAGTTGTTGGCGCTGGTGGACATCATTACGCCAAACGAAACCGAAGCGGAAAAGCTGACGGGCATTCGTGTTGAAAATGATGATGATGCCGCGCGTGCGGCGAAAGTGTTGCATGAAAAGGGCATCGGGACCGTTATCATTACTCTTGGTAGCCGTGGGGTGTGGGCAAGCGTAAACGGCGAAGGGCGTCGCGTGCCGGGCTTCAGGGTTAAAGCCATTGATACGATTGCCGCAGGTGATACCTTTAACGGTGCGCTGGTGACGGCGCTGCTGGAAGGCAAAGTGATGGATGATGCGATCCGCTTTGCGCATGCTGCCGCCGCAATTGCGGTGACGCGTAAAGGGGCACAGCCTTCCGTACCGTGGCGCAAAGAGATCGATGAATTCTTAAGTCAGCAGGGGTAACGCTTGGCTACGATGAAAGATGTCGCCCGCATGGCGGGCGTTTCTACTTCGACTGTCTCTCACGTTATTAATAACGATCGTTTCGTTAGCGAGGCGATTCGGGAGAAAGTCGAAGCCGCAGTAAAAGATCTCAACTATGCGCCGTCGGCGCTGGCGCGCAGCCTTAAGCTTAACCAGACGCGCACCATCGGTATGCTGATCACCGCCAGTACCAACCCTTTTTATTCTGAACTTGTTCGCGGCGTAGAGCGCAGCTGCTTCGAGCGTGGCTACAGTCTGGTGCTGTGCAATACCGAGGGTGACGAACAGCGCATGAACCGTAACCTGGAAACGCTGATGCAAAAACGCGTCGACGGGTTATTGCTGCTCTGTACCGAAACCCATCAACCGTCGAAAGAGATTATCCAGCGCTACCCTTCAATTCCTACGGTGATGATGGACTGGGCGCCGTTCGATGGGACCAGCGATCTGATTCAGGATAATTCCCTGCTGGGCGGCGACATGGCAACTCAGCATCTGATCGATAAAGGTCATACCCGCATCGCCTGCATTACCGGCCCGCTGGATAAAACCCCGGCGCGCTTGCGTCTGGAAGGTTATCTCTCGGCGATGGAACGCGCGGGTCTTGCCATCCCTGACGGCTACCGGATCACCGGTGATTTCGAATTTAACGGCGGCTTTGAGGCGATGCAGACATTGCTGATGCAAGAGCCGCGTCCGCAGGCGGTATTTATCGGTAACGATGCGATGGCATTTGGTGCTTATCAGGCGTTGTATCAGGCGGGGTTACGCGTTCCGGACGATATGGCGATCATTGGCTACGATGATATCGAACTGGCGCGCTACATGACGCCGCCGCTGACCACCATTCATCAGCCGAAAGATGAACTGGGTGAGCTGGCCATTGATGTGTTGATCCACCGAATGGCGCAGCCCACGCTGCAACAGCAACGTCTGCAGCTTACTCCTGTTCTGATGGAACGGGGTTCGGTTTAGCCTTTGCTTTGTGGCGCTCTTTGATCAGGTTTCGGCCGTCTTTCGGTTTTAACAGCATAAAGACCAGCGCCGATACCACCGTGAGTGCGCCCATCGTAATAAAGGTATAGTGGAACTGCTCAACGGTATTCGCGCTGTCAAAACCCTCATAAAAGCGCAGCACTGCTGCACTTACCGCCACCCCTAAACTGATCGACAGCTGCTGTGTTACCGCCAGCACGCTGTTGCCGCTACTGGCATTCTCGTCAGTCAGATCGGCAAGGGTAATGGTGTTCATCGACGTAAACTGCGTCGACATTGCCATGCCCAGCACAAACAACGGCAGGATCAGCATCCAGACGGGAAGAGAGGCGGATTGCAGAGAGAATTGCGCAATCATCAGGCCGATAAAGACCGTCACGCCAACCAGCGTCTTACGATAGCCAAACCAGCGCAGTACCTGCGTGACGGTTGATTTTGCCAGAATTGAACCCATTGCCGTGGGCGCCATCATGCAGCCGGCAATCAGGGCCGGATAGCCAAAACCTACCTGCAACATCAATGGCATCAGGAACGGTACGCATCCTGTCCCCAGGCGTGAAGCTATGTTTCCTGCAATCCCGACGGAGAAGGTCCGGGTGTTAAACAGCGATAAAGAGATAAGCGGTGTCGGGTGGCGACGCGCATGACGTATATAAAGAAGGAAAAGCAGAATACCACTGAGGATGACGGCCAGTGCCAGCCACGTTTCAACGATTTTCTCACCAAACAGCTCCATCCCGCTGGAGAACAGCACCAGGCTCAGACCAAACAGGAAAAATCCGCCCATATCGAAGCTGCGTCTTGGCGTGGTGAAGTTGGGCATATATTTGCGAGCGTAGAACAGCCCTGCCACACCAATCGGGATATTAATCAGGAAGATCCAGTGCCAGCTTGCCCAGGTCACAAACACGCCGCCGAGTACCGGGCCCAGTATCGGGCCGACGAGGCCCGGCATGGTGACGAAGTTGAGCACGGGAAGCAGCTCGCTGCGTGGGTAGGCACGCAGCAATGCCAGGCGCGCCACGGGCATCATCATCGCGCCGCCAATGCCCTGTAACACGCGGAAGATAACCAGCTCTGTTAAGGATGTGGAGAGCGCGCAGGCCAGCGAACCCAGGGTAAAGAGCGTTACGGCCAGCATGAAAACTCTGCGGGTACCGAAGCGGTCAGCCAGCCAGCCGCTTACCGGAATCAGCATCGCCACCGTCAGGGTATAGCTGATGATGGCGGATTGCATTGCCAGCGGGGAGCGGTTGAGGCTTTGTGCAATGGCGGGAAGCGCTGTGTTGAGGATGGTGGCATCCAGTGCCTGCATAAAGAACGCCATGGCTGCAATCCACGGCAATCCGGCCATGCTGCGTGCTTTTTTCTTTGTCATTTATCTACCTGCTGGTGGGTTGGCGCGGCCAGCAATGCCTGGCACGCACTCAGGGCTCGCTGCCCGTCGCTCTCCTGAATGGCATCCACTATCGCCTGATGCAAATCCAGCTTTACCACTTCGTCTTGTGTAATAGAGGAAAAGTAGGTGTGGTACACCGAATGGAATAACGAGGCAAAGGAGGTCAGGAAGGGATTGGCGCTCATCATATAGATATGTTCATGCCAGGCCATATCAACCTCAACCCAGCGTTCCCGGTTGAAGTGTTTTTTCAGGAACACCATTTCTTCCATCAACGCGTTAAGTTGCGCTTTCTGCTCTGCTGTTCCGAGCGTGGCGGCAAGCAGGCAGGCCTGGGGTTCAAGGCTGCTACGCATCACGAGGAAGTGATCGACCACCTGATGAAAGTTATCTTCTGTCATCCACCAGGAGAGCAGCTCCTGATCGAGAAAATTCCAGTTACTCTGCGGCATCACGCGCGTACCAATGCGCGGGCGCGGGAGAACCATCCCTTTTGCCGTCAGGGTTTTCACCGCTTCACGAACGGCGGTACGGCTCACCCCAAACTGCTCGCCCAACTCCATTTCACCCGGCAGGATGCTGCCCGGGGCATATTTTCCCGCTAAAATCCGTTGCGCCAGCTTTTCTGCCAGCACATAGGAGAGGTTTTTTTGGGCGGCCAGCTGTTGTGCGCTTAATGGCATCGCGTTTATTCCTTAATGTTTTATGCTGATAATTATGCCACCTCGAATGTGATTGTGGTTGTAGATACATCAAATAGAACAATTTGTAGCTTGATTTCACCGCTATTGGTGAAAAAAAACACGGACGGAAACTTTTTTTAAATTTCCTCTTGTCACTGTGAAATAACTCCCTATAATGCGCCTCCACTGACACGGAACAACGGCACACACGGCGCCGGGTCAGCAGAGAAAAGCAAAATAAACGCTTGACTCTGAAGCGGGAAAGCGTAATATGCACACCCCG